>CAJXYI010000100.1 GCA_913063435.1 uncultured Actinomycetales bacterium | reverse complement strand
GCCCAGCGTCCGTGGGAGTCCGATGAACTGCTCAGCGAATCACTGGAGTGTTTCCCCACCGCCGAGGTCCTGATGATTCCCCAGGGCTTCACACCAGCACCTGAACCACCGGCCTACCGAAGGTTCACCGAATCGGTGGCCGAACTGCTGGAACGTGACTACGTCTGCACGGACGCATCATCTTCGACGTTATGCGTGCGCACACGAGACGAACGCTAGGCAATTCTTATCCAGAACATCAGCCTGCTGGCGGCAACGGGTTTCGGTCGATCAATTCCCCGACCGTGGTCAATCCGGCCAATCCTTGGTCTTCACGCATGATCAATATCCCTCGATCCCGAATGTCGTCGGATCGGATATCGATCGAATCGCGGAACTGCTCCCAGCTTTGCGTTTGTCCCTGCCAGTCCGTGAGCAGCCAATCGCCGATGATGCTTGCCTCACCCTCTAGTCCGGACAGACCGATGAGCAGGCGCGTGCACGAGTAGGACTCTTGACCCAGGGGCAGGGCCGTTGGCTGGGTTGACTCGGGCGGTGCGAAGACACACGCGATTGGGTTTTGGGCCAGTGGCTGCTGACCTGTGTCACGCACCTCTGCAGCGGACCAATACACCGGGGCCGCGGCGTCAACGCCCTTCCACAGCAGCGGTGAGAGCGCCGAAACCGCCCGCGGCAAGAGGGAGTCGAAAAGCAGCAGGGCAACCACCACGAAGGCGGCTGCCCATCGCAAGACGGACATACCGGCGGCATCAGCATCGATGGCCACCAGGGCGTACGGAAGCCCTGCCGCGAGCACCGCAACAACCACCGTGAAGGCCATCTTGCTGGCGCCGTAGTTCGGCGAGGAGCCGGTAATCAGCGCGTCAGCCACAGTAGTTGCCAGGGTGTAGCCGACCAGGATTCCCATAGGTGCCAGCGCAATCGCCGCCTGTCGGCCCGACAGGTCCAACTTCTTCGCCAATAGCCACGCGGCCCCGAGTGCCACCAGCCCGGCCATCACGGCCAGCACCGCACTGGTTTCCTCCGCTGCTCCAGGAGCGCGGAAGAGATGGGCCGAGGCGATCAACTCGCCGGGATCACGCGGGACTGCCGCAGCCGCTTCATCATCTGCACCCAGGCTTCCGCCGATTCCCCCAACGGCAGGAAGCCTGAGGGTCAGTTCGATCCCGAAGAGATAGACCACGCTCGAGACGATCGCATCGAAGGTCACAAGAGCGGTCGCCAAAACAACACCCAACCCGGACCACCAGCGCTGGCGAATCGTGAGGACCACTGCAGCGATCAAGATCGCCAGCCCGAGGATGTTCAAAGGCACCCAAACGCTAACCGAGGTGGCCACTGACAAGGACGCGGCCAGGAGGACCCAGCGCGGCGCCCGAGAGATGAATGCCGCGATCCACAGCGTAAGGACGATGAAAGTGAACTGCTGCGACAAATGCCCGTAACTCGTCACGACTGTACTCGCCAGCACCAAGAAGAGACTGCTGATCCACAGCAGCGCTGCCGGAACAGCGCGCCCAGCACCTCCTTCGGATCGACGGTGCTTCATCGCGAATGGAGCCAGCGCGAAGGGCACGGCCGCGATCAGGAAGAACTGCACAGCCAGCACGGTGTTCGCCGCGACAGCCACTTGGTTCACCCCGCCCAAGAAGATCATCGAAAGCACGGAGATCAACGGGCTGAGCGTCGCCATCATCATCAGCAAGGGCCCACCCGCATACCCGTTGAACGAGATACTTCGTCCATCGGCGATCTGTGCAGATAGGTGCAGCCACTTGGCGTTGTCTTCGGCGAGCGGGTGGTTGATGAAGTAACCCACGGCAGACAGTGCGCCCGGATCCTCCGGGGCCATCAAACGCAGCACAACCAGTCCGGCACCGATCACCAAAGCAGGAATCAGCACACCGAATATTTGTGGTCGCAGTGATGCTTCGCGGTCCGCGAACACCAGGCGAGCCAGCACCGCGAGCACCAGCATCACGATCAGGCCCAGCACCTGTAGGCCCCGCACATTCCAGCCCACGCCCACCGCAATCAGGGTTTGCACGAGGTTGCCGGCCAGACCGAAACCGAGGACCAGTCCCACCGTCAGGAACAGCACGCTGCGCGAGAGCCACCAGATCACCACCGGGAGGGCCACGAAGGCGATGAGGAACGCAATATCGAGCATGCCCTCACCACCATCCCTCAACGTCTTGCAGTGCTGCTCGACACTACCCTCCGGCCATCGCAACTACGCTGAAGCCGTGTCCCGCGGAAGCGAACTATGGGGTAGGGCCAAGGACCTCATCCCCGGTGGATCCCTCTTGCTGTCCAAGCGTGCGGAGATGTACCTGCCGGTCGGCTGGCCGGCGTACTTCGATCG
>CAJXYI010000099.1 GCA_913063435.1 uncultured Actinomycetales bacterium | reverse complement strand
GGGTGCGATGTTGCGCACAGAACCGAAGGCCCACTGCCGGGGGCTCTCGGCGAGCATCGGTGCCACCCGGGACAAGGTGACAGGTTCGCTGAGGGTGTCCCCGGCGTTGAGGAACAGCACCCATTCGCCGCGAGCATGCGGCAGGGCCTGGTTCATGGCGTCGTAGATGCCGGAATCCGCAGCGGACTCCTGCCAGGCGGGTGCTGGCTGCAACTCGGTGAGGGCTTCAGCAGTGCCGTCGGTACTCGCACCGTCTTTGACCAACCACTCCCAGTCACCGAAATCCTGGGATCGCAAACTCTCGCCGGTCGTCAGAAGACCGGAGAGGTCGTCCTTGACCACGGTGATGACCGAGATGAGCACGTCGTCAGCCTTCCATGGATCGCACGAGTTGGTCCCTGGCCTGGGTGAAGGCTTGGTCCATCGCCGCCTGCGCGGCGGCGACCCGGGATCGGCGTTCGGTCTCGGGCATCGCGGCAGCGATCGATAAAGCGCGCTGCCAACTATGGGCCCGGATGGTGGCATCCGTCCGAAATGGAATAACGCCCTGGTGAGTCAGCGCCACGTTGACCTCGATCGGCAGCGCCCCGGATCGAAGTGCCTCGTAGTAGCGGAACGTCTCGGCGTTCACGAAACCCGGGGGCACGAGTGCGAAACGAGCGTTGGTGAGTTCTTGGACGTACGCGCTGCCCTGGTCCCCTGCTCCCGACCAAGCGTGGTCCTCTACGAACGTCACCTGCGAATCGGTCATGTGCAGGGCGGCGGCAGTCCCGACGATGCGCGGGGCCAATCCGCGGTTGCCGCGAAAGACGACCGATATCGCACGGTCGGTGTTCGCGGCGGCTGCTGGATCCCAGGCGGCCGCGAACGCGTTGGTATAACCCAAAGGCAGATTGTGGTAGCCGGCGCTCGGCCACGTGTTCATCCGTGCGCGGACCGATGATCCCGATCGGTAGAGCGGAAGCGCTGATCGCGCCGGAACATCGCAGTTCCGGGCATCCTTCGCGAAACCGAAGATCGCGCTGGTGATCTGTGCCTTGCTTGCCGCTTGCGGTGCGTAGTGCCGGAAGATGCTGCGTACGGCCGGGATGTCGAGCATCGCCCGTCGCTCGGGGGAATAGCCTTCGTCGCTGATCTGGATCACCACCGCCGCGCCCGTCGGCGCATCGGCCAAGGGCTCGGCATACAAGTTCGGGTCGGAGACGATGAGCGCCCGCGGAGAATCGCTTCGCAGCGCCCGGGTTAGTTCCTGAGGATCCACCTGCTGCCAGCGCAAACCCAGCTCGGCTTCGAGAAAGCGCTGCTCGGCCATCGGCGATTCCAGGGACAATCCCTCGATCATCAGCATGCGTCCGGTCCCTGCTTGGCGACCAGGACTTGCGTGCTCAGCGGCAAACGCACCGATCGCTCCAGCAGTGTGGGAACCGAATCGTCGGGGAAGGTGGCGATTCCAGGGGGTGGTGGTTGTTCGTAGGTGATGGTCACGCACACGGCGCGGTTATCGTCCAAGGACCACCAGGTGTAGCGCGGCGGCCAGGCTTCAGGGCGCGGGATGCCCTCGGTGTGGAAGCGGTACCAGTCGAAACCGCCGTCGATATTGCCGCGCGGAATGGATTGCGTGCGGTGGACCTCCTCGGCCATCGCCCAGCGGGCGCTATCCAGCCGCCCGGCGGCGATCACGGCGATGAGCCCGACAAGTAGCAGGAAAATCCATGAAACGACGGGCAACAAGGCGCCTTGCCGGACTGCGCCACGCTTGTCCGCCCACCACAGCAGCGGACCGGGCGCAACCGCCACCAGGCCGAGCAGGTATCGGTCGAACACCGGGATGCCGATCAGGAATGGTGCGGCGACCAGGGCGAGGGCGCTGCCAACTGAGTAAGCCGCAGCAAGGAACAGGCCCGGATTGCGCGACCATTCGCGCACTCGCCGGAAGGTGGGAACACCACGTGAGATCACCAGGTCGGTGAGCACCACCACGGCGCATAGGGCAGCGATAACCCCGAGCGCCACGATCACTCCCCACAGCCACAGCGGGTAGATCCCTTCCGGGGTGCCGGGAATCACCGACGAGTATGCAGGCACTTGCTGGAAGTAGTTGCCCGCGATGAAGACTCCTCCGGCTGCGATCAAGGAAGCGATCACGATCATGCTCACCGCGAGGAGGATCCAGCGGGTTCGATCGAAACCGCGCAGCAGCGGGATCGGTCGGATCCAGGCGATCACCGGCAGCGTCAGTACTCCCAGGGTGATGGGTAGTGCGGCGAGGTAGACGTATCGGTCGAGGTCGAAGAGCAGCGTTGAAGGCGTTTCGGTGACCTGCAGAGTTCGCCAGTACGCGACAGCGATCGTTCCGCTTACCAAGACAGCGATGCTGGCTATACGTTGCCAGCGCGGTAGCGCGGTGGTCACCAGTGCGAAGAGCGCGATCGCGCCGATGGTTATCGCAGAGAACTCGCGCACCGAGAACGCCCAGAGTGCCACAGCGATCGCGACCCACCACATGAAGGTTCGCGCCGTTCCATGCTTGCCGATCGCGTAGGCAGCGAGCACGAGCGCGCCGACC
>CAJXYI010000098.1 GCA_913063435.1 uncultured Actinomycetales bacterium | reverse complement strand
GGGCCGCTGCAACGGGCCGACCACGACTACGCCGCGGTAATCCCCAAGTTCGTGTGGGCCGCGCTGCGAGGCGAGACGCTGCGAGTCGACGGGGATGGGGAACAAACTCGCGACTTCACCCACGTCGATTCCGTCGTGTCCGTGATCCAGCAGGCGCTGCAGCGAAGGGTGAGTTGGAATCGGTCGGTGAATCTGGCGTTCGGTGACCGGATATCCATCAACGAGTTGGTCACCCTGATCGGGGAGTTCTTCCCTGACGGCGTGAGTGTGGAGCATGGGCCGGCGCGTCCTGGGGATGTGCGCAACAGCAGGAACGATCCGACATTGCTTCGCTCAATCTTCCCCGATGTCGAGCCTGCTCCCCTCCAAGAAGGTCTTGCCAGCGTTGTGGGGTGGCTCGGGGCTACAGCACGCGAATCGAGGGGTGCGGCCTAGCGGAGTTGGGCCCCTCACTACTCGCTCCCGGCATCCTTGACAGTCTCCCCTGATTGGCCTGTGTCCTTGGCTTCCAGGGTGCGATCGGGAGCGTGGACACGCGGTGCGACGAGTTCCCCGAGTCTCCGCACTAGGGACTATCGGTCCGCCATCTGCGGCCTGGAATCATGCGCGCGTGGCGTACTCAGCGGCGACGATGAAGAGGGCGGCCGCGCACACCGTCTCAGTGGATCCGGCATTCGCCGAGATCGTCGAGACCTCCCCCCTATGCACCATTGGCAAAGGGGCTCGGACCACTCTCACGCCCTTCCACTCGCTCGTCGGTTCGGTCATTGCACAACAGGTGTCGGTGAAGGCTGCGGACTCCATCACCCAGAAACTGCACGATCACCTGGACGGCGAAGTCACGGCCGGGCGGATCATCGAAGCTCCGGACGACGAGCTGCGGTCGGTGGGGCTGTCCGGGGCCAAGACCAAGACCATTAAGGGTCTGGCACACGCCGTACACACCGGTGTGCTGGATCTGGAGAAGGCGCTCACCCATCCCGATGATTCCGCGGTGGTGGCGGAGTTGACCAAGCTGTGGGGCATCGGTCGCTGGACCGCGGAGATGTTCTTGATGTTCACCATGCATCGCCTGGATGTGTGGCCCACGGGCGACCTGGCGATGCGCAAGGGCTGGAACATCGTGCACGGGGCCGAGGGCGACATCGACCCGAAGATCATCGAGCCGCTCGGGAATCCGCTACGGCCCTACCGAAGCGTGGTCGCCTGGTACTGCTGGCGAGCAGTGGAAGGCGGCAGTTCTAGTTGGTGACCGGGGCTCGGTCCCAGGGCTTGCGGCCGCTGTCGATCCAGCGCTTGCCCCAGCAAAAGCCAGCGCCCGCGAATGCACCGACCGAGTTGGCGAGGGCATCCATGACTTGCGGATCTCGATCGGCGGTCATTCCCTGTATGCCTTCCAGTGCGAGACCGACGACCGCCGCAACGATCGCGCTGGCCAGGATCCTCGGATTGCGTTGGGCTAGGACGAGCAGGACGGTAAGCCCGAAATAGCCGAAGGCGTGCAGCACGAAATCACCGAAGACGTACGCGGGCTGTATCTCCTCGGTGTCCGCCGGCAGCACCGAGCCGACGACCAGCACCACCAACCAGGCACCGGCCAGCGACCGGGTGATGACGTAGCGCACTCAGCGGCTCCAGCGGTCGCGAGCGGTGGTGGAGGAATCTTGTAGTGCGGCGATCTGTTCGCGGACCCGCGCAGGCGCGGTGCCACCGAACGTGGCGCGGGAATTCAGTGCACCTTCGACGCTCAGCACGGTGCGCACCTGCGGGGTGAGTGCCGGATCGATGTTTGCGAGTTCCTCATCGCTGAGGTCCCACAGTTCTACGCCGCGCTCCTCGGCTGCCCTTACGCAGGAACCGGCGATCTCATGGGCGCTGCGGAAAGGCACACCTTCGCGCACGAGCCACTCAGCGATATCGGTGGCGAGTGCGTATCCCTCCGGGGCCGAGGCAGCCATTCGCTCGGTGTCGAACTCCAAAGTGGAGACCATGCCGGTCATCGCCGGGAGGACGAGCAGCAGTTGATCGACGGTGTCGAACGCCGGTTCCTTGTCTTCTTGCAGATCGCGGTTGTAGCCGAAAGGCAGCGCCTTCAAGGTGGCGAGTAGCCCCGTGAGGTTCCCGATCAACCGACCGGCCTTGCCGCGGGCGAGTTCGGCAACATCCGGGTTCTTCTTCTGCGGCATGATCGACGATCCGGTGGACCATTCATCGTGCAACTTCGCCCAGGCGAACTCCCGGCTAGCCATGAGGATCACTTCTTCGCCGATGCGCGAGAGGTGCACGCCGATCATCGCGCCCACGAAGCAGAACTCGGCTACGAAGTCCCGATCGCTTACCGCATCGACGGAGTTCGCTAGGGCTGCCTCGAAACCGAGTTCCGTGGCGACCTGCTCGGGGTCGAGTTGCAGGCTCGATCCGGCAAGGGCACCGGCACCAAGGGGTGAACGCGCGGCGCGCTTGTCCCAGTCCGCGAGCCGGTCCACATCGCGCAGCAGCGCATGGGAGTGCTTGGCCAGTTCATGCCCGAAGGACAACGGCTGGGCGTGCTGCAGGTGGGTGAAGCCGGGTGACTGGGTGTCGACATGCCTGTCGGCCTGGGCGTTGAT
>CAJXYI010000097.1 GCA_913063435.1 uncultured Actinomycetales bacterium | reverse complement strand
TTGGTCATCCCACCGGAGTTGGCCTACGGGCCCGCCGGGGGCGGGCATCGGCTATCGGGCTGCACGCTGGTGTTCATAATCGACTTGGTGGACGTCCGCTAAGCCCATGGACGTATCGCGCACCGAGCGGCTGCTGAATCTGGTCATCGCGTTGCTGGCTGCGCGCCATCCGGTGCCACGTTCGGCGATCCAACAATCCGTTGCCGGGTACGACCCGGACGCCAAGGTCGCGGCCTTTGAGCGGATGTTCGAGCGCGACAAGGAAGAACTGCGCGCGATGGGTATTCCTGTCGCGACGATCCTCGATGCGCACGGAGAAGTCCAGGGCTATCTCATCGATTCCGAGGAATACGCCCAGACCGACATCGACCTCACCGTCGATGAACTCGCGATCTTGTCCATCGCAGCAAGAGTGTGGGATGAAGCCGTCTTGGGACCAACTGCCGTTACCGCACTACGAAAGATCGAAGCCCTCGCTACCACGCCCGAGGCTTCCGTGGAACCACGCACTATCGGTTCCATCTCCGCAGGGGATGCGGCGCTGCTACCGCTCATGCGCGCTGTGCGTGAGCGAAAAGTCGTGCGGTTCGCCTACCGCAAGCCCGGGCAGGTGGACAGCGAGGAGCGGCTCGTCGAACCCTGGACGGTCCGATCGATGGACGGACACTGGTATCTCACGGGGTGGGATACCGCTCGAGGCGATGAGCGGGTCTTCCGTATTTCGCGAATCGCCGGTCAGGTCACGGTGACAGCGCAAGAGTGCACAGCACGCGAACATGGCAAGGCACCACGCTCACCATTGACAGCGGTTGATGCCGACGATCTGGTCGAAGCCACACTGCTGATCCCTCATGGCACAGGAGCCGAACTGCGTAAGCTCGCCGCCTCGCATCAGCTCGAAGGTGATGCGTGGCAGATCACTGCTCCCCGCTCTGAGTTGCTGCGGATGTTGTGGCGCGCCGATCCGTCCGTGCAATTGATCGCGCCGTCGGACGCCATGGTGGATGCCCTCGAGGGGATCGAGCGCTTGATGGACGTGCACACATGAGCGAGACCGCAGGGGCTCGCCTGGCACGGCTGTTGGCCATGGTTCCGTGGTTGCGGCGCAATGATGGCGTGACCATAACCGAAGCAGCCGCACACTTCTCGGTCTCCGAAGAACAACTGACCACGGACCTATGGCAATTGATCGTCTGCGGAGTTCCCGGCTACGGACCCGACCAACTTGTCGACATCCAGTTTTGGGACGACGATCGCATCCACGTCCTCGATCCCATTGCGCTCGAACGCCCGCTGCGTCTCACCGGTGAGGAAGCGGCCGCGCTCGTGGTGGCATTGCGCCTGTTGGCTCAGGTACCCGGTGACCATGATCGCGCTGCCCTGCAGTCGGCCGTTGCGAAGGTCGAATCGTCTACCGGTGCTGACGGGGCGATCGACATAGACGTCGTGGCGGAGTCGGAAATCGATAGCACCATCAGCGCCCGGGTGAGCGAGGCGATAGCGACTGGTGGGGGATTGGACATCGATTACGCCTCAGCGAGCTCGGATGCGATCACCACTCGACGGATCGCGCCTCGCGCAAGCTTCACGGTCGATGGCCGGGTCTATATCGAGGCCTGGTGCGATCAGGCCCAAGCTCTGCGTACCTTCCGGCTCGATCGAATCGTGACCGCATCACCAGCGCCACCCCCACCGGGCCACCAGGATCGTGAATCTCTCGAGGTCCCCCAGGAGGTAGCCGCTGCCGTCGTCAGGCCAGTTGACTCGAACACCGCCCGGATAGCGGTCGCCCCGGAGGCAGCCTGGGTCTGGGACACCGATCCGGTCGCATCCGACGGTGGGTCATGGAATGGACCCGCGGGGACGGACTGGCCAACCGGGTCTATCGCCTACGCCTCGGCCGGTTGGCTCGTGCGGTACGTCCTGGGGCGTGGGGGTCTGGTCTCGTTGCTCGAACCAGCGGATCTGCGCACCGAGGTACTACGGCAAGCCCGGTCCAAGGCCGAGTACCTGCGTGCCGCGCAGGCCTCATCGGGTTAGACTGCCAAACGGGTCAACCGCAAAGGAGAGTGCCGAATGTTTCCAGGGAATATGCGTGGATGGGAGATTCTCGTCCTCGTCGCTCTCGTGGTCCTGCTGTTCGGCGCCAAGCGCCTCCCGGACGCTGCGCGCGGTCTGGGCCGCTCGCTGCGAATCTTCAAGTCGGAAACGAAGGGACTCGTCGACAGTGGCGAGGAGCCGTCGCCCGAAGCCATCGATACGAAGCGTGAGGGCGGCACCGAGGCATCCGGAGTTTCCGAGACGACGGAGGCACCGGAACGCAGCCGCTCCGACGGCTAACGGCCTTCGGTGGCCATTCGCGAACGAGGACACGATCGGCAAGCGGCGATGCCGCTTACCGAGCATCTGCGTGAACTGCGTTCCCGGCTCGTCAAGTCGGCCGTTGCGATCGTCATCGGAATGGTGGTCGGCTGGATCCTGTACCCCGACATCTTCGCGCTCCTATCCCAGCCCTTCGAAGGTGCGGTAGCTCAAGCCCAGGAGGAAGGCCGCGATGTCACGCTCGCACTCACCGGTGTGGCGGACCCGTTCGTCCTGCAACTGCAGGTAGCGGCCATCACCGGAATCGTCATCGCGTCGCCGATCTGGCTATACCAACTCTGGCGCTTCGTCACCCCGGGGCTGCACACCCATGAGAAGCGTTGGGGCATCGCGTTCGTCGCGGTCGC
>CAJXYI010000096.1 GCA_913063435.1 uncultured Actinomycetales bacterium | reverse complement strand
CTGCCATTGGGAGTGTGCGTGAACGATTAGGCTGCCTAGGTGCTCGGTATCGCGGTCCTTCTGGCGTTCTTCGCGCTCTTAGCGGCCGCCATCGTCTTGGCGCGCAGCCTCACGTGGGTTATCACCGCGTTCCTGGTTTTGATTTCCCTGCTGGGTGCCTCGATTCAAGCGACCTTGGCGTTCGATCTTCGGTGGACGTTTCGAGAGCTGCAGATAGGTCTGTTTCTCGGGATGGCTGTGATCGTGGGCTTCGCCTGGTGGATGAACCGCCACGGCACAGTCGGGCGGAACCTTCGCCGACAACTGCTGGTGGTTTTCGTTCCCGTCGCGGTGATCGCGCTGGTGATGGTCGCCATGCGGTTGATGGCAGACGGATCACCCGGTCCGCTGACCGGGGTCGGTTGGCTGGCTGCGCATCCGTATGCGGAGGACAATGCCAAGTGGTTGAACCTGGCCGCGCAATTGGCATCGGGTCAGGAACTGCAGTTCAACGGGTACGCCGGCGGACCGCTGGTCCTGATCATCGTTCTGGTTGCCACGGCTGCTGCAGGTTTGTCTGAAGTGCTGCTGGGCGGCTTCAACGAAGTGGCCGTGGCGGTTAACGCGGTGATCGGAACCGAGTTCCTTTTGATCGCGCTTGCGCCGCTGGCGCTGGCTCCCTTCGCCGAATTCGGGATTCCGCGACGGCCGCTTGCTCCTGGTGCCGTGCGAGGCAAGGTGCCGGTTGCGGCGATCTGGGCAGGCCTGATCGTCTCGGTCCCAGCAACAGCGGTGTTGCTGGATTACGGTCATATGACGCTGGAATACGTGCTGCTCGTCGTCGCCTTCTGGGCCGCGGTCTTCCTTGCCGGAGGTCGGGGCAGAGCCCGGTTGCTGACCAGCATCGTGGTGATCGCCACTTCTTCCGTGTGGTTCCCGTTGAACGGCATCGCTCTGGTTTTGTTGGTTGCCGGGTGGGTCTGGGTGGTGGCCAGGCTGGTGCACGGCAGCCGCGATTGGCTGTCCGTGGCCGCGATGCTCGCGGTGACCGCGGTGGTGTGGGACGCGTTGGTTTCCAGCAGCCTGTACGTGTTGGGGGTAGGGGTTGTTGATGCCTCAGGTCCTGCCGGTGGAGCCGCCGGCGGTGTTCGTGCCTCCGGGTTGATCCCCGCATTGGACATTCCGCTACTTGATGCCGGTGGAGGCACTGAGTCGGTGGGGCCGGTCTTGGCTCTGCTGGCGGGCGCCGGGCTGGTGGGGGCCGCCTGGCTGGTTTCGCGTTCCTGGGACGTCGGATTACGTAAGCAACTCGTGGCCTTCGGACCGCTACTACTGCTCCTTTCCTACGCGGTCGGAATCACCATTCTCGACGCTCTGCTTACCGGATCCGCGCCGAACTACGGCGCGCAGAAGATGGGCTACATGGTGGCCGTGGTGATCGCTACCGTGACGGTGCCCGTCGCGTTGATGGCCATCGATTCGCGGCGCACGGGCATGACCCTGGTGCGGTGGGCCGGCGTTGCCGCTATTGCGTTGGCTATGACCGCCGACACTTTGCTGCCACGCGGTATGTCGCAACTCAGTTCCGTCTTCTGGGCCGCGCCGGATCCGGAGGATCCACCTTTCTGGTCATCGGCTGAAGTGAAGCCGGTTGCCGAGCAGCCGATTTCCTCACTGCCTGTCGCCTGCGCCTTCCTACCGCCCGGCGCGGAGTTCCCCACCGGGCAACCTGATGCGCAAAAGGTCTATAACTGCACACGCCTCCTCGTTGGTCTGGGAGGACTCGAGGGCCGCGTGGGCGGCCTCATGGAATGGGTGACATCCGATTGGTTATCCAACGGATCCTTCTGGAACGAATGGCACCCCTCCATCGCCGGGGCGAGCGATGAGGCAAAGGCGCGGCGCGTGGTGCTGCTCGGCAATGACGGTTCGGTAATCGGGTTCGAGACGCTCGGATCTCTACTGGAGCGGTTCCCCCCGCAAGAAGTTTCCTAGAGCCTGGTCAGCGCCGTTAGATCGATCTCCGTCACGCGAGGGTCGCACGGAGCATCAAGATCGCTTCGCATCGTCACCGCTGGCTGCGCATCGGTGAGTATGTCCCTGCGGACAAGGGACAGCTCAATGGCGTTGGGAAACCACCAATTGCCGAAGCGGACGAGTTCGTCATAGTTGTTTGCGTGCACGTGCACCGGCACATGATTCTTGGTGAGGTGTTCTACTGCAGCAAGGACCGGTTCGGCTGAGCGTTCATCCTTCAAGCCCGCGATTCCGTGTAACTCCAAGACGATTTGGGCGAAGGGCTGCAAGTCCGCGAGCCCGGGTTGGGTCAGGGCTGCCCACTCAGCGCCTTCTACATCCATCTTCAACATCAGATCCTCGCGACCAGTGAAGCCAGCGATCATCAGGAGTTGATCCAGTGGTTGAGTTTTCGATCCATGCGCGGATCCAATACCGAGGCGGTAGAAGGTTCCGTTTGGAACGTGAGCGGGAAGCTTGCGGACCGTGTGGTCGAACAGTGCAATCGGTATGCCGCGAGCGCCGACTTCGTGATCCCAACTCACATCGGAGCCGACACCGATCGAGATGGCACCACCTGCTGCGAGAGGATCTGCCATGACGTACCCACCGTCAGTTGGTCCGCCCACCCGGATGAGGTCGAGTCCTGGACTGGTCATCGGGCGGATGGCACGTGCGAATTCAAGAAGGCGTTCGTCTGCGGCTCCGCCCGGTTCGCCGTCGAAGACGATCAGGGTTGAACTGAGATCGTTCAACGTGGACTTGGTCGAGACGTAGGCCCCGGAGGCATAGACGATCTTGTCGGCGAGGGGGATCGTTAACCTCTTGAACCATTCCGGCGGCCGAGCCATCATTTACCACCTGTCGCTTGGGCATAGACGCCTGCGAGCTTCGCAGCCGAGTTGGCCCAGGTGAAGGAGGCTGCGCGATCAAGGGCCTGCGCGGCTCGCGTTTCGGTGGTTTGGCGATCGTCGAGCACGGCGGCCATCTGCTTGGCCAGAACCGCATCGTCTCCAGCCTCGAAGTACCAGGCCGCTTCTCCTCCGATCTCCGGGAGACTGGAGGAATCGCACAGCACCACCGGTGTTCCGCTGGCCATCGCTTCGAGCGCAGGTAGCCCGAAGCCTTCGTACCTGCTGGGGAAGACGCACATCCGCGCGTGGGTATAGGCGCC
>CAJXYI010000095.1 GCA_913063435.1 uncultured Actinomycetales bacterium | reverse complement strand
TGCCTGCGCCCTTGGCCCTCGCGCCGATCCCGTACCCGTGGCCTTCGCGGACAGCGAGTTTGGGAACAGTGTCGGTGGTCATGATCGCGGCCGCCGCATCTTCTCCACCGTTGGTGGACAGTGAGCCCGCGCAGGCGTCGATGCCGGCACGGACCTTGTCCATCGGCAGCAGTTCGCCGATCAGCCCGGTCGAGCACACGACCACTTCCCCGGCACCGAAATCAAGTCCGGTCGACTGCAGCGCTTCTGCGGTTCGCTCGGCCATCTCGTGGCTGTCAGCAAAACCTTGCGGACCGGTGCAGGCATTGGCGCCGCCAGAGTTGACGATCACTGCGCGCGCTGTTCCATCCGCGAGCGCTTGACGCGACCACAGAATCGGTGCGGCCGGGAAGCGGTTGCTGGTGAAGACCGCAGCAGCAGCGTCACTCGGGCCATCGTTGACGAGGAGAGCGATGTCGGGCTTGCCCGAGGCCTTGATGCCCGCGGCAAGCCCGATGGCGCGAAAACCCTGCGCGGCAGTAACACTCATGGCGCAACCCCGATCACGTCCATGCCTGCGCTTTCATCGAGGCCGAACATAAGGTTTGCGTTCTGAATCGCCTGACCGGCGGCGCCTTTGCCAAGGTTGTCGATAACCGATTCCACGATCACCCGACCGGTCCGCTCATCGAGCGCCACCTGGATCTGGGCGCTGTTGGTACCGCTGACCGATCCAGTGCTGGGCCACTGACCTTTGGAGAGAACGGTGATGAATGGCTCATTCACGTAGGCGGCGTCGATGATTGCCCGCGGATCGTGCGCTCCTGTGGTGAGTGCCGTGCAGGTGGCCACGATGCCTCGAGGCATGGGGGCCAGCAGTGGCGTGAAGGACAACGAGACATCGGTGGTGTCGATTCCGGCCGCGATGGCGATGGACTGTTCCATCTCCGGGGTGTGCTGGTGCACACCACCGACCTTGTATGCAGCCATTGAGCCCATCACGTTCGTGGCGAGCAGCGAATCGCTGGCCTTACGTCCGGCACCGGAGGTTCCCGATGCGGCGACGACCACGATGTCCGTTGTTTCGATAGCACCTGCCCGTGCCAGCGGAGCGAGTGCCAGGGAGACGGCCGTCGGGTAACAGCCGGGATTGGCAACCTTCGTGCTGCCTGCGATCTTCTCCCGGGCACCGGGAAGTTCCGGGAGACCGTACGTCCAGGTGCCAGCGTGCTCACCGCCGTAGAAATCACTCCACGCCTGCGAACTGCGTAGACGGAAGTCCGCACCGAGATCAACGATTGCCGTGGAGTCAGACAACTGGCTAGCGATGGCGGCAGATTCCCCGTGCGGGAGGGCCAAAAAGACAACATCGGCCCGGTCGAGAAGATCGACATCCGTCTCGTCCAGCACCAGATCCGACCACGCGGTCCCGGCGAACTGCGGGTGGACCGCTGCCAACTGCTCGCCGGCGCGACCGCCAGCACACGCGGCGACTAGGTCGAAGGTGGGGTGCTGGGCCAGGTAGCGAAGCAGGTCTCCGCCCGCGTAGCCGGACGCACCGGCGACAGCGACACTCGTCATGCAGCGAACTATACGCATACGCGCATAGACCGACCCATCACCCCCTGGGCCTGTGACCCGGCAGTCGCCAGGGTGCCAACGGTGCCCACTTCATCGGATCCAATCGTGCTTACCGACTGGTTCAGGACGGTGTGTGGGCGGGCAAGCCCAGCCTGGAATCATGCTGGCGTGACTCACTCGGCAGCCAAGATGAAGAAGGCGGCCGCGCACATTGTTGAAATCGACCCTGCTTTCGCCGAGATCGTCGAAATCTCTCCCCTATGTTCGATCGGCAAGGGCGTTCGAACATCTCTGACTCCGTTCCACTCACTGGTCGGATCGGTGATCGCTCAACAGGTGTCTGTAAAGGCAGCGGACTCCATCACCACGAAACTCACCGACCAACTTGACGGAGAGGTCACGCCCGAAAGGGTTCACTCGACATCACACGAGGACCTTCGATCCGCAGGACTGTCCGGAGCGAAAGCCAAGACGATCAAGGGCTTGGCTCATGCGATCCACACCGGTGCTCTGGACCTGGAGAAGGCGCTCACCCACCCCGATGACACCGCAGTGGTCGCCGAGCTGACCAAACTCTGGGGCATCGGTCGGTGGACGGCTGAAATGTTCCTGATGTTCACCATGCATCGGCTCGATGTGTGGCCCACCGGCGATCTCGCAATGCGCAAAGGCTGGAACATCGTGCACGGCGCAGAAGGCGACATCGATCCGAAGGTGCTCGAACCGCTCGGTGACCCACTGCGGCCCTACCGCAGCGTGGTCGCCTGGTACTGCTGGCGGGCAGTGGAAGGCGGCAGCTCAAGTTGGTGACGAGGTGCGAAAGCAACCGCGGAACCAGAAGAATCCCGCTCCGACCAAGGCGCCCACAGCGTTCGCCAGCGCGTCGGAGTACTCCATGGCCCGGTCCGGGGTCAGCGCCTGAACACCCTCCATCGCCATGCCGATGAGCATCGCGATGATTGCGGTGATCCAGATCCGGGGTTGCCGCTGGGAGAACACCAACAGCACGGTCAGACCGAAGTAGCCGAATGCGTGCAGAACGAAGTCACCGAAAACGTACGCCGGTTGAATCACCTCGGAGTTCGCCGGGGCGGTAGAGCCCAGGACCAGGACCAGCAACCAGCCGGCCGCGACTATCCGCGCTACCCAATAACGCACGCTAGGAACTCCCGACATGGGTGTGTGGCACTAGCGCAGCCGGCCACCGAGTGCCTCCGCGGCTTCGATCGCGCCCTGGCGCGCTTGGGCGATCTGCTCGGCGGCCAAGGTGCGGTCCGGGGCGCGGAAGCGCAGCGCGAAGGCAAGGGACTTGTGGCCCTCGGGTACTTGGTCTCCGGTGTAGACGTCGAAGAGCTGCGCGTCCTCGAGGAGTTCTCCTGCTCCCTCGCGGATTGCCTGCTCGAGTTGTGCGGCGGTGACGTTCTCGGCCACGACCAGCGCGATGTCCTCCTTGGCGACCGGGTGGGTGGAGAAACCCGGGGCCGGGTGCACGAGCGGGGCGCGCTGCATGAGCGCATCGAGGTCGAGTTCCATCGCGCAGGCGCGGGCGGGCAGGCCCCATGCCTCGATAACGCTCGGGTGCAACTCCCCCGCATGACCGATGATCGCGTTGTCGATCAT
>CAJXYI010000094.1 GCA_913063435.1 uncultured Actinomycetales bacterium | reverse complement strand
CGTCGCGCGGCTCCTTGCGGCTCGAGCGGAGAACATCGCAAGGCCTCGAGCGGGGCGACGAGCTGGGTGATTCGCGTAGATTCCCGCGGATTCGGGGGGAAGCGAAGCGAATCCCCCTGTGGTCAACCGGTCGTTGCAACGGTTAGGCGGCTGAGGCTAGTAGTTGGTTGAGTGCTTCGGCGGGGGTCGCCCAGTTCAAGGTCTGGCGGGGGCGTTCGTTGAGTTCGGCTGCGACGGCGGCTAGGTGCTGGGGTGAGTGGACCGATAGGTCGGTTCCTTTGGGGAAGTACTGGCGCAAGAGTCCGTTGGTGTTCTCGTTGCTGCCGCGTTGCCAGGGTGAGTGCGGGTCGCAGAAGAACACGGCCATGTCGGTGGCCATGGTGATCTGCGCGTGTTTGGCCAGTTCGCGTCCTTGGTCCCAGGTCAAGGACCTGCGTAGGTGTTCGGGCATCGCGTTGATCGCTTCGATGATGGCGGCAGCCACGGCGCTGGCGTCGTGCGGTCCGGGCAGCGGCAGCAGCATCACGAACCGGGTTGAGCGTTCCACCAACGTGCCGATCGCTGACTTGCCGTTCTTACCAATGATCAAATCGCCTTCCCAATGCCCGGGCACGGCGCGGTCGGCGACTTCGGCGGGACGTTCGCTGATCATCACCATCCCCGGGATCACTCCCCGGCGATCACCGAGTTTGCGGCGAGGCCGGCGCACGGCCCGACCAGAACGCAAGCACGCATGCAGTTCCTTACGTAATCCACCGCGGCCTTGCACGAACAAGGACTGGTAGATCGCCTCATGCGAGATGCGCATGTCCTCATCATCAGGGAACACCACGCGGATCCTTTCAGCGATCTGTCGAGGAGACCAGCGCCGCTGCAACTGCTGATCCACCCACCCCGCTAGGACCGGGTCCTGAGCCAGTTTGCGGACCTTCGGGCGCCGCGCACGAGCTTCAGCTTTACCTTGCGCCAACACCGCCCGATACGACCCCTTCGGTGACCCCGTCGACGAGGATCCTTGCTGCCGATTACGGCGGATCTCCCGACTGATCGTCGACGCCGAGCGGTTCAACGACCGGGCTATCGCCCGAACACTGCAACCAGCCGCCAACGCGACAGCGATCTCCTCACGCTCGAGCAGGCTCAAGAACCGCCCCGACGGCGGGCGCCTACGTGGCCGAATCCCACCCGCCTGACTCACCCATTCCCGTGCCGCCTCGTAATCCACGCCCGCCTCCAACGCCGCATCCTTGATACGAACACCACGAGCGTGAACCTTCCAGAACTCATCCTGAACCGCCCTCGGCGCTGCCACCCGACCAACACCCACCACAACACCTCCCACTAGGCGTTGCAACGACCGACTGAAACCGCCCCCGCACAAAGAGTGTCAACCAGACCGACAGCAATCCCAGGTGATTAATCCTCTACACGTGCTTGATCTCCAATCCTCAGTTTGTGCTGAATTGACCCCTCGATGAACGGGCATGACCTCGATTTTTCGGTCCAGTCTTGATGGGAGTCCTGATCGCCAGCGTGGCTGGCGGAAGGATGCGCCTCATGACGACTCATCGGAGGAAGTTTCCTGAGCAGATCGTGCGCCTATTGGGCCAGGCCGACCAACTCCTGGCCAACGGTGAGGACTTCGCCTCTGCATCCCGGACGTTGGGCATCTCGGAGTCCAGTTTCCACCGGTGACGGGAGCGCTACGGCGGCATGAACCTCGATGACGCCAAACGCTTGAAGGAACTCGACACCGAGAACGCCACGTTGAAGCAGCTGCTGACGGACGCGGAGGTGGAGAAAGCAGCGCTGAAGGAGATCGCCAAGGAAAATGGTGAGCCCGCGTGCTAAGCGGGCCGCCGCCCATCGACTGATCAGCGAACTGGGACTGTCCGAGCGCAAGGTCTGTCAGGTCGTGGAACCGCCACGCTCGATCTATCGCAGGCCCCTGGCAATCCAGAAGGCAGCGGATCCTGACGCGGACTTGCGGACCTGGTCGTGTACGTTCGCGAAGGAGCACCCGCGGTGAGGATATCGGCAAGCCCACGCTCACGCCCGGACCTATGGGTGGTGCGTGAATCACACGATAACCCAGCGTTTATGGCGCGAAGAAGGTCTCCGGGTGCCCCAAAGGCGGCGGCGTAAACGCCGCGGCTGCTCCACCAGCGACGCACCCACCGCCGCCTTGTATCCGCGTCATGTATGGGCGATCGATTTCCAAGCCGACCACCTCGAAGACGGCTCTGGATTCAAGATCGCCTCCATTCTCGACGAACAAACCCGGATGGTCCTGGACGATACCGTGGATGTGTCGATCACGGGGGAAGACGTCGTCGACATCCTCGAACGCCTGGCACTCGTGCGCGGCATGCCGAAAGTCTTGCGGATGGATAACGGGCCCGAACTCACCTGCCGAGGCGCGGCCCAGTGGGCCGCCGGTGTCATGGAACTGGCGTTCATCCCACGAGGAGAGCCGTGAAAGAACGGGGCCGTCGAATCATTCCACTCAAGTCTACGCGACGAGTTTTTGAACATCACCACGTTCCCGAGCTTGCCGCACGCACGTGTCAAACTCACCGACTAGCATCGCGAATACAACCACGTAAGCCGGCACTCCAGCCTCGTTGACAAGACACCCACCGAATACGATGAAACTTGTACCTGCACCACACCCGACTCGCAATCAGGCCGGACCGAAAATGGGTAGGAGGTCAGAACCGTCAGCCCGAGGCCACTATCACCAGCGCCGATGGTGAACCAGTCTGCCCATACCCCAACGGAATCTCCTACGACGGGAACCACAGATCACACTGCGCCTGTCCCCCAGGGCGGTAATCCAGGCGATCGGCAGGATCCACCGGCCAATGTGATCAGACCTGATCCGGCACACGTGCCGGATCAGATTTGTCACCGACCCCGACCAGCTAATCCGCTCAGCAATCACCGCCACGGGCATCGACGGCGTCGCCCGCACGAGCGGCTCTACCGGTGTGAATGACACCGCGACCGCAGGGAGGGAATACTTCGGCGGCCGGTCAGAGACCAATCACCGATCCACCGTCACCCGTGAAATTCCCGACCGTCCGGGGATCTATCTCTTGCTCAACCCATCCCCGCGATGCCAAGTCCTGATCTCAGCCCGATCTTCCATGAAAATCACCATCCAATCCTTGAGGTGCCCTACTCCTCGATTGCGGCTACGGGTCTACTTTTCGATGATCGGCAACACTTGAGCGCCCGTCAG
>CAJXYI010000093.1 GCA_913063435.1 uncultured Actinomycetales bacterium | reverse complement strand
ACCACGATGGACAACCTGGCCGGGTTGTGCTGGTTCCACCACCACATGATCCATCACGGGCACTGGACCCTCACCGGCGACGCCAACCACGAACTGACGCTGACCAACACCACCACCGGCCAACACTGGACCAACCGACCACCACCTGGAATGTCGCGAAAACGAACATTCGACCCGTAGGTGTTCGCGGCCACGACACACTGTTCCCATGGGCGTCCCCCCACGCCGGATCCTTCTCGTGGAAGACCAGGCTGCTATCCGCACCCTGGCGACCATGGCGTTGACCGCAGCCGGGTTCGAGGTGTTCGCCACTGCGACCGCCAACGAAGCGATTGCGGACTTCAAGGGCATCGACCCCGATGTGCTGGTGGCCGATATCGATCTCGGAGAGCGACCCAACGGCGTCGAGCTCGCGACGATCCTGCGGGCCCAGGCGCCCTATGTCAGCATCGTGTTCCTCACCAACTACCCCGCGGCCCTGGCCTTCGAACGCACCATCACCCCGCCACAGGGGTATGCCTATCTGCAGAAGGACATGCTGGAATCGGGAGATCGACTACTCGAGGTGATCGAGTCCAGCCTGCAGGACACCACTGCGCCACGGCGGGAAACCTCCGAGGGCGATGATGCCCTTGCCGACCTGACCAAAGCGCAGTTGATCGTGTTGCGGATGACGGCGGCGGGCTTGACCAACCACCAAATCGCACAATCCAGGGGCACATCGGTGCGCGCGGTCGAGCGCCAACTCAATCGGATCTTCGCCACGCTCGGACTCGACGACTCCGCCGGCAACTGCCGCGTGGTGGCCGCCAACCTCTACACGCGACGTTTCGGCTATGTCGCGCCGGGGGAATTCGCATCGGGGGAATCCGGCGCGTGAGTTGGCGCCGGTGGTGGCGGCAACTCGGCGGCGCGAATGCGCTGACCGGGTGGTCCTGGTGGCTGATCCTCGCACCGGCGGTGCTCATCAGCCTGCCAATGGAGCCTGACGCTTCGAGTGCCGACTACGTGATCTGGCTGCTGGTTCTGATCGGAATCCAGGTGGTCATCGGTGTGTTCATGTGGGTGGCATCCCGCACGGTGCTGCCGCGACAGGTGGGGCAATCACGCCCACTCGTGGCAGTGGGGGTGTTCCTCGGGTTGGGTGCGGTGCGGCTGGCACTCGTCGTCTGGCTGGGACCGATCTTCGGTGCTGCCGACTCGTCTGTTGCCAATCGGGTGTTCATCAACCTCGTGGTGGGGCCGTTCCTACTCGGGGTGATCGCGGTGTTCGTCGACACCTATCGCCGCCACATCGATGTGATGCGCAGGCTAAGCACCGCGGAAGCGCATCTGCAATCTGTTCGAGAGGTGGCCCGTGCCGATCAGCAATCCGATGATCGGGTGCTCGTCGCCGATGTGGTCGCGCAAATGACCGCCGCGATGCAAGGCGATGACGTCGATTCGGATGAGATCCGACGGGTGGCCCGCGATATCGTGCGCTCACGCAGCCACGAACTCGCGCGCGGTGATGATGCGCTCATCCCCGCCGCACCGGCAGATCCCGATCGACGCTTGGCGATCGGGGCACTGTGGCGTCGGCTGCGCATTCCCTCGCCGTGGGTCACCGCGCTGGTGCTCGAGGTGCCCCTCATTCCGCTGGTGATTGTGGCCCACGGGGTAGCCGCAGCGGTGGCGAACTTCGTTGTCGCCGTGACGGTGGTGATCGTGGTGCTGTCGCTATTCCGGAGGGCGTGGTCGCGCCTACCTGCGGCCCTGCACAACGGGTGGACGGTCCTCGCCGCCGGTGCCGTGGTCGGTCTGCTCGCACCGACGACCGTGGCGCTGACCATGGACATCCTGGGCATCGAATTCGGCTGGTACATCTCCACCGTCCTTCCTGTCGCCATGGTCGAGACCGTCGGGATCGCGTTGGTGGCGGCCATCGGTCGCGCGATCGATGCCGATGAGCAGCGGCAGGCCGTGCTGGTCGAGCAGGTCGCGCAGGAGATCGAGGATCTGCGGCTGTCGTCGATCGAACGTCGTCGTCAGGTCGCCGCCTTCTTGCATGGGCCGATCCAGAGCGAATTGCTCAAGGCCGCGGAGCAGGGCCTCACCTCGGGCGATGCCCTGAGACTGGTTCAGCGACGCCTCGGCGATCTCGGTCGGGAAACAGAGGTGGCCAATGCGGGCGAACGGATCGCCACCATCGTGCAGGCCTGGTCGAGTGTGTTGGATATCGACATCGACGCTGCGCCCAGTGTGATGGAGCACATGAATAGCCGTCCGGGTGTGGCCAGTGTCATCTCGGACGCGTTGAGCGAAGGATTGACCAATGCGCTGCGGCATGCGCAGTCCAGGCGCGTGCATATCGGCCTGAGCGTGGTGGATTACGGGATCGAGTTGCGGGTGCGCTCCGACGGTGAAGTCGCGGTGACCCGGGCGGGCGCCGGGTTCGGTCTGGCGAACCTGACTCGCGTTGCACGCAGCGTGGACCTGGTCTCTCACGCAGGAAGCACCGAATTGGTCGTACGAGTGTGAGACGCCGAAGAGTGTTCGTCGCAGCGACCATTTCCAGAAAGGGCACGTCAGTCGGTTCTTAGCGTGTCTCCATGCCCCGGAGTGCGCCTGCGATCAGTGGTGCTGATGTCGGTCGTCGTGATCATCGAGGCCGGACTAAGCAGACCCGCCGATGGCTCTCGATCGTCGCATCCATGGCGATGCTGGGCGCGCTTATCCCTACTGTGCAGGTGGCAACCGCTCCCTCCGCCCAGGCGGCTGTGGTCAGTAGCGGGAACTGCTCAGCAGATGTCTTGAGAACCAGTAGTGCAAGCATTACCGACAACGGAGACGGAACATGCACACTAACCTTCACGGCTAATGGCCTGAACAATTCCTGGACCATCCCTGTTGGAGGCCTGACGAATGTCGCCTTCAACATTGAGGGTGCTCAAGGCGCAGGTACCAGCAGCGGGACGAGGGGTGCGAATTTTTCGGGCACGATTCCTTCGCTCGCAGCAGGAGACGTGCTGACGATCGAGGTTGGAGTACAGCCAGCTCAAGGAGACTCCGGTAACGCCTTCCCGAATGGTGGTGCCAACACCGCATCTACGGGTTTGAAGCTGGGCGGAGGTGGCGCGACCCAGATCGAATTTGGTGGCTCCCGAGTTGTGGTTGCGGGCGGCGGAGGTGGGGATGCTGTAGCCCCGGATGGCCACTTTGCTGACGCGAATGGGGATAATGCCAATGGTGCTTTAGGAGGAGGAAGAGGGACAAACAGTTACAACTGTTCAACTGGTAGTGGCGCAAATGCAACCTCCGGTGGAACGGGGGGATTCACCTCAGTCCGAGGGTCGGGTGCCGGGGGTGGTGGCTATGCAGGGGGTGG
>CAJXYI010000092.1 GCA_913063435.1 uncultured Actinomycetales bacterium | reverse complement strand
GGGCCAGCGGACGCGAAGGTGAGGCGAACCTCGACGAGGTACTCGAGATCGCCGGACTCGGTGATGCGATCGATCGCAAGGTGCGCACCTACAGCCAGGGCATGCGTCAGCGACTCGGCATCGCGCAGGCGATGCTCGGCACCCCGGACATCCTGCTCCTCGATGAACCCACCAACGGATTGGATCCACCGCAGATCCGCGAGATGCGCAATGTCGTGCAGAACTACGCCGCCACCGGACGCACGGTGATCATCTCCTCGCATCTGCTCAGCGAGGTCGAGCAGACCTGCAGCCATGTCGTGGTGATGAACCACGGCAAGGTCATCTCCACCGGCACGGTCGCCGAACTGCTCGCCGGCCGCACAGGGCTTCGACTGGAGGATGTGTTCTTGGAACTCGTCGGAGAGGGGCACACGGTATGAGTGACGTGACGATCCCCTCGGGTGAGGCGCAGCGCGCCACCTATTCGCGCCGCGACACCCTGACCGTGTCGACGGAGTTCATCCGTCAGGTGCGCCGCAAGCGCACCCTGATCGCCTTCCTCCTGGTCATCGCCCTGCCCCTGATCGTGGTCGCCGCCGTGAAATTCGGGCCTTCGGCTTCAGGTGGCGGAGGTGGTGGCTTCGGCGATGGCGATCTGGATCTGGTCGGCTTGGCCACGAACGGCGCGTGGAACTTCACGTTGACGATGCTGTTCTTCGCGTCAGGTTTCCTGCTCACGATCTTGGCCGCGATGTTCCTCGGTGACACCGTCGCGAGTGAGGCCAACTGGTCGACGATGCGCTATCTGCTGGCCGCACCGGTGCCGCGGCGGAGATTCCTGCGCGCGAAGATGATCGTCGGTCTGATTCTGACCGTTCTCGTCATGCTCACCCTCGTGCTGGCGTCCTTCATCATCGGTTGGATCGCGTTCGGTTCCGCTGCGCTGAGCAGCCCGATCAGTGGAACGTTCACCACCGGTGAATCCGCGCAGCGCCTGGCGATCATCGCCGGCTACATGGCTGTGCAGCTGCTGATCCCCGCGGGTATCGCATTCGTGTTGAGCGTGTCGACGGATGTGCCACTCGGTGCGGTCGGTGGGGCAGTGGTGCTCGTCATCGTGTTGAACATCCTGGATGCGATCGAGCCGCTCGGTGATCTGCGGCGGCTGCTGCCGACCGATTACGGCGGTTCGTGGTCGGATGCGCTGGGCACGGTGATCGTGTGGGATGACATGGCGCTGGGTGCGGGCTATGCCATCGTGTTCTTCGCGATCCTCGCCGGTGTCGCCGTTCTGCGTTTCGACCGCAAGAACATCCTGTCGTAGTTCTTCACTGCTGAGCCGGCTTCGCCACCTGTGCCAACGCTTCATCGGGCAGCACGAAGCTCGATGCGGTGAGCTCGCTGGGTTCACGCAGGATCGTCGGCCAGCGCAGACCGGGGATGACCTGCACGTCGAAGATCTCCTGTACGACGCCGGAGAACTTCACGAAACCGGCGATGTCGCCGCTGCGCGTATCGACCACCCACACCCCGCAGTTGCGTTCATCGGCGGTCTTGGTCACCGGCAGGTCCGAGAACACGCTCTCGCGCACCTGGCTCAACCCGATCAGCGCATACGGCCCGATGAAGGCCAAGCCACGGGTGAAGCCCGGTACGACTGCGACAGTGGTGACCTCACCGGTCTCGATATCGACCGTGGCCAAGGAGCCCTTGCCGGATTCCAGAACCCAGAGTTTGCCGTCATGCCAGCGGGGACTGTGCGGCATCGCCAATCCCTGCGTGACGATCGTGTTGGTGGGCAGATCGACGATGACCCCGGCGGTGCCCTTCAACTCGCGCCAACCGTTGGGGGTGTCGGTCTGGGACAGCGCGGTGACGTACCGCGGCCGGCCATCGCGCAGGGCAAGACCATTGAGATGGCAACGGTCCTCAGCCGCGAGCGCACTGATCCACTGCGGCCGCCAGCGCGGCACGAAGGAGTAGTTCACATCCGCGGTGCACAGGCAGGAGAAACGCGTGTTGACGAACCATAACTGCTCACCGGCGAAGGCCATCTCGTGCATGGCGATGTCGCCGGTATTCACCACCGAGCGCGTGGTGTAGACCGCATCGTTGACATTGGCCGGTTCGAGCGCGGCCGCCAAGGCTGGTGTGTTCGACAGGTTGAGGATGGACGTTCCCGTGCCGATGCTCAGCCGGCTGCCAGCCTGTGCCACGCCCATCGGCCGGTTGTAGGAGGCGAACTCGGTGTTGAGCTTCCCCTCCTGGTCGCGGCGCAGGAAGATGACGTGCCCGGACTTATAGGTCGTCACGACGACCGAGGCATTCCCCTTGTCGAGCAGCTCCGGGAAGGTCGTGGTGTGTTGCGAGGAGAATGGAGTCCCCGAACTCGCCATGGTGGTGCGCTGCTGTTCGGGGCGCACCTGCGGCTCGGGCTCGGGCATCTCCGGCTCGGGAGCGAACTCATCCCGATGCGTGCGAAACCGCTGCAGCACCTCCTCGATCTGTGTGAACGCCGCGGTGATCTCGCTGGCGTCATGGGTCCACTTGCGGTCATCGGGAGGCGTGATCGTTCCCGACGACAGTGGGAGTTCATCGGGGATCTGCGGTGTGGGCAGACCGGCGAAGGCCGAAATGCGTTCGACCTCGGCCTCGGGATCATCGAGTAGGCGCTCATAACTCGTGGTGAGCACCCGCGCAGGGTCGATACCGTCGAGGTCGTCGAGGATCGCCCCGGCATAGGCGGCCCACTGCCGCGCGCACACCTCGGCCGGCGGCTTGCCGATCAGGTCGCGCCAGCCGGGGGTCAACCCGAAGGACCAGGGTTCACCCCACCAGTCCGGCAGGTCGGTGACGGTGGCGAACCGGCCGGTGCGCCAGGCGCGCATCATCGACGAGATGGTCGGCATAGGCCGACGCCACATCACGACGAACTTCGCCTCGGGGATGCTCGCGGCGAGGAACCCCAGGCGCAGCCCTAGGCGAGGGGACCACTCGATGATGTCGCCGTCAGCCTCGTAGAACTGAGTCGCATCCTGTGCGGTGAGTCGATGCGACGCGTAATCACGATCGGCCAGGCTCATGCCGGGCAGATCGTCGACAAGATGCCCACGGCTCAGGGGACCGGCGCCGACTCCCTCGGCGGCTTCGAGAAGCCCAGCGAGCAGACCGGCCCCTGATCGTGGTGGCGCGACGATGATGAGGGGGGAGGGCGGCATCGATGCGGACAACTCGGACGACGACGGGGACATCTCGGACGAGGACATGAGCGATGATCCTGCCATGGGCTACCGGTGCCCGGCTTCACCTCGTTCGTATCCCCCCGCCCCACCCCCAACCACATCGCGTCTGAGTTACCTGAATGGTCGCTAACTCGGTGAGTTAGCGACCATTCAGGTAACTCA
>CAJXYI010000091.1 GCA_913063435.1 uncultured Actinomycetales bacterium | reverse complement strand
GCAAGGAGACGTTCGAAGACAGTGGGATCGACGACGACAGCCACGGGGCGACCGCGACGCGTGAGGTACACCGGCTCACCTGTGCGCGTGGCATCGTCAATCACCCGTGCGAGATGCTCCCTGGCTTGACTGACTGCCATCTCCGACATGTACGAGTCGTACAAGAATCTCCCGATAGGGGTAGCCACGGATTGGCCCACATCGACCCTGTTTCCGCGGAAATAGCGTTGGTCCCTCAACTCGGTCGCCAACCCAGCGACTAGCGCGGGTGTCCTCGATGGCTAGGAAGGAACTGTCTCACCGGTGATACACTGCCGAGATGGACGAGGTGACCGTTCGGGAACTGCGCAACTACGGTGGCCAGGTCCTCACCCGTGTCGAGGCTGGAGAGTCGATGACCGTCACCCGCGATGGCGCCCCGATCGCTCGTCTCACACCCATACCCCAGCCTCGCCTCAGCGCGCGAGCACTCCTCGATCGCTGGAGCACTGTGCCGCCCATCGATGTTCACTCCCTGCGGGAAGATCTCGTCACCGTGTTGGACCTCGAGCTGTGACCCCTCCGACCCATATCGGACTGCTCGACACCAGCGTGGTGATCTCACTCGGACACCTCAGCGAATCCGACCTGCCGACCTACCCAGTGATCAGCGCCGTGACCCTGGCTGAACTCAGCGCCGGACCACTGGTCACGTCGAATGGCCAGGAGCGGCAACGCCGCCAACTCGTTCTTCAGATGACCGAGTCCTCCTTCGATCCGCTGCCATTCGATGATGCGTGCGCACGGCGTTTTGGAGAGGTAGCCGCAGCCCTTCGAGCCTCCGGACGCACCACCCGAGCACGAGCATTCGACGCGCTCATCGCCGCTACGGCACTGGCCCATGACCTACCCGTGTTCACCGCGAACCCCGACGACTTCTCAGGGATACCGGGGCTCGAGATCCGCGAAGTCATCTCCTAAGGGATCGTTTCCTGTTTCCGCGGAAACAGCGTTGGTCGCTCAGTTGGCCGCCAACTCAGCGACTTGTCACGCAAATGGCCGCCAACCCAGCGACTAACGCACCTGATGTGTTTCCGCGGAAACACGTGAAGCGGAAGGCGACGCGGGTTCCGGACTGCCGGCCTATCCCAGGGCTTCGATATCGGCATCGACCATGATGCGGACCAGTTCTGGCGGCAGCACCTCCGCCTGCCACCCCAACAACTCCTTCGCCTTCGACGCATCACCGATCAGGTCGTCGACCTCGGTCGGGCGCAGATAGCGCGGATCGAACTTCACGTGCTTCTCCCAGTCCAACCCGACATGCTCGAACGCCATCCGCACGAAGTCGCCCACCGAATAGGAGGTTCCCGTCGCCACCACATAGTCGGTCGGTTCGTCGGCCTGCAGCATCCGCCACATCGCATCGGTGTATTCCGGCGCATATCCCCAGTCGCGCTTCGCATCCAGATTGCCCAGATAGAGGTCCTTCTGCCGGCCGGTCGCGATCGCGGCTACCGCCATCGAGATCTTGCGGGTTACGAATGTCTCACCACGCCGCGGGGACTCATGGTTGAACAGGATCCCGTTGCATGCGAACAACCCATACGCCTCGCGATAGTTGCGCACCATCCAATACGCATACACCTTCGCCGCTGCATAGGGCGAGCGCGGATAGAACTGCGTCGACTCATCCTGCGGCGGCGGGCTCGCCCCGAACATCTCCGAACTCGACGCCTGATAGAACCGCGCCGGCACCTCCGACACACGGATCGCTTCGAGCAGTCGCGTCGTTCCGAGTCCGGTGACATCACCGGTGAACTCGGGCTCATCGAAACTGACCCGCACATGGGATTGCGCACCGAGGTGATAGATCTCTGCGGGTGCGATGCGTTCCAGCAGCGTCACCAGGCGCGAACCGTCCGTCAGGTCGCCGTAATGCAGGAATAGCCGCGCCTCAGGATCATGCGGATCGCGATATAGATGGTCGATGCGGGAGGTGTTGAACGTGGAAGACCGCCGGATCAACCCGTGGACCACATACCCCTTCGCCAGCAGTTGCTCGGCGAGGTAGGAGCCGTCTTGACCGGTGATGCCGGTGATGAGTGCGACCTTCTCGGACATGGACCTCAGCCTAGGGGTTGCTGCACCCGACGCGGCGGCAAGCAGGCAACCACGCCACACCTCTCGCGAATGGCCACTACCGGAATTCAGAGAGGGTGACGACGTCGACACCGAGCGCAGGCTTCATCCGGTCGTCATTCGTGACGAGATAGGTGCAGTGACTGGCGCTGGCGGTCGCCACATGGAGGGCATCGATAAAGGGAGAACCGAGTGTTCCGCGGAGCATCGCTGTGTCAGCCCAGACCTTCTCGTCATGGCCGACGACTTCGAGAAACCCTGGCTGCCGGAAGAACTCCTGGGTCGAGCGGATCATGAGTTGATCGTTCGCCCGATAGGGACCTGCCATGACTTCCGCGATCACGGCCTCTCCGGTGACAGCCGTGAATTCCCCGCTCTGGGCAGCGGCCAGGAGCGTTCCGGCCGCCGTTCCCCAGGTCGGCGATGGGGCGAGGAAGTAGATGAAGATGTTCGCATCGAGGTAGACGCGGCTGCCTCGGATCCGTTCGAGGCCGGTCAGCGGTTCCATGATTCGCGATCAGAGGTCAGCTGCTGCTCGATTTCCTCGTCTGTCTCCCCCCATGCGCCACGGGCCGCGCCGTAGAAGTCGGCTAACTGTCGTGACCGGGGGTGGTCCGCAGGTGTGAGGGTGATGACGCCGTTTCGGTAGTCCACCTCGCATACGCTCCCAGGTCCGATCCCCGCGGCCTTCGCGATATCCACAGGCACAGTCAGCTGGTTTCGATCTCGGATCTGGATGCGAGTCATGAGGGGAGTCTATCTGAATTCAGAATCCTTGTCTGATGTCAGAAATATGCCCTAGCGGGGCGCGTTGGCTTGTCACTCCCCCTGAGCGAGATACCAGTCGTAGGTCGACGCGATGCCCTCGCGCAACCCGATCGACGGGGTGAATCCGAGGGAGTTCAACAGCGACACATCGAGCAGCTTGCGCGGGGTTCCGTCAGGCTTGGCGGTATCCCAGGCGATGGACCCGGTGTAGCCGACGACATCGGCAATGGTCGCGGCAAGCTCGGCGATCGTCACATCCTCCCCAACCCCGACATTGACATGCCCCGGCTCGTCATAGGCGCTCAACAGCAGGTGACAGGCCGCCGCAAGATCGTCGACGTGCAAGAACTCTCGGCGAGGAGTGCCGCTGCCCCACAGAGTTACCACCTCCGCACCCGATTCCTTGGCTTCATGGAAGCGGCGGATCAGCGCGGGCAGCACATGCGATGTCTCGAGATCGAAGTTGTCGTTCGGGCCGTACAGATTCGTCGGCATGGCCGAGATCCAATGCCGGCCGTATTCGCTGCGATAGGA
>CAJXYI010000090.1 GCA_913063435.1 uncultured Actinomycetales bacterium | reverse complement strand
CTCCAGTGACGCGGCGAAGGCTGTCTATGAATTGCAGGGGAGGGTGTTGCGGCCCCGGCCGGGAACTCACCTGCCTGATGAGAATCACATTGCCTGGCACGCATCAGAGGTGTTCAAAGGCGAACCGCTCGGCGTCGGATAGCGCCCTTGGGCCCGAAGAGCACCCATCCGGATGAGTGGGATGAACAGCGATGACGTTGCGACGTCAGACCCCTGTGAGATGCTGTAGTTGCTCGAGAAGACGACGTGAAGCCCTCCGGCTGGTCGTCTGCCAACCGCCCGCTCGCGATCGGTGGCCCCGGAGGAAGAGCAGCCGCGCTGGGCAACCGCCCCGCGGAAGGTTCGAGATGCAAGGGGGAACGACATGAACGGTGAAGCTCGGCGGATGTTCATCCGCCCCACACCTGAGGACTTCGCCAGCGATGAAGCCCTAGAGGCATTCGCGAAGAGGGTTTGGCAGCAATTCACAACACGGGAGGAAACATGCAACGACGACTCACCGACCGATACACCCAAGCCCTGACCTACGCCGCCGAGATCCATGCGGATCAAGTGCGTAAGGGCCCGGACCAGATCCCCTACATCTCTCACCTGCTCGCCGCTTCCAGCCTGGTGCTCGAAGCCGGCGGCAGTGAAGACGAGGCCATTGCAGCGCTGCTTCACGACGCCGCCGAAGACCAGGGTGGCGAAGCGCGCCTGGTTGACATCGAGAAGCACTTCGGGGCAACAGTTGCGGGCATCGTCCGCGAATGCAGCGACTCAATGTCCGACGATCCAGGTGCGAAGGAGGAATGGCTTGCGCGCAAGACTCGATATCTCGAGCACCTAAAGACATCCACTCCATCAGCTCTGCTGGTGACGGCGGCAGACAAAACCCACAACGCTCGCTCTCTAGTGTCGGATATTCGCTTGTTCGGGATTGACTACCTCGAGCCGTTCACGGCAACTCCAGAGCAGACGGTCTGGTACTACAGCCAGGTGCTCAACATCCTGGCCGATCGTGAGGTCAGTCCGCGGCTCGTTTCGGTGTTGGCCGAGAGTGTGGATCAGATGCGTGAGTTGATCTCACGATCGACTGCGTCGCCAGGTTGATAGGCAGCATGGCGTTGGAGCGGCTAGAGAAACCGAGCTAGGCGCTCTGGTGAAAAATCATGTCGCGGTGATATTCCAAATACGACTCCTGCTCGGGTCTGAATCGACCGACATTTCGCACTCCGGCTAGTCCGATTCGCTGGACCACTTCAGGGCGAACAGACGCCGAGAGGTGGACATCTCCGTTGTCCTCGAAAGTCATCAAGCCACGATCGAACATCCGGTCAAAGGTCGGAGTGAGCATAAGGCCGTTGAAGCGATCAAGGCGTTGTTCGTTCTCCGGGCACCGATGCCATGGGCGAATGTGACTAGCGATGAGGAGCCGGCGGTCCTCGACACCTGTGACCCGACATTTGGTCTCGACACCCAAAACCTCTTCACGAAACCGACCCTGGCCACGCCTCGCTGAGATCAGCGCCTGGCGAGTAGTTTCTTCGATCGGTGACCGCTCGATGGCGTTCGTGATCGCCGCCTCGGCCTGGCGCCGCTGTTGCTCTGGGTCGAGGTGTCGTGCGATGTCTCTTACCTGCTTGGCGGGAGCACCGATGAGGTCTATCAACGCAGATGCCATGGGATCGGGAACCGCCGTGAGGTAGACGTTTTGAATGCCATTGCCGTTCGCCTGCAGCGGTGAGTACTTCTCGGGCAGCAGCGGTTGCAGGAGCCGCATGTGATCCTTCGGGCGGATCTGATCGGCTGATGGCAGGAGTGAATATGCGACGTTGACCCGCCAACCGATCTCAGACCAGTTGTCACCGACGGATCCGAATTCAACGGGTTTGGGGGCCTCGTATCCATTGCCCTGCACGATGCCGATCGCCTGGATCCGGGTGTCTTTGAAAGAAAAGACCACATCGCCGGGCTCAACCTGAGTCATCGTGTCGTAGAAGTAGTGACGAGCGCCATCGGAGCGCCGTTTCGGCGACCAGAGATAGCCCCCTTGCACCTCATGGGTGAAGGTCTGGTTCTGATTCACCCACCAGTACCTCACAGGGATAGCTAAGCCGATCGGCGGACGCACGTCGAGCACATCAGTGAGCGAGTGGCGTTCGCACCGGAGGCTCGGGGCCGATCGGCGGTAAGGCAGCGATGTCATTCGTAGGTGAGACATGGATGTCGGGGCGGTTTTTAAGTGACCTTGGCAAGTCATGTTCCGGTTTCTGTGGATATCTCGGTGATTGACAGGCTGTGGATAACAAAGCCTGTGGAAAACGTTGCACTGCAATGGAAAATAGTGGTGTCGGGGGTTGACTCGTGTCAGACCTCTGATCTACAATCGTACTCATGTTCGCATTCTCGCATCTGACTCCGGAAGGCCGCTACGGGTTGGCCCTGGATCAGATCGAGGCCGGCTTGGATGTGCTCTGCGAAGCTGATCCCACGGAGTTGGATCCTTCAGTCTTGGGTGGGTTTGTGCTGAAGATGATCACCCAGTCCCGGCGTATGGGTGCCGCCCAGTCAGTCCTGGGCGACCGGTTCGCATCGTCTGGTGTGTGGGCTGATGAGGGGGCGAAGGCCGCGCACAAATGGATGACCGCGAACTCCAATGAATCCCAGCACCGAGCCCTGTCGGCGTTGATCACGGGAACGGCAATGCGGGCTCATCCTGAGATGGCCGCCGCTTATGCCGACGGGAAGGTGACCTCCCGGCATGTGGACATTCTGGCTGAGACCGCCCGGAAGTTCCCCACCGTGCGGAGTCAACTGCAGGCGAATGCGGACACGATCGTGGAAATCGCCACCCACCTGCCGGCGAAAGACTTCGCTGAGAACCTGACCGCGTGGTGTCACATGTTCGACCCCACCGCGGTCGAGCGTGATGAACGCAAACGCGATTCGGAGGCGTATCTGCACCTGTCCCGCATCGGAGACGGGATGTGGCGGCTGGACGGGCTGCTGCCCGACGAAGTCGGCACCCAGTTCAAGGCAGTCCTCGATGCCGCACTGCGCAGGGTGCGCGCTGAGGCGAAGGAACACGGGCGCAGTGACGGTGACAGTGACACATCAGGCGGCAGCGCCGGGCGTGAGAAAGAGCGCACCGAAGAGAACATCCCCGAGGGCAGTGACCTTGACCTGTTCAGCGACGCCGAGGGTGAGTTTGCGCCGGAAACCTGGCCAAACGGAGACGGTTTTGATCAAGTTTCCCGCGCAAAGTCTGAGTCCGAGGTGATCGGGATCGATGTGCTGGGCAATCCGATCCATGCCGATGAGACACCCCGCGAGGCGATGGACCACCGGTTCTCCTCTCGACAGAACATCGACGCCCTACGCCTGATGCTCAACCTCCTCGCCCCCGCGACCAACCCCGACGGCACCATCGCGCTGCCGAGTGTGAACGGCACCCGCCCGGTGGTGCACCTGACCGTCGACATCGCATCCCTGCTCGAAGACAGCCAGAACACCGCCGCGGCCTGGCTTGAACGCTTCGGAGTGCCGGCC
>CAJXYI010000089.1 GCA_913063435.1 uncultured Actinomycetales bacterium | reverse complement strand
CAACTCGGTGGCGATCACCGCAGACGACAACCCCATCATCACCGGCAACTTCAGGCAAACCGCCTACTTCCCCACCTCAGCCGACGACTCCATCGCCCTCACCTCACCCAGCAACGACAGCGTTTTCGTAGCGTGGATGGGTGCGTCATCAGCGCCACCCACACCGCCAGTGCCCCCCACACCTGCCCCCGTGTTTCCCCCCTCGGCACCGCAATCGGTGACAGGCCTGGCAGGGGATTCCTCCGCCACCATCACCTGGGCGGCACCAGCGTCGTCGGGGTCCTTTCCTGTCACGAACTACCAGGTAGTCCTCAGCCCCGGCGGGCAAACATGCCTGACAGCCGCCTCGACAGTGACCTGTGTTATCACCGGCCTCACCAATGGCACCGACTACACCGCGAGCGTGCGCGCACTCAACGGTGCCGGTTGGGGGCCCTACTCCGCTGCCTCCAACACGTTCACCCCCCAACCGATGGAGTCACCCTCCATCACCATCACCGGAACCCGTGGGGACGTGCGCGGTAAACCCGGCATCATCGTCAACGGCACCGCACAGGACTTCGAGACCGGCGCGATCTTGACACCATGGATTCGTTTCCCCGGCCAAGCCAGCTACACCGCCGGATTCGCACGAATACGGCCCAGCCAAGACGGTGATTTCACCTGGCAGCGTCGCACCAGCAGAAAGATCTACGTCTCGATCCGCAACGCCGATGGCAGCGTGAAATCCAACCGCCTCATCATCCAGGCCCGCCCCACAGGCTAGGCGGAGTCGGCACCATTGTGGACTTTCACCACATCGACGTCCGGCGTGCGGTGTCTCGTACAACGACATCCGCAGGCTCGAACCAGGTGGTACTGCCGAACACCTGACGATTGGACAACTGGATCGTATAGCCAATGAACTTGCCTGCACTGTCGCGGACTTGCTTGAGCGCCCTAACGCGATAGGACGAACTGAACCCGCGCAGGAACTCAACATCGCAGAAGCACGACTGTTACGGCGCATTCACCGAGGCGAGAATGTGAGCAACCACCAAAGTAAGACAGACCGCCAGTTCCACCTGCCCGCACTTCTCCGCATGGGCCTCATCTCCATGGTCAACGGCCGCCCCGAGATATCTGAGATAGTTCGAATAGGTCTCGACACCTAGCGGTCAAATAAATTCAGAGGGCCCCGCAACCGAAACAAGTTGCGGGGCCCTCCGTCATGTCACTGCTGATGCAATGTCATGCACGTCCACTCGAATGTCATCTATGTCCAGTAGAAAGTCATCGATGTCCAGCACAGCGATGACATTCCGAGTCCATCTACATCAGCTGCAGCCGGATGTCGCTCCGCAGCCTTCGCAGACATAGCAGGAACCGGCGGGGCGCATCTTGGTGCCGCAGGTCATGCACAGCGGTGAGTCGCTCGCCATTCCGGTGATCGCCTCGAGCAGCTCCGCGGAGGAATGCACCTCCGTTGGCGCCTCCTTCGCGGCTGGCGCCGGTTCAGCTGCCGGAGTCTCGACCACGAGGGTGTCTTCCACGGTGGCATCGTCGGCAGCGGGTGCTGCTGTGGCATCGCCGCCATACTGCGACGCCACGGTCGCGGCGCGCTCCTCGGCGGTGAAGATGCCCAACTCGGCCCGCTTCTCATACGGCAGGTGATCCAGGGCCAACCGCCGGAAGATGTAATCCATGATCGACTGGCTCATCCGGATGTCCGGATCATCGGTCATGCCGGCCGGCTCGAACTTCATGTTGACGAACTTGCTCACGAACGCCTCGAGCGGAACGCCGTACTGCAGCGCGATGGAGATCGCGATGGAGAAGGCGTCCATGACGCCGGCGAGAGTCGAACCCTGCTTGCCGAGCTTGAGGAACACCTCGCCGAGGCCGTCATCGGGATAGGAGCCAGCGGTCAAGTAGCCCTCAGCGCCGGCCACGGAGAAGGACGTCGTCACCGACGGCCGCGACTTCGGCAGCCGTTTGCGCACCGGGCGGTGTTCCACCAGGGCATCGGCCTCGGCGGGTGCATCGGCCTTCTTGCCCTTCGCATCCGACAGCGGCTGACCCACCTTGCAGTTATCGCGATAGATCGCCAGCGCCTTCAGGCCCATCTTCCAGCCCTGGAAGTAGATCTCCTCGACATCTTCCACCGTGGCGTCCTCGGGCATGTTGACCGTCTTGGAGATCGCCCCGGACAGGAACGGCTGGACGGCGGCCATCATGCGCACGTGGCCCATGGGAGTGATGGCGCGCTGGCCCATGGCCGTGTCGAAGATCGCGTAGTGCTCGGTCTTCAAACCGGGGGCATCGACGACGTGGCCGTTCTCGGCGATGAACTCCACGATCGCCTCGATGGTCTCCTCGGCGTAGCCGAGCTTCTTCAGCGCACGCGGGATGGTCTGGTTGACGATCTGCATCGATCCGCCACCGACGAGCTTCTTGAACTTCACCAGCGAGAAGTCCGGCTCCACACCCGTGGTGTCGCAGTCCATCATGAAGCCGATGGTCCCGGTCGGGGCGAGCACCGAGGCTTGGGCATTGCGCCAGCCGTTCTTCTCCCCGATCGACAGGCCGTCGGCCCATTCCTTGACTGCGAGCTTGAGCACATCGCCGTCGAGGCTGGTCACGCCACGCACGGAATCGGTGGCGGCAGCGTGCTTGCGCATGACGCGCTTGTGCGCCTCGGCATTGCGCGCATAGCCCTCGTAGGGGCCGACGACACCGGCGAGTTCAGCCGAACGACGGTAGGAGGTGCCGGTCATCAGCGAGGTGATGGACGCGGCCAACGCCCGGCCACCCTCGGAGTCGTACGGCAGACCCACGGCCATGAGCAAGGCGCCGAGGTTGGCGTAGCCGATACCGAGCTGGCGGTAGTCGCGGGTGGTGGCCCCGATCGCCTCGGTCGGGAAGTCGGCGAAGCAGATGGAGATGTCCATCGCGGTGATGACGATCTCCACCGCTCGACGGAAGGTTTCGGCATCGAAGGTGCCGTCATCCTTGAGGAACTTCAGCAGGTTCAGCGATGCGAGATTGCAGGAGGAGTTGTCCAAGCTCATGTATTCGCTGCACGGATTGGACGCGTTGATGCGGCCGGTCTCGGGGTTGGTGTGCCAGTCGTTGATGGTGTCGTCGTACTGGATACCCGGGTCGGCACACGCCCAGGCAGCTTCGCACATCCGACGGAACAGCGCTTTGGCATCGACGCTCTCGATCACCTCACCGGTCTTGCGACCGGTCAGCCCGAATGGCTGATTCTCTTCGACAGCGCTCATGAACAGGTCGGAGACCCGCACGGAGTTATTGGCGTTCTGATATTGCACGCTGGTGATATCCGTGCCGCCCAGATCCATGTCGTAGCCGGCATCACGTAAGACGCGGATCTTGTCTTCCTCGCGCACCTTGGTCTCGATGAACTCCTCGATGTCGGGGTGATCGACGTCGAGGACGACCATCTTCGCCGCCCGCCGGGTGGCGCCACCGGACTTGATGGTTCCCGCTGACGCGTCGGCGCCACGCATGAACGACACCGGGCCGGACGCG
>CAJXYI010000088.1 GCA_913063435.1 uncultured Actinomycetales bacterium | reverse complement strand
AGCTGAGTGGAGTAGAACCCATCACTGGGCAGATTGGGGAACCCACCCGCGAAGATGGCCGAGGCCCGGCCGAGGTAGCCAAGCGGGGTATTGGCATAGTCCCCGAATTGATCATCGCGGTTGATGTACAGCCAGTAGTTCGTCTCCGCGGTGGTCGCCTGGAGTAGTCGAACCTTCGCAGCGGTCAACCCCGCCGTGAAGCCTTGCTGCAGCGCGGCGATCTCCGCCGGTCCCCAGCCTCGGGGGATTGTGTATCCCCTTCCGGTGAGACCGATCGAGGCGAACTTCCGCAACGTCGCTCGCTGGCCTGCCGAAGGCGAGTAGTACACGCCCTCGAAGCCCGGCTGCGGCGGCACATAGGAGGGCAGATCAGCCGCGGTCGTGCCACCGATTCCGGTGCTGCGATTGGGCAGCGGGCTCAATCGAAGCGCTGCACCCGCCTGCTCGAAGAACGCCACCGCGTTGTCGGGGACGTTGCGCCACTTGGCCGCCTGCTGCGCCCGCTCGGGGCTCACGGGAGGAATCTGATACGCGTACGGGCCCGTCGGATACACCGGCGCATAACCGTTGCGGGTGAACTCCTCGAGCGTATTGAGCGCATACTTCTTCGCCACGTTCTCAAACGACGATGCGAAACTGCGTGGATCATCCGGCGGTGCATTGGGGTCACCGAGCACGCGTGCGAGGATCTCGCCTCTGTTCGTTCCCAGGCTGATGACCGGGAATGTGAAACCATCGATGGTCGCTTCGGTGAGCTTCGCGTACTTCGACCCAGGCCCGACCAGGAGGTAGTGAACCGTCTCATCGCTGGGAGTTGTGCGCGTTCCGGGATCGGCGACCGTGTTGACGAACGAGTCGAGAACCTGACTCAACTGGAACGTCCCATTCGTGGGCGGAACGGTGTACACCAGGTCCTGTCGCTTCAACGACAGCGATGCGTTGAGATAGATCACCGACGCGTTGCCGGCATTCGTGGAGGCGTTGTCCCACTGCGCGGCATACGGGTCATAGGCGATGGTGTTGTACGGCGCTGTCACCAGTTTGTTGTATCGGTTGAACCGGTAGCTGAATTCCGGCGCGAGCGCCCAGATCGCTGCCTGGCGCGCCGTCCGGCGGATCTTGCGCTGCTTTCTGGTCAGTTGCGCCGTCGTTACGACGGGCTCACTGGCCGCATCGGACTCAGAACCGGATGCGATCCCACTGACCGGAACCACCATGGTGCCCAGGACCAGTGCGCTGGCGACGCCCCCGAGGATTGCCTTGTTCATGATCGATCCGCGCATCCGTGCTCCCTCGTGACCAATGCCCCGGCCATGTGGCCAGGATTAAGACACTAGGTGCGAAGGCGCGGCGAATCATGCTCGCGAAATCGCGGTGTTCGGGTTTCCCCCGGTCGTGCGACCAGATGGAACCGCAGCACGTCGTTCTATGGCCATCGGAATCGCATGCGATCGTCGAAACTCTCACCGATCACCGTTCCCGCGTTGTGACCTGAGGGCACATTGCCTCGCAGGCCGTCGAGCGGAGCTTGGTTCTAGCGGGAGGGGCCGGGGATGGTGATGCGCGTGGAACGGATCTTTTCGCCCGACTCGAGCACGGTTTGGAAGTAGACGTAGACCTTGCGGTTGGCGATGCGGGTCCAGGTGAACCCCTCATCCACCACGATCCGGGTGGAGCCGCTGCGGTAGGCGTCCTCGCGGGCCAGTTTCACCCGGGCCTGCACGGTGGCCCCGTCCAGGTTCGTCGTCGTGCCCTCGACGTTGACCCGCTTGCCCGCACCGTCATCAGTGCGCGTGCCGCTGAGCATGATCGAGTAATCCTCCACCGGCAGCACCACCAGCGGCGTCGACGCCGACAACACACCACCGTCAGCCGGCGTCGCCACGACCTGCAGCAGATAGTCACCCGGATTCACCGGCACCGGCCATGATCCTGCATACGCGCCCGACTCACCCACCACCACTGTGCCGATGAGCACCGGCTCCGTTGCCGCCCGCACCTGAGGCACCACCGTGGCGGGGATCGCATAGACGGCGGTCGTCGACCCCGGCAACGCCCCATCCCCGGACACCGAAATGCGGCCGGTGATCTTCACCTGCAACTCACCATTCGCCGCCAGGGGCTCACGCAAACCACCAGAAGTCTGTGTCGACACATCCATCCCATAACCCGGGCCTGTCACCACGATCTGGTCACGATCCGCGTTCGGGCCACCCGACGCCCCCGGAGCAGTCGACCCATCCAGATCGATCACCACACTGCCCGGCGGAACCGGACCCGGCACCGGCTGCGGCTCAGGTTCCGGCCCCGGCTGCGGATCAACACTCGGGGTCACCGGGTTCGACGCGCCTGACGGCTCCCCCCAACCCGCACCAGTCAACGCGGTGACGGTGAACGTGTAGGTGGTCCCGTTACGCAGGCCGGATATCTCGCACCACAACTGGGTCGCCGGAGCCAGGCACGTCATTCCACCAGGGGACGAGGTCACCTTGTAGGTGGAGACTGGGAACGACCCCGCCGTCGTCGGTGGCGTCCAGGTCACCATCGCCGCCTCGTTCATCGCCCACGCCCGCACACCTTGGGGAGAGGACGGACCAACCGGGGGGCTCGGCGGAGTCGGATCCGGCACCACGAACGGCGCCGAAGGCGCACTCACCCCGGCCAGGTTGTCCGCGACGACAACGAACGCATAATCACGCACGCTGCCGGGGGCAAACATCATGCACTCCGTAGTCGCCGAGGTGCAGGTGAACTGCGTGTCATCCGCAGCCGCCGCACCCACCAGCGACAACGACACCGAACGAGAAGAAGCTGACCGCACCGCAGACAGTTTCGTCGCGGTCACCACATAACCGGTGATCGTCGCTCCGTTATCCGCCGGCGCCGTCCACGTCACCTCGAACCCGGTCGAATCATCCACCGTCACCGGCAGCGCAGCAGTGATCACCGGCGGCGCCGGACGATACGGCTGGCGCACCTCGGTCGCTGGATCAGTGCTCGACCCCACCGAGTTGACCACCTCGACGGTCACCGCATACGCCGCACCCCGAGTCAGGCCACTCACGTCACAACTACGAGCCGGCGGGGTCGCCGAACACGTGAACGGGCCACCATCACCTGTCACGGTCACGTCGTAGGAGGTCACCGGGGAACCACCATCGCTCACCGGTGCCGGCCACGACACCATCGCGGTCGTGCCCGAGGTCGGGGTGAACGACGCCACCACCGGATCCGGAGCCATACTTGGATCATGCGCAATATTTTGTCAATGATTTGTACGAATGTATGAACGGAGATCTTCTCGTAGGAGGCTTACTTTTTGATCTTTTTAAGCTTCAAGATGGTTCTGATTCTCTCACAGCTGAAGTACCCTTCCTGCTTCGCGTGGACAGTAAAACAGGTGAGGTATTGTGGAAGCGTGTCTTTCTTACACCAAAGGACAGCACAGATCGCGATACAGAATTTACACCATATCGCTATGCCAATATCAGGCAGATAGCAGAGGATGACAATGGGGATATCTATTGTATGGGGCCTGTGCTTCGACGAAATTCACCGGAGGATCCAAGGAGATTCGATATGTTTCTCATCAAAATCAATGAAAACGGTTGCTTTGGGGAAGGTAGCTGCCCGGAGGACATCATTATGGATATTGATGAGGTCATTACTTTAAATCCCG
>CAJXYI010000087.1 GCA_913063435.1 uncultured Actinomycetales bacterium | reverse complement strand
GCGCCCCTTGCCGGTTGCGCACAAGCCGATGAGCGAAGAGGCGCGGGTGCGCCAACGGTATGTCGACCTGATCGTGCGTCCGGAAGCTCGCGAGATGGCCCGCACCCGGGTGCTGACGGTGTCGAGCCTGCGCGACAGCCTGAGTGCACGCGGCTATCTGGAGATCGAGACACCGATGCTGCAGCCCCTGCACGGTGGTGCGACCGCGCGGCCCTTCGTCACGCGCTCCAACGCTTTCGACATCGACCTGTTCTTGCGTATCGCACCGGAACTGTTCCTCAAGCGCGCGGTCGTCGGGGGGCTGGAGCGAGTTTTCGAGATCAATCGCAACTTCCGCAATGAAGGTGCTGACTCGACGCACTCGCCGGAGTTCGCGATGCTGGAGTTCTATCAGGCCTACGCCGACTATCGGGAGATGGCGAGGATCACCCGCGAGATCATCCAGGAGGCCGCCGCGCGCATGAGTGACGACCTGATCGTCACGCACGCCGACGGGTCGCAGCACGACCTGTCGGGAGATTGGGCCGAGATCGATCTGTATGGCTCGCTCTCGACGGCTGTGGGTCGCCAGATCACACCCGCGACCCCCGTCGATGAGCTGCGAAGCCTCTGCGCTGCAGCGGGAATCGAACCTGCGCCGACGTGGGTGCCGGGCAAGTATGTGGAGGAGCTATTCGAGCACCACGTTATTCCGACGTTCACCGGGCCGACGTTCGTCTTCGACTATCCGGTCGACACCTCACCTCTCGTGCGCGCCCACCGCGAACGCGACGGTGTGGTGGAGAAGTGGGACCTCTACGTCAACGGATACGAGCAGGCGACGGGCTATTCCGAACTCGTCGATCCGGTCGTGCAACGCGAACGACTCACCGAGCAGGCCAAGCTCGCTGCACGCGGGGATCTCGAGGCGATGCCGATAGACGAGGATTTCCTGCGGGCGTTGGAAACCGGGATGCCTCCCAGCGGTGGCGTGGGACTGGGCATCGACCGACTGCTCATGTCGCTGACCGGTCTGGGCATCCGCGAGACGGTGCTGTTTCCGCTCGTGAAGCCGGTGACGTCATGAATGCGGTGACGTCATGAGTCCGCTCAGTGACCACGCGGTCGTGGTGCGCCCTGCCCGCACGGGTGATGTGTCGGCGATCCGCGAACTCATCGGCTCCTATACCGATGACGGCCGCTTGCTCGCCAAGGCGCAGGTGACGCTGTTCGAGTCGGTGCAGGAGTTCGTCATCGCCGAGCAAGACGGCCAGATCGTGGGCTGCGGGGCGCTGCACGTGATGTGGGAGGACCTCGCGGAGGTGCGCAGCCTCGCGGTGCGCCCCGATCTGCAAGGTCACGGCGTGGGCTCGGCGATGCTGACGACCCTGCTCGACCACGCCCGTGCGCTCGGGGTGCGCCGGGTGTTCTGCCTGACCTTCGAGATGGACTTCTTCGCCCGGCACGGGTTCGCCGAGATCGAGAGCGCTCCGGTCAGCCATGAGGTGTTCGCCCAGCTGCTGCAAAGCTATGACGAGGGCGTGGCGGAGTTCCTCGATCTGGAGCGGGTCAAGCCCAACACCCTCGGCAACCACCGGATGCTGCTTAGTCTGTGACCATGAGGATGTGGGCGACGCGTCGAACCGCGATGCTGGCGACCGTGGGGGCAGTGGTGCTGGGCCTGACCGCACCGGCACTGGCTGCACCACCGCCGGCTGCACCGAAACCGTCACCCACGCAACCTGACTCCAGCGTCAGGACTACAGGCGTCTCGACCACGGGCATCCTCGCCGCGTGGGAGACCGCTGCTTCGCCGGTGGCGCCGTCGCGGGCGCGCAGACCGCTGGCCGGCATCACCATCGCGCTCGATCCCGGCCATCAGCTCGGCAATTCCAATCCGGCGCACTTCGCCAAGCTCGCCAAGACCCGTTTCAACGGCACCACGGTCAAGGGCTGCAACACCTCGGGCACGGCCACCAATAGCGGGTATCCCGAAGCCACGTTCGTGTGGAATGTCAGCCGGTTCGTGAAGAAGCGCCTGCAGCGGCTCGGGGCGAAGGTGCGACTGACCCGCAAGACGAACTCCTATGACCGCTGGGGTCCGTGCGTGTGGAAGCGCGGCAAGTTCGGCGCCAAGGTCGGGGCGGATCTGCTGCTGAGCGTCCACGCCGACGGCTCCGCCCCCACGGCCCGTGGGTTCTTCGTCATCGTGCCCGCGGTGGTGCCCGGCTGGACCGATGACATCGCGGCGGTCTCGAGGCGATACGGCCAGCGGATGATCGACGGGATGGCCGCGGCGGGAGCCACCCCGGCGAACTACATCAACGGCCAGATGCTCGTCTGGGACAACATCACGACGCTGAACTTCTCCGACGTGCCGGCGGTGCTGGTCGAGGTGGGCAATATGCGCAATTCGGCTGAGGCGGGGTTCATGGTCACCCGCAAGGGGCAGCGGGCCCACGCCAAATGGCTCGTCGCCGGCGTCCGCGCCGCCCTCCAGCGGTAGCCCCCTGTGCGTCTGAGTTACCTGTGTGGTCGTTAAATCGCCGAGTTAACGACCACACAGGTAACTCAGACGGGAATGGCCCTGGGAATGACTCCGGGAATAACCCGGAGCCCTGGATGCGTTATGTCAGATTCGTGCGGTCTCTGCGGGGCCCCCGGCCGGATGGCGCCTCCTCGCAGCGGTACTAGCATCAGGGGTAGCCATCGAGGGGCGGGAGCCACTCGGATCCACGATGCGTCGTATCAGCATCAGCCGTACGTGACCGACGGGAGCACATATATGTTCGAGAGGTTTACCGACCGGGCGCGTCGTGTGGTCGTGCTGGCCCAGGAAGAGGCCCGCATGCTCAACCACAACTACATCGGCACCGAGCACATCCTGCTCGGGCTCATTCACGAGGGCGAAGGCGTCGCCGCCAAGGCCCTCGAGAGCCTGGGTATCTCCTTGGAGGCCGTGCGCCAGCAGGTCGAGGAGATCATCGGCCAGGGCCAGCAGGCACCGAGCGGGCACATCCCCTTCACGCCCCGGGCGAAGAAGGTGCTGGAGTTGTCCCTGCGCGAGGCGCTGCAGCTCGGCCACAACTACATCGGCACCGAGCACATCCTGCTCGGCCTCATCCGCGAGGGCGAAGGTGTGGCCGCCCAGGTGCTCGTCAAGCTCGGCGCGGATCTCAACCGGGTGCGCCAGCAGGTCATCCAGTTGCTCAGCGGCTATCAGGGTAAGGAGCCCGCGACCGCCGGCGGCCCCGCAGAGGGCACCCCGTCGACCTCGCTGGTGCTCGACCAGTTCGGCCGCAACCTCACCCAGGCCGCGCGCGAGGGCAAGCTCGACCCGGTCATCGGTCGTGAGAAGGAGATCGAGCGGGTCATGCAGGTGCTGTCGCGGCGCACCAAGAACAACCCGGTCTTGATCGGTGAGCCTGGTGTGGGCAAGACCGCCGTCGTCGAGGGCCTCGCGCAGGACATCGTGCGCGGTGAGGTGCCCGAGACGCTGAAGGACAAGCAGCTCTACACCCTCGACCTCGGCGCGTTGGTGGCCGGCAGTCGCTACCGCGGTGATTTCGAGGAGCGGTTGAAGAAGGTCCTCAAGGAGATCCGCACCCGCGGCGACATCATCTTGTTCATCGACGAGATGCACACCCTCGTCGGGGCGGGTGCCGCCGAGGGCGCGATCGACGCGGCGAGCATCCTCAAGCCGATGCTCGCCCGCGGCGAACTGCAGACCATCG
>CAJXYI010000086.1 GCA_913063435.1 uncultured Actinomycetales bacterium | reverse complement strand
CCCCCCGGATAATCACCGACGGTGAGGCCGTCGGCGGCCTTGCTCAAGTGGTCTTGCAAGCCCACCCCGCCGGTCCCGAGCAGCGTGAGGGAATAGATCAGGCCCGCCTGGAGCCAGAAGAGGAAGCCACCGACGATGAGTGCTGCTGCGATGGCTACGGCCACTACGGGGCCGACAGCGCGTTTCCGCGGAGTGTCCGAATCGCCGGATTCACCGGCAGTGGAGATTGCGGGGGAAGCCTCGGACACCTGTCAAGTCTACGTTCGGGGCCGCTACTAGCTGCGCTCGCAGATGCGGTAGGTCTCTACCCGTTCACAGGTGTATTCACGCTCCGTGAGGTCCTCCACACCGGAGATGAACGCCTCGAAGGCCGGGAAGTTGGGTTCGGGCGCGAAATCCCGGGTCAGCACGATGGTCTGCGATGTGGGCAGGCATTCCAGGGTCTCGGTGAAAATCTCCGCGGGGTTGAACGGACGCTGGGCTACATGGCGGCACGCGATGGTCCACTCCTCCAGACCGCCGGAACGTGGAACCGACTCCCCGATGAAGGAAACCGATGTCGGTTCGCGATCACGCAGCGCCCTGGTCAAGGAATCCACCGTGGTCGCCTCACTCCAGCGTTGTCCGAACTCGGTGAGGGCGGACGTGTAGTGCGCGGGAGGTGGGGTTGCCGCGAGTGGGTAGGTCACTGCAGCCGTGAGGAGTGCTGCGGTAAGAGCCGTAGTGCTCCGCTGGTTGGTCAGCCAACCAGCGAGCAGCACGATCGCCAGGGTGCTGGAGACCGCGAAGATGTTCGCGTGGTGGAACCACTTGCCGGTTGCCACGATGGTGAGTCCGGCCATCACGAACGCGGCCGCGGTGGTCCACCACAGTCCCGATAGTTCCGGCCACCGGTGCTTGTTGGCTGCCAGGTACGGAATCGTGGCGATACCGATGAGCGCGGTGACGAGTATCAATCCGGCGATATGCGGATTGACCAAGATGACCACGTGCTGGCCGATCTTCTGCACTAGACCGGTCTGCTCGGCGGAGACGATGGGTGATTGCGAGTAGAGGATGTTGTGCACTTGAGTATCGACGAATGCGACGAGTTCACCGCGGATGGCCAGCAGCAGTCCGATGCTCGCCAGGGTTGCGATAAAGCCACCGAGCGCAGGAACCATCGCGGGGCGTTTGCGGTTGGCGAGTAGCGCTGCGGTGATAGTGACCAAGGCGATGGGAACCATGACCAGTTTGAAGAACAGCAGCACGCCGATTGCGATACCTGCGCCAACCGGGTGGTTCGTATAGATGAGGGCAAGGGCGGCAAGTAGCAACGCGATGGCGGGCAGGTGAGTATTGCCCATGAAGTAGGGCATACCCAGGATGACGATGGGCGCAAGTACGAAAGCACTGAATGCAGCCAGGATCGACGGAATCTGCGTTCGCTTGCCGATCACGTAGAGCGCGATCGCGGCGATCACTACCCAGGAGATCTCCAGCAGCCAGGAACCGATCACGCCATTCGGACCGACATTGCGGGCGATCGCGAGGAAGAAGAAGACGAACGGATCCTTGTTGTCCCACACCTCCACGTAGAGGGTGTCTCCTGCGCGCATGCGCTCGGCGACGGCGGTGAAGAAGCCGTAGTCGGCAACTCCACCACTAATGGCTCGGGGGATCGTCATCCCGATTACGAGCAGCCACGTCAGTGCCGCGAGGATCGCAACCGAGATCTTCGCGGCGGGGTTCGTCCTAGTAGGCACCTTTGCCACTGATGACGACCTTCGCGGTCTTGGCCACGATCACCAGGTCGAGGGCCGGTGACCAGTTCTCCACATATTCCAGGTCCATGCGCATGCGCTCATCCCAGTCGACTTCTTTACGGCCGGAGACCTGCCATAGACCGGTAAGACCCGGCTTGGTGAGGTGGCGGCGGTGATCGGCGTCGTCGAACAGGCCAAGCTCCTCAGGCAGCACCGGACGCGGGCCGACAAGGGACATGTTTCCGGCGATCACATTCACAACCTGCGGCATCTCGTCGATGCTCCAGCGGCGCAGAATGCGACCGAAAGGTGTGATGCGTGGATCGGACTTGTAGCGCTCGAAGATCTTCTCGTCCGGTGCCCCGATCACTTCGTCGCGTTGCTGGTCCGCGCCCTGGTACATCGTGCGGAACTTGGTGACGGTGATCATCTGACCACCGCGCCCGATGCGCTTTTGGGCGTAGAAGACCGGGCCCTTGCTCGACACGAAGGTGCCGACCGCAGCGATGATCATGAACGGCAGGAAAAGAACGAACAGCAAGATGCCGAAGATGATGTCCAGCGAGCGCTTGATAGCGCGCTTGGGGCCCGTGAGGTGCGGTTCGTCGAGATGCAGCAGCGGTAGGTCGGCGGCCATGCGCATGGTGACGCGCGGTCCGGCGACATCGCCGATATTCGGTGCCACCAGCAGATCCACCCGAGGGCCCTCCAGTCGCCACGCGAGTTTTTGGATAACGGTCTGCTCGAGGGCTCGTGAGCCAGCCACCGCCACGGTGTCGGCGTCCTCCAGGCTGATGCGGGCCATGACCTCATCGAGCCACTGGTCCAGCGCCGTATCGGTCACATCGATCGGTGGCTCGTCGATGACATCGACCACGGTGAAGCCCGCTACCGGATCGCGGTCCAGCATGTCGACGATCTCGGACTGTGCCGTTCCCGATCCGATCACGATGGTTCGGTGCAGGAAGTGTCCGTACATGCGCTCGTGACGCAGCCAGGCACGCAGGACCCAGCGGACGGTGAGCAGCAGGGCCATACCGACCACGAAAGTGATGAGTACGAACCCTCGGGAGAGGTCGAGCTTGAAGGCGAATGACACGATCGCGATGGCAGCGAAAACCATCGCCGAGGCGCCGATGATGCGCTTGAACTCCTCAGAACCCACACCGAGCACACGGGTGTCGTAGGCGCCGCGCAAGATGAGCACGGAGATCCAACTGACCACCACCACAGCCGCGAAGAAGACGTAGATGCTGTCCGAGATGTTGAGGTTGTACGGGATGGTCCAGCGCAGGATGAACCCGACGGCAGCAGCGGCCGCCACCGCCACGACATCCCAGATCACCGCGCGGGTGGCGTAGACCCGCAACGGATCACGGCGAAGATGGGGCCGATCCCGATGCGATCCCGTAGACCACCCGAGGCGAGCGCCACTGCTCGAACTCGCACCACGTTCCGCCGAAGGGGATCCGGTCGAGGGTTCGGTCGAGGGTGTTACGTCGTCGCTGAGCGCCATGCCGAACACCTCCCTGGGAAGCCGGGTCCTCGCCGAGAGTGCGACGGTACCAGCGCAGAGTGCCTGAACTCGGTCTCGAAGGCCCCGCCCCGGTTATTCGGGGTACCAACACCCCCGGTAACCGTGACTACTGCAGGTACACGCGAACCGGGATCTCGGTGAGCGTTATCTCGGTGTTCGGGCCGGCTTCCTCGCAGTTGGCAAGCGGATCGCAGACCAGTTGGGAGTTCTCCGGGGTGGTGTAACTGACTTCCCCCTCCTGCGCCCAGGCAACTACCCATGGGGTGCCGTCGCGGGAGAAGTCGCAGATGACCGCTCCATTGCTTTCCTCGCAGCCATCGAAGCTCGCGCCGATCATCCAGTTGTCCAGGGCGAAGAACCCCTGCTCGGCATCGGAACCGGGGAAGGCCTGAACACCGAGGAAGTCCAGGGGAGCCAAGGACCAGATGTACCAGTAGGAGCGGTCGATGCCCAGGCGAAGATCGTCGATGTAGGTGCGTACTACATATCCGGCGGCGTCGACCCCGGTGATCTCCCGGCCCTCGATGTCCCCGGGGCCGGCGATGCCGTAGTTCACCTCGGTGTCCCAGATCGGTAGCTCGGGGGCGCCTGCGGCCTCCAGCGCGTCCTGGAACTTTTGGACGAGTAGTGCGCGGTCAGCCGGGGTTCCCTGGCCATCGGGGTAGGTATGCACGGTCCAGATGTCGACCGGCCAGTCGAGCTTCTCGAGTTCGGTCAGGTACTCGGGGAAGAAACGGTCGAAGGACCCGGT
>CAJXYI010000085.1 GCA_913063435.1 uncultured Actinomycetales bacterium | reverse complement strand
CGATCCGACCTTCCTCGGTGCGGTTGAACGGCAGTCCCATCTTCTCCAGATCGAGGACGGCATCGATGGCCTCGCGGCACATAATCTCCGCGGCATCCTGGTCGACGAGGTAGTCGCCACCTTTGATGGTGTCGAAGGTGTGCCACTCCCAGTTGTCTTCCTCGACATTGGCCAGCGCAGCACACATGCCACCTTGTGCGGCACCGGTGTGGGAGCGGGTGGGATAGAGCTTGGTCAACACCGCGGTGCGGGCCCGCTTGGTCGACTCGATGGCGGCACGCATGCCGGCGCCTCCGGCGCCGACGATCACGACGTCGTAGCGATGAGTCTGCATCGTCTCCCTCAGTCCTTTCAACCAGTGTGCGGGTCAGCCGGTGTGCGGGTCAGCCGGTGTTCGGATCAGCCGATGTTCGGGTCGAACGTGAAGATGACGAGCGTCCCGAGAAGGATGATGAAGCCGCTGGACACATACAGCAGCATCTTCATCCAAAAGCGCGTCTGGTCGCGTTCTGCGTAGTCGTTGATGATGGTGCGCAAACCGTTGGTGCCGTGCAGCATCGCCAGCCACAGCATCACCAGGTCCCAGATCTGCCAGAACGGGCTGGCCCAACGACCGGCGACGAAGGCGAAGTTGATGCGCTGCACACCGCCGTCGAGCACGTTCATGATGAACAGGTGTCCGAGCACGAGGAACACGAGCACGATGCCGGAGATCCGCATGAACAGCCAGGCGTACAACTCGTAGTTGGAGCGTTGACCGGTGGAGCGGGGGGCGTCCAGACCGGGACCGCGGCGGGGGCTGACAAGGCTCATGGTGTGCTCCCGAACAGTGCCTCGACGGTGTGGATCATCATGTAGTAGGTCCCGGGGATCATCACCGCGACCCACACGCCGAGGATCACCCACAGCATCTGGCGCTGATACCGCGGACCCTTCGACCAGAAGTCGACGGCGATCACGCGCAGGCCGTTGAGTGCGTGATAGAGCACGGCACCGACGAGACCGACCTCGAGCAGGTTGACGATCGGGGTCTTATATGTCGCGATGACCAGGTCGTAGGCCTCGGGAGAGACCCGCACCAGGGCGGTGTCGACGACATGGACGTAGAGGAAGAAGAAGACCGCGATGCCGGTGATGCGCTGGGCAACCCAGGACCACATGCCCTCACGGCCTCGGTAGAGGGTGCCCACGGGGGCGGTGGCCACGGTGACCTCCCGATCGGCTCGTCGTTTGCTTGGTTCGTACAGCGGGTCGCTGTCTTTCTGGTCGTGCTGTCGGATTCCTCGCAGGTGCTTGATCGGCGAGGAACCGTGGTGGGCGGGGCAGTGGAGCGTCCGCCGTGTTGGCAAGGATATCCGGGGATGAGCATTTCGGCCTGTGAGGGCCCAGGATGTGGCCTGAGTCACTCTCCGGTGGCTTCTGTCGAAGATCGCATGGCATGAATCGCGGCAAAGGCTCGTGGTGCGAATGGGGTGTGAGTGACGCAACGGAATGGTGGGGCGCAGCAAGGCTACGAATGGGTTACGAGGCGGCGTCGCGGTTGTGGAGAGAACCCAACACCTGAGTAATGTCTGCTCCGTTCAGTCCGATCTGTCCGGTCTCGACGATCAGACCGATCGGTGACCCAGGGATGGATTCGATCCAGAACTCGTCTTCATCCGTCCGTTTTCCATCCTTTCCAGGAGGTTCCACGTGCGCAGAACGATCGGTGCCATTGCTGGCATCGGCGTAGCCGGCCTCGTCCTCGCAGCGTGCGGAAGCGCACCCGACGATGGCGGCTCCACCACGACCGGGGCGCCCTCGCCCACATCACCGAGCCCCACGGAGACCACGGGCGAGCCGACCCCCATGCCGGGTGCGGTGAAGGCCTGCATGATCTCCGATCAGGGCGGCTTCGATGACCGCTCCTTCAACGAGACCGCCTTCGCGGGTCTCGAGGCAGCCGGTTCGGAATTCGGTATCGAGACGCTCGCCCTCGAGAGCGGCTCGGACGCTGACTACCAGCCCAACCTCAACCAGGCCATTCAGCAGGGTTGCAACATGATCGTCACCGTCGGCTTCCTGCTCGGCGATGCGACCGCTGAGGCTGCCGAGGCCAACCCGATGGTCGACTTCGCCATCGTCGATTACGCCTACGAGGATCCCTCGGACAACCTCAAGGGCCTGGTGTTCGCGACCGAGCAGTCATCGTTCGTGGCCGGTTACCTCGCCGCTGGCATGACCGAGACCGGAACCGTCGGCACCTACGGCGGCATCCCGATCCCCTCGGTGACCGCCTTCATGACCGGCTTCTACCAGGGAGTCACCTACTACAACGAGACCAACGGCACCGATGTCTCGGTCCTCGGCTGGGATCCGACCGATCCGGAGAAGGGCACCTATGCGGGTGGCTTCGAAGACCAGAACCAGGGTCGCCAGATCGCTCGAAACTTCATCCAGCAGGGCGCCGACATCATCTTCCCCGTCGCCGGTCCCGTCGGCCTCGGTTCGGCTGCCGAAGCGCAGAGCAGTGACGGCGTTTCGGTCATCTGGGTCGACACCGATGGCTGTGTGAGCGCATCGCAGTACTGCGATGTGTTCCTGACAAGCGTGGTGAAGGGCATCGACGTGTCGGTGAAGGACTCCATCGGCGAAGCCGTCAATGGCACCTTCTCCAACGCCGTCTACGTCGGCACTCTCGCCAACGGCGGTACCAGCATCGCCCCGTACAACGAGTTCGAGGACGCGGTGCCCGCCGAACTCCAGGCCGAGGTGGACCAGGTGACGCAGGACATCATCGACGGGACCATCACCGTCACCCCGTAGTTCCATCAGCCAGTCCGCAAGGACTGCGGTAATCACCTTCGCGCCCGGGTGGCGAGCCACTAGGCTCGCCACCCGGGCGCGAGGTCGTTCGACCCCCGTCCCGCAACCGAGAAAGGGCCCACAGCGCGATGCGATTGGAACTGCGCGGGATCACCAAGCGCTTCGGTTCCCTCGTTGCCAACGACGACATCTCCCTGACCGTCGAACCCGGGCAGATTCACGCCCTGCTCGGTGAGAACGGTGCGGGCAAGTCGACACTGATGAATGTCCTCTACGGCCTGCTGCAACCCGATGCGGGGCAGATCCTCATCGACGGGGAACCGGTCACCTTCACCAGTCCCGCGCGTGCCATCGAAGCCGGCATCGGCATGGTCCACCAGCACTTCATGCTCGTGCCGGTGTTCACCGTCGCGGAGAACGTCGAACTCGGTGCTGAGAGCGTGGGACCCCTCGGCATGCTGCGCACCGGCGAGGCCGCCGATGCGGTGCGTGAAGTGTCCCGGAAATACGGCCTCGAGGTCGATCCGGATGCGGTGACCGAGGATCTGCCGGTCGGTATCCAGCAGCGCGTCGAAATCATCAAGGCGCTCACCCGGGACGCACAGTGCCTGATCCTCGACGAGCCCACCGCGGTCCTCACCCCACAGGAGACTGATGAGCTCCTGGCCATCGTGCGGCAGTTACGAGATGCCGGTAAGGCGATCGTGCTCATCACTCACAAACTGCGTGAAGTCCGCGAAGCTGCTGATGTCATTACGGTCATCCGCCGTGGACGGGTAGTAGCCGAGGCAGTGTCCCCACAGACACCGGAATCGGAACTCGCCGGGATGATGGTGGGTCGCGATGTCTCACTGCGGGTGGACAAGGAGCCGGCAGACCCCGGCGAACCAGTGATAGGCGTGTCGAACTTGAGCGTGTTCGACTCCGCTGATCGCGCCATCGTCGACTCGGTGTCCTTCGATGTTCGAGCCGGTGAGGTGCTCTGTGTCGCGGGAGTGCAGGGCAATGGGCAAAGTGAACTCGTCGAAGCGATTATGGGATTGCGGGATCGAGTCTCGGGGGATGCCCGAGTCAGCGGCACCTCCATCGTTGGTCGATCGACGAAGCGCATCCTGGGTCTCGGGGTCGGGTATATCCCGGAGGATCGCGAACACGATGGTCTGGTCGGGAGTTTCACGATCGCCCAGAACCTCGTTCTCGACTCGATCGACGCTGCGCCGTGGAGTCGTGCGGGTGTGATCGATTACGGGCGCATCCGCGATCACGGCGTCCAGATGGTGGAGCAGTTCGATGTTCGTGCCCAAAGTG
>CAJXYI010000084.1 GCA_913063435.1 uncultured Actinomycetales bacterium | reverse complement strand
GCGGAAGCGGGCGGTGATTACGGCTGCGGTCACTGGTGAGTTGGATGTGACGACGGCGCGGCCGATTGGTGTGGAAAAGTGGGTTCCCAACGTCAGCGCAAGCGTCGAAACTGCTGTTTCTGAGCAAGCGTCGGCGAAAGAAGCGAGTATCGGGGGGATCGGGTGACACTGGCTCACAGGGAAGACGCCTTCGAGGAGTCCATCGAGCAGCACTTGCTCGCACACGGATGGCTCCAGGGTGACCCCGCCGGATACGACCGCGCGCTGGGCATGGATCCAGGCGAACTGGTCGAGTTCTTGCAGTCCACGCAGCCGAATGAGTGGGAGAAGTACGCCGGGCTTGTGGGGGAGGGCGCTGCGCGGGGGAAGATCGCCAAGCGCGTGGCTAATGAGATCGATGCGCGCGGGCTGATTGATGTGCTGCGCAAGGGGGTCAAGGACACCGGCGTGGCGTTCGCGATGGCGTATTTCGCGCCCGCGCATGAACTGACGCCGGAGTTGCGGGCGTTGTATGAGGCGAACCGGGTCACGGTGGTGCGTCAGGCGCACGTGTCGGAGTCCAACCCGGCCGACAGCGTGGATCTGCTGTTGATGGTGAACGGGTTGCCGGTGGCGACGGCGGAGTTGAAGACCCAGTTCACGAACCAGAACCTGCAGGACGCGATCCGGCAATATCAGCGGGACCGCAACCCCGCGGATTTGATCTTCCGTTCGCGCTCGATCGTGCAGTTTGCACTCGATCAGGACGCGGTGGCGATGACCACGAAACTCGCGGGGAAGGAAACGGTGTTTCGGCCGTTCAACCTCGGCACCGCCGGCCCGGGCAACGATGGTGGAGCGGGTAACCCGATCAACCCGAAGGGACCCAAGACTGCGTACGTGTGGGAGGTGGTGTGGCAGCGGGACAACTGGCTAAACCTGCTCGGGTCGTTCGTGCACACCGAACATGCGCGGGACAAGGCCGGGAAGAAGACCGGGAAGACGTTCACGATTTTCCCGAGGTATCACCAGTGGGATGCGGTCACGAAGCTGCTTGCCGCCGCGCGGGATGAGGGCCCGGGGCGTAACAAGTTGATTCAGCATTCGGCGGGGTCGGGGAAGTCGAACACCATCGCGTGGCTCGCGCACGGGCTGTCGCGTCTGCATACGGCTGGATCGGATGCGGCCCTCGGGGAGGGGGCGAGGGCCGCGGGTTTGGCCCCCAACACCCCGGTGTTCGACAAGGTCATCGTGGTCACCGACCGCAAGGTGCTGGACCGGCAACTGCAGGACGTGGTGACCAGCTTCGATGCCCGCCCGGGCGTGATCGAGAAGATCGATGAGAACTCCGCGCAACTCAAGGCAGCGCTGGAGGGCAAGAACGCGCGGATCATCATCACCACATTGCAGAAGTTCCCCGTTGTCGCGCAAACCGCGACCGACCTGGCCGGTGCGCGGTTCGCCGTGATCGTGGATGAGGCCCACTCCAGCCAATCCGGGGAAGCATCCAAGAAACTCAAAGAAGTCCTCGCCAGCACGAGCGGCGACGACGCCCTCGAAGCCGCCGAGCAGGTGGACGCCGAGGCCGAGGCCGCTGAGCAAGACCTAGAGGACTTCCTGCTCGAAAGCGCCCAAGCGCGCGGGCGACGGGAGAACCTGACGTTCTTCGCCTTCACCGCAACCCCCAAGCACAAGACCCTGGCGCTCTTCGGTGAGCTCGTGCCGCTGGCTGCGGCGGCAGAGAAGGACCCCGGCGGCCTGGCGAATGTTGATGCTGGCGCGACCGAGGTGTATGTGCCGTTCCACTTGTATTCGATGCGCCAGGCGATCGAGGAGAAGTACATCCTCGACGTCCTGGCCCAATACACGACATACAAGACGTATTACCGGCTTGCGAACAACCTATCTGGGGAAGACATGGAAGTCCCCAAAGGCAAAGCAGCGTCCGCGCTCGCGCGGTACGTGTCATTGCATCCGACGAACCTGGCTCAAAAGGCCGAGATCATCGTCGAACACTTCCGCACCCATACCGCCGCCAAGATCGGCGGCAAAGCCAAAGCCATGGTCGTCACCCGGTCACGGCTGCACGCGGTCCGCTACTACAACGCCATTCAGTCCTACATCGCGGCGAAGGGCTACGACCGCGGACCCAACGCGGTGCGCGCACTGGTCGCGTTCTCCGGCATCGTCACCGATCCCGATGATGGCGCTACCTACCGCGAAGCAGTGCTCAACAAGTTCCCCGAATCGGAGTTGCCCGAGCGGTTCGAGGAGGAATACCAGGTACTGGTGGTGGCTGAGAAGTATCAGACCGGCTTCGACCAGCCACTACTGCACACCATGTATGTGGACAAGAAACTCGAAGGCGTAAAGGCCGTACAAACACTGTCGCGACTCAACCGCTCGTGCGACGGCAAGGACGATACGTTCGTGCTGGATTTCGCGAATGACGCCGAAGCCATCCAGGAAGCGTTCCGCCCGTTCTACACGCAGACGACCGCAACACCCACGGATCCGAACCTTCTGTACAACCTGCAGCGGCGCATTATGGACTCCGGCCTGGTCAGCATCGGGGAGATCGACGCAGCCGTGGACGCTATCCGTATGACCGGCGGCAAAGGCAACGCAGCACTCAACGCCGCGATCGACCCGACGGTCGCTCGCTGGGACGCGATGGATGAGGATGATGAGGACAAGGAACTGTTCCGCACTGCGGTGCGCGACTACGTGCGCGCGTACGCGTTCCTCGGCCAGATCGTCCCGTTCCAGGACACCGAACTCGAAGCCCTGTACTACTTCGCGAAGTTCCTCAGTACGCGCCTTACGCGCGACCCAGTCGTTATCGATCTGTCCGAAGCGGTGGTGCTGACCCATCTGCGCCAGGAGATGACCGCGGAGAACGAGAACCGCTCCCTCGAGCCGGAAGCCGCACCGCCGCTCGGTGGGCCGGGGGAGGGCAGGGGCAAGAAGTTCGACGACCCCACCGAGTCACTCGAGGCCCTGATCGCCGTGATGAACGAGCGCTTCGGCCTGAATCTCGGCGAGGCCGATCAAATACTGTGCGATCAGCAATTCGCACACCAGCGTGGTGACGACGAAAATCGCGTGGCTGCACTCAACAACGATTTCATGCAGTGGCAGGCTTACCTACGCCCAAGGATTGACAACGGCATGGTCGCCAGGCATGACGCCAATGGGGAGTTCGTCGAAAGATATTTCAACGACACCGGTTTCCAAGACTTGTTTTTTGCTTGGATATCCAAAGCCTTGTACGACGACTTCCGCAAAGACGCCTAGTAGACGGACAGGGGAATCAGGTATGTCTTTCGTCTACATCCTGACTAACGAGGCGATGCCGGGGATTGTGAAGATCGGCATTACGAGTGTTGGTATTCCCGAGCGGATGCAGTCTTTGGACGGTACGTCGGTACCGCTGCCCTTTGATTGCTATTACGCAGCTCGGGTGGAGGACATGACGCGCGTCGAACGGGCCCTACACACCGCCTTCGGTGAGCATCGAGTTCGGGCGGGTCGGGAGTTCTTCTACCTTGACCCCTACCGAGCGAGGGCCGTGCTCGAGCTATTGGCGTTGGAGGACGTCACACCCCGAGAGGATGTGATTCAGGAAGCGAGCGACCGGGAAGCCCTGGACCAGGCGCGGCGCATGCGCCCTCGCTTTGAGTTTTCGCTGGCTGGTGTCCCTGTTGGCGCGGAGCTCGTATTCGCCCGCGGTGAAGGCATAACGGCGACAGTGGTCGATAACCGGCACATTGCCTTCCGGGGTGAGGTGATGACCCTTTCGGCTGCGGCCGGCTTCATCCTTACTGAGATGGGGCTACGTACTCCCGGAGCCACGGGATCGTTGTCTGCAGGTGTAGCCGGCCCGTTGTACTGGTTGTACGAAGGAATGACCTTGGACGAGCGGCGTCGAGAACGTGAGGGCGTTGGGGCATACGGCGAAGAGGAATAGTTGGCAGACTTAGTGACGCGCGATACGAAGGCGGCATAGGCTCGATGTATGGGAACTCAACGGGGGAGTTTCAACCCCAATCAAGGTAATCATGACCCGCGCGTGGCCCGGATCTTGGAGCCGGGGAAGTGGTCACGTCATGCGGATTCGGCGCGCTGCTCGTGCCAATGCTGCGGCCCATGAAGGGCAAGGTTTACGTCACCACTACTTGTATAGCTGTCGTTCTGGATGAAGGACAGATGTGGAATGCGCGGTGGGCTGATATCACGGATATCAGGGTGAAAAAGGGACTACTCGCTTCA
>CAJXYI010000083.1 GCA_913063435.1 uncultured Actinomycetales bacterium | reverse complement strand
ATCCAAGAGCACACCCGCCGCTACCGGGGGGGTCACATCGAGGTCGGTCCCGCCGGGGAGAGTGCACACCACGAGATCGGCCGACATCGCCTTGTCGACATCCGCCCATGCACCGACATCGATGGTCCCTCCGAGACTGCGTGCCAAGTCGAGGAGCTCACGAGCCTGTTCGCGTCTGCGGGCGAATACCGTGATCGGAACCTGTCCCGCGTGGCGTTCGATGATGGCCGCAACGGCGCTGCGCGCAGTGGCTCCTGCACCGATGACCGCGGCTGATCGAATGCGATCTCGCTCGGTGGCCGCCTCGTCGAGAGCGTTGATCATCCCGGGGACATCGGTGTTGTAGCCGACCGACCGACCTTCGTCGAACACCACCGTGTTCACCGCCTCGATTGCACGTGCCCGATCAGTGATGTCATCGAGCAGCGGAAGCACCGCGACTTTCAGTGGCATCGTCAGACTCACGCCGGCCCAGGATTCATCGAGGGTGTCCCAGAAATCCGCTAGCCCGGATTCCTCGACTTCGATCGCCGTGTATTGCCAGTCGAGTCCGAGTGCTGCATATGCGGCACGGTGCAAGACCGGGGACAGCGAGTGCTCGATGGGCGAACCCAGCACCGCCGCCTGGCGAAGGACCGTCACGGCATCTCCGGCTCCGGCGTCGGCTGCGCGGGTTCGCCCTGCATCATGAGTTCGTAGTTCTTCTGGAATTCGGCTTTGAAGACGAGGAACTCCTCATATGACGCGGTGAATCGCGTCTCCAGCGTCCTGGGATCGACGGTGACGAAATACAGCCAGTCCCCGGCCTCCGGATTCAACGCGGCCTCGATCGCCTCCTGCCCGGGTGAGTTGATCGGGGTGGGCGGCAACCCGGTGACGCGATAGGTGTTGTAGGGCGAATCGACTTCGAGCATGTCCTCGGTGACCAGCAGCGTCGACGTGCCCAGGGCATAGTTCACTGTCGAATCGAACTGCAGTGGCAGACCCTGTTCGAGCCGGTTGTAGGCCACGCGCGCGACCTTGGCGAAGTCACCGGGTGCACCCTCTGCCTGAACGAGGGACGCCACCGTCAGCACCTCGTAGGGGGTGTATCCCAGTCGTTGCGCGCGGGTGACGATATCGACTTCATCCGCGGCGATGTCGAATCTACGCACCATGAGCGACCACACCTCGGTCGCGGCTGCATCGGGTAGCAGGTCATAGGACGCCGGGAAGAGGAAACCTTCGGGTCGGTCCAGGGCCCAATCCGGAAGGCCGATGGCCTCACCGTCCTGTAGCGCGGACTCCAGCGCACCCTGGCTCAGACCGGTGTGCTCGGCAGTCAAGCGGACGGTGTCGGCCAGTCGCAATCCTTCCGGCAGCACCAGCGGAGCCGCGCGGAACTCCGGGTCGAGCATGCGCACTATCGCCTCACCCGGTGGCAGGCCCGTCACGAGGTTGTACACCCCGGGTCCGATCGCGGCTGCGCGCTCTTCCAGTTCCGTGGCGGCGAGGAAAGCCGATACGGAGGTGACGACATCGGCTTCCACGAGTTTCTGTCCCACCGCGGTCAGTGAGTCGCCGCTCTCGACAACGACGACGACCGGGATGCCCGGGGTAACCGTGATGGAATCATCGGGCAGCGTGCCGCGGATCGTCTGGGTGATCCAGACGATGCCTACGACGAAGGCCACTATCCCGAGGAGCGCGACGGCCCGACGCACGATGCTGCGATCGTTGCGTGAAGGGGGAAGCGGATCGGTCGTCAAGAAGGGCACGAGTTGACTCATCCGTCAGCCTCCTTCCCTTCCCGACCGCCCCGACCTGGCCCGCTAGTCCTTCGCCTCCGACAGGTTAACCCGGCGTCCTGCGGGAATCCCGCTGGCACGCTCGGCATCGAGGGCATGGTTGAGCAGGATGACGGCGGCAGCCTGGTCGATGACCGCTCGTGACCGGCGCACATCCCGGCCGGCCCTGTGCAGGCCGCGCTGGGCCTCACGCGTCGTGAGGCGTTCATCGAGCAGGCGAACCTCGCAGGGAGCGATCCCGGCGAGGTTCTCGGCAAAATCCTCGACCTGCTCTGCTGCCGGCCCTCGTTCGCCGCTCAACGTCAGGGGAAGGCCGATGACGATCGCCTGGGCTTCGAACTCGCCTGCAAGATCGGCGATCCGCTGGGCAGTTGCATCATCACGCGGCAGGGTCGCCTCAGGCAGCGCTAGGACACGTGAATGGTCACAGCGGGCGATTCCCACCCGGACACTGCCGACGTCAACGGCGATGAGAACCCCCCGGGGCCCCGCTGGTTCAGCCATCACCGCTGCCGGACCGCGCCTCGACCAGCGCATGGACATCGGCGAACGCTCGATCGATGCCTCCGGGATCGCTGCCACCGCCCTGCGCGATGTCATCTTTGCCACCACCGCGTCCATCGACGGCAGGCAGTGCCGTCTGCAGCACCTCCCGCGCCGTCAAGCCGAGTTCCCGGCAGCGTTCGTTCACCACGCTCACCATGGCAACGCGTCCGTCCTCGACTGCCGCCCCGATCATCGCGACGCCCTTGTCCGGGCGGACATTCCCGCGGGCTCGCAGCGCGAGTTCGCGAAGGTCGCCCGCGCTCGTGCCATCGGGAGCCCGATAGGTCCACAGTCGGAAATCCCCGATGTCACGACCCTCACCGATGACGCCCTCGACGTTGCTCGTCAATTGCGCGGTGCGTACCCGTTGAAGTTCGCGTTCGGCGTCCTTCAACCGAGCCATGAGCGACTCCAGTCGCTCAGGGAGCTCTTCAGCGGGAACCTTCGCCATGCTGGCCAGCCGTGAGACCAGGATGTGCTCGCGCGCCAGGTGGCGGTAAGCATCTGCGCCGACCAGCGCCTCGACGCGCCTCACCCCCGCACCGATCGACCCTTCCGAAAGGAATGACACGACACCCAACTGCCCCGACCGTTGCGCATGGGTACCACCGCACAACTCGTGTGCCCAATCACCAACGGACACCACGCGGACCTCGTCGCCATACTTCTCACCGAACAGCGCCATAGCGCCGAACCGTCGAGCATCGTCAAGGCCCATGATCGCGGCGTGCACCTCGAGGTCGGCGATCAACATCTCGTTGACACGTGCCTCCACATCGGACAGCACCGATTCAGGAACCGCACTCGCCGATGGGAAATCAAATCGGAACCGACCGGGTGCGTTCTCCGATCCCATCTGCGTAGCCGTCTCGCCCAGAATCTCGCGAAATGCTCGATGCACCATGTGAGTGGCGGTATGGGCTCGTGAGATCGCCCGTCGGCGTTCGACATCGACGCGACCGAGCACGGCAGTTCCGGCTGACAGCTCTCCGTTGGAGACGCTCGCGCGGTGCACGTACAGACCCGGAACAGGTGACTGGACATCATAGACATCGAGCCGGACACCATCGGCTGTCTCGATCACGCCATGATCACCGAGTTGCCCTCCGGCTTCGGCGTAGAACGGGCTTCGATCGAGGACGATCTCGACGTAGTCGCCTTCGCGAGCAGCGTCGACAACCTCGCCGTCGCGCAGAACGCCCGTAACCCGGGCCTCCGTGTCGACCTCCTCATATCCGGTGAATCGCGTCGTGCCGCCCGAATCGAGGATGGACCGATAGACCGTGACCGGAGTGACTCCGGTCTTGCGCGCTCGCGCATCAGCCTTAGCACGTTCGCGCTGCTCGCCCATGAGTCGAGAGAAACCCGCCTCGTCGACATCGAGGCCCTGCTCACGCGCCATTTCGAGGGTCAACTCGATGGGGAAGCCATAGGTGTCGTGCAGGGTGAACGCCTTGTCGCCGGAGACGCTGCGCCCGCCGGAGTCGCGGACCTCCTGCACGGCGAGGTCGAAGATCTGCGTCCCGGTCTTCAGGGTCTGCAGGAACGTCGTCTCCTCTTGGTCGCTGATCGATTCGATGCGACCGGCCTCGTCATTGAGTTCGGGGTACTGCGGTGCCATCGCCCGGATCGATGCCTGCATCAGCGGCACGATCGAACGGTCCTCGCTACCAAGCATGCGCATGGTCCTGATCACACGCCGCATCAATCGGCTGAGCACGTAACCGCGCCCTTCATTACCCGGCAGTACCCCGTCGCCGATGAGGAATGCGCAGGTACGCGAGTGGTCGGCGACCACGCGCAGGCCCACATCGGATCTGTCATCACGGCCATAGCGCACCCCGGTGAGGTCGCTGGCTGTCTGCAGGATCGCCATCGTGGTGTCGATCTCATAGATGTTGTCGACGCCCTGAAGCAGTGCAGCCATCCGCTCCAGGCCCATGCCGGTGTCGATGTTCTTCGCCGGCAGTTCGCCCAGGATCGGGTAGTCCTCCTTCGCCGGACCCTCGCCGCGCTCGAATTGCATGAACACCAGGTTCCAGACTTCGAGGAATCGATCCTCATCCACCACGGGTCCGCCGTCGGGTCCGTACTGCGATCCGCGGTCGTAATAGATCTCCGAGCACGGCCCGCAGGGCCCGGGCACACCCATCGACCAGAAGTTGTCCTCCTGGCCCCGACGCTGGATGCGGTCCAGCGGCAGGCCGACCTCGCGGTGCCAGATGTCAGCGGCT
>CAJXYI010000082.1 GCA_913063435.1 uncultured Actinomycetales bacterium | reverse complement strand
CGTAAGGCAAGTACATCATGGGGGTCTGACAAACACAAGGACAAAACACCGTTTCCGACACGTTTTTCCTGGGAATACTCTCAGAGAAAAACCACTGCAGCGCAACATCTTTCACACACTCACCGGGTGTCACGGGAGTGCTGATGAAGCCGCCGATCCATCAGCCGATCTCGCAGGCGGTGATCAGCCAGCGCGGACCGCTCGCCGTGTCACGACCGACCACCTCGAGACGTAGGGCGATCGCCCGGGATCGCTGCGATGTCGACACCACGGCGCTGGCCTCGATGATGCCGGGAGCGACAGCGTGAATGCGTACGGAGCGAGCCGTGCGACGTTCGGTTGCGCGTTCGCGGCCAGCCGGATGGCGCCGAGCAGCAGCGTGTCGCCGAGCGAGGGTGGCCAGGATGTCACGAGCCACCCAGCGCGTGAGTTGAGCGACGGGTCGCTCCCCGGCGATCACTTCGAAGATCGCCGGTGCCAGGCGCGCCACCCAGGGCCCCGGATGCGGAGCCTGCCCGGGCTGGGGCAGTGGTGCTGGCGTGCCGACGACGCGCAGGTGGCGCGGGGCTTCGGGTTCTGCGGGCACCCCGCTGGGTAGATACCAGTCGAGGGGCAGGGCCTGCTGCCAGCCCCGTGGTGCGCGCAGCTTCGGCGTCGGAGAGTGGATGACCCGTAGGACCGGACGGGTGGCAGCCGACGCTTCCGGTGCTGTGAGGGCGGGGGATGTCGTGGACATGGAGGGCTCCTCGTGAGTTGATGGAGATGACGTCGAAATACTGCTATTTGCCTATGTTTGCTTATGAATGAATCTGACACCCTGTGGATAGTGGGTGTCAACCGGGCAACGTCACCCCTGTGGGTGGCAGGCTCAGCGCGTGCCTGATTCGACGGAACGGGATTCGACGGCACGGGATTCGACGGCACGGGAATCGAGGGGGCGATGATGGGCTGGACCGATCCGCGGGAGTCGGGCCGTCCCCGTGGGCCCGGAGGCGATCGCATCGACGACGCGGAGCGGACTCGGACCCTGCTCGAGGGTCTCGATGCGCAAGCCCAGGCGCTGGCGGCACTCGACGATGCCGAGGCTGCCGAGGAGCTTGCCCGGGCTGAGATCGCTCGAACGACGTGGGCGGATCGGGTGCGGGCGGTCGCTGCGACCGATCAGGCCACCGACAGCCTGATCGAGGTCGAGTTGCCCGATGGCCAGGTCATCGCAGCCCGGGTGGTCGCGGTTCTCTCCGATGGCGTGCAGTTGGCGGATGACCTGTGCACCTGGATCATCCGCTCCGATGCCGTGCACTCGATTGTCGGTGTAGGGCTGCGCACGAGGGAGGCGACACGGATCGAGCAGCGCTTGAGCGTGACGTCGATCCTGCGGGAATGGGCGCATGAGCGCCGTCCGGTGCAGTGCGTGTCAGTACGAGGGTTGCGCGAAGGCACCGTGGTCCGAGTCGGTGCTGATCACATCGACCTGGCCGAACACGAGCGGGGCGAGCCGACCTCGATCCGTCGTATCCGCACACTGCCCCTGCCCAGTCTGTGGGCTGTGCGGTGCTGGTCCTGACCGAGGGAATCGATCCGAACCGCGAGGATCAGGTGTCGGCTTCGTCAGCGAAGGGATCCTCGCGACCGAAGGGGTGGGTCTTGACGAAGTCGGCCGTCGCGGCGTACATCCGCTCGATATAGGACTCCAATTCCGACTCCTCCACCCGCCATTGGCCGCGACCACCGACCTTGATGGCGCGCAGTTCACCGCTGCGCACCAGGGCATAGGCCTGGGCCGCGGAGATGTTGAGCACCTCCGAGATGTCGGCGAGGGTGAGGAATCGGGCCACGACGCCGATTGTGGCATCCCGGTGCGACGAAACGTCAAAACCATCGTCCACAGGTGCCTTCCGGTTGGAGTTGCATCATCGGGTGTGCGCAGCGCAGGCTGTGCGCGGGGAAGGGGGCACAGGCAACCCGTTCAGGAGAAGCCATGTCCCCACGGTTCAGTGCGGTGTTGCACCGCGGTGCTTCATCGAAACCGGCGTCACCGGCGTCGGCGCCTGCCGCGCGCGTCCAGCGACGCTGGTGGGCTGATACGCGTGTCATCGTCGGTGTGCTCGTCATCGTGGTGTGCACGCTGATCGGTGCGCGCGTGCTGTCGATGGGCGCCGACGAGGTGCAGGTGTGGCAGGTGCAACGAGACGTTTCGGCCGGAGCCGTGCTCGCACCCGACGATGTCGCCCCCGTAGGCGTGGCACCTGATCTGGCGGGTGCCTATCTTCCCGTCGGCTCGTTGCCGGGTGAGCCCCTGGCGATAGATGTCCTCGCCGGAGAGATCTTGCCGATCGGTGCGCTCGGTGATGGTGTCACGCGCGATGTGCGCTGGGTGACGCTGCCTATCGAGCCGCTGCACGCACCCGCTGACCTGGCTGCTGGCGATCGTGTCGATGTGTGGTCCACGCCCGATCCGAGCCGCGCATTCGGATCGGACGCCGTGGTGCGGCCGAACCTGGTGCTGCCCAATGCGTTGGTGGCGAGCATCGATGTCGATGCTCGAGGGTTCGCAGGCGATTATGGTGTCGTCGTCGAGATCGCACCTGATCAAGCGGAAACGCTGCTCACCGCTGTTCGCGGTGGGCTGATCGACCTGGTGCGCGTTCCGCTAGGGGCTGCACGATGAGCGTTCCTGTTGTTCTCGCCGCACCGGGCCTCGCTGGTGAAACGGATCTGGTCGCCGCACTCGCGCGACCGGGTGCACAGGTGTCGGTCGTGCGGCGTTGCGTCGATGCGATCGATCTCGTGGGAGCCGCAGCATCCGGATGTGCGCATGCAGCGGTCGTGGGTCCGCATCTGCCGCGGCTCGCGCGAGACACGATCGCGCGACTTGCAGCGGCGCGCGTCGGGGTGCTCGGTGTGGTGGCAGCCGGTGACGACGACGGCGAACGGATGCTGCGCGATCTCGACGTGAGCGAGGTCGTCGTCATCGCGCCCGGTGACATCGACCAGGCGATCAGCCAACTCACCCGCGCGGTCCGCGACACGGAGGTGTCACCGTCGCAGACCATCGACGCGAGCGACCTGAGGAATGAAGGGACCGCAGCAGCGTCGACACCGGATCCTGGCGCGGATCGGGAATCGGGATCATTGATCGCAGTCTGGGGGGCGCACGGGTCGCCGGGTGCGACAACGGTGGCGATCGCACTCTCCGATGAACTGGCGCGCATGGGCCAGCGATCCCTGCTCGTCGATGCGGACACGATGGGCGGCTCGACGGCGATGGCACTTGGTGTGTTGGACGAGGCGAGTGGATTGGCCGTCGCCTGCCGACATGCGGATGCCGGCACCCTCGATGCCTTCACATTTGCGCAGGCGGCACGCTCGCTCGGCGATGATTGGCGCATCCTGACCGGAATCACCCGGGCCGAGCGGTGGGTGGAACTGCGCCCTGCCGCACTCGCTCGACTATGGCAGGTATGCCGGGATCTGCCCGGAATCGCGATCGCCGACGTCGGCAGTGGGCTCGAACCACCGGAAAGCGGCTGGGGTGGTGGAGGTGATCGCTTCGCGGCAGCGCACACGGCGATCGAGCACGCCGATGGGGTCATCGCGGTCGGAAGTGCCGATCCGGTGGGGATGGACCGGCTTATCAATGGCTTGGAGGTGCTGCGTCAGCGCACCGATGCGCCCCCGGTGGTCGTCGTCAACCGGGTTCGCCGCAGCGTGCTCGGGCGCGATGCAGCCGCGCAGATTCGCGAGGCACTGACCCGGCACGCGCAGATCACCGACCCGGTTCTCATCGATGACGACCCAGCCGCATTCGATGTGGCACTCAAGGACGGTAGGACCCTGGCTGAGGTCGCGGCCCGATCCAAGGTCCGTGGGCAGTTGCGGGATCTGGCCCGCCGAGTTGCTGACGAACGAGTCGCCGGGGAACTCATGGTGGTCCCGTAGGATCGGCGCCTGTGGCACTCACCATCGGAATCGTCGGCCTGCCCAATGTCGGAAAGTCAACGCTGTTCAACGCGTTGACGAAGAACTCCGTGCTCGCGGCGAACTATCCCTTCGCAACGATCGAGCCGAACACCGGTGTGGTCGGGGTCCCTGATTCTCGACTTGAGAGGCTCGCCGAGATCTTCGAGTCGAAGGAGATCATCCCGGCGACGGTGACGTTCGTCGATATCGCAGGCATCGTCAAGGGCGCCAGCGAAGGTGCGGGACTGGGCAATAAGTTCCTCGCCAATATCCGCGAGTCGAACGCGATCTGCCAGGTACTGCGTGCGTTCCACGACGATGACGTCGTCCACGTCGAAGGACGCGTGTCACCGGCAGAGGACATGGAGACGATCAACACCGAGTTGATCCTCGCCGATATGCAGACGCTGGAGAACGCGATTCCACGCTTGACCAAGGAAGCCCGCAACGACAAGTCACGGGCACCGGTGCTCGCAGCTGCGGAAGCGGCGCGGGAGGTGCTGGATTCGGGGCGGACGCTGTTCGCCGCGGGTTTCGATACCGAGCCGATCCGTGAGCTGTTCCTGCTGACGGCCAAGCCGTTCCTCTATGTCATCAACTGCGATGAGACCCAGTTGACCGATGCGAATTTCAAGATGCGAATGCGCGACCTCGTCGCCCCGGCTGAGGCGGTATTCCTCGACGCGAAGGTCGAATCCGAACTCGTGGAACTGTCCGATGAGGAAGCGCTGGAGCTGCTGCAATCAGTCGGCCAGGACGAATCCGGATTGCATGCTCTTGCTCGCGTGGGCTTCGACACCCTGGGCCTGCAGACATATCTGACCGCAGGGCCGAAAGAGGCCCGGGCGTGGACGATCCCCAAGGGCGCCACAGCGCCGCAGGCGGCCGGAGTGATCCACACCGATTTCGAGAAGGGCTTCATCAAAGCCGAGGTGGTTTCCTACGACGAACTCATCGATGCCGGGTCGATGGCAGAGGCCAAGTCCCGGGGACGAGTGCGGATGGAAGGCAAGGACTACGTGATGTCCGACGGAGACGTCGTGGAGTTCCGGTTCAACGTGTGACTGTGGGCAAAAGGAAGCCAGACGACATCCATACCCC
>CAJXYI010000081.1 GCA_913063435.1 uncultured Actinomycetales bacterium | reverse complement strand
AGTCTGGGCCGTGTCTCAGTCCCAGTGTGGCCGGTCGCCCTCTCAGGCCGGCTACCCGTCGTCGCCTTGGTGAGCCGTTACCTCACCAACTAGCTGATAGGCCGCGGGCCCATCCCTCACCAGAATCCTTTCCGCCTCCGCAGATGCCTGCAGAGGCGAATATCCGGTATTAGCTTCGGTTTCCCGAAGTTATCCCGGTGTGAGGGGCAGGTTGCCCACGTGTTACTCACCCGTTCGCCACTGATCCCCAGGGCAAGCCCTGGTTCACCGTTCGACTTGCATGTGTTAAGCACGCCGCCAGCGTTCGTCCTGAGCCAGGATCAAACTCTCCGTTGATGAATGTGTGTTAGCACCCTTGCGGGCACCGCACTCAACGAATTGAGTGATGCTGGCAGACACAAGCTGGTGCTTGTATCAACCAAAGGAACCGTCACGACGTCACGGGCGCGAATGGCGACCGTGATGCCATGAACGGAGTTAATTGGCATCAATATGTGGCACGCTGTTGAGTTCTCAAGGATCGTGTGCGTCCTGACCAACATCCCTATGGGACCGGTTTCAGGGCAACCCCTCTACGTTATCTGAACCCACCCTTCAGGTCAAATCCTGAATTTGTGATCTGGCTCACCCGGGTGGGGTCTGATCTCGCAGCCCATCCAACCCGGCCTGACCGTCCGGTGCGCTGCGATGGGTCCCCAACCTTAGGCCGCAGCCGGGCCGCTGGTCAAATCCCATTCTGGGCCGCTCCGGTGCCGGCGATGGTGCGCTTGATCGGTCATTCGATGCGCACCCCGGCCAAGGTCCGTCGGCCCCGGCGCAGCACCATGAGCCGGCCGCCGAACGCGCTGTCGATCCGTGGCCGGTAGGACTCATCGGCTATCCGCTCGTTGTTCAGGTAGGCCCCGCCCTCGCCGATGGTGCGTCGAGCTGCTCCCTTGCTCGCCGCGAGTCCACTGCGCACGAGCAGCTCGACGATGTCGGGCAGTTCACCATCGCCGATCTCGGTGCGTGCGACTTCGGCGACAGGCAATTCCGAGAGCGCGGCATCGAGGGTGTCGATAGGCACACCCGCGAGGTCGCCTTGACCGAACAGTGCTGCAGATGCGGCTTCCACAGCTGCGCAGGCATCGGCTCCATGCACCAGAGTCGTCAGCTCTGCGGCCAGGCCTCGCTGGGCTTCCCTCTTCTGCGGCGCCTCGTACGTCGCGGCTTCCCAGGCGAGGAGTTCGTCATGGGATTTCAAGCTGTACAGCCGCGCATAGGTGGAGATGTCGCGGTCGTCACTGTTGAGCCAGAACTGATAGAACGCGTACGGACTAGTCATCTCAGCATCGAGCCAGATGGTCCCCGATTCGGTCTTCCCGAACTTCGTGCCATCGGACTTCGTGACCAACGGTGTCGTGAGCGCATGCACGGATGCGGACTCCACGCGTCGGATCAGGTCGACGCCCGCGGTGATATTGCCCCACTGATCAGATCCACCGGTTTGCAACGTGCAGCCGTAGCGACGGAACAACTGCAGATAGTCATATGACTGCAGCACCTGGTAACTGAATTCAGTGAACGAGATTCCACCCGACGCCAACCGTGCTGCGACGGCTTCGCGGTCGAGCATGCGATTGACCGAGAAGTGCTTACCGATGTCGCGCAGGAACTCGATGACGTCGACGCCGTGGGTCCAGTCGTAGTTGTTCACCATGCGCGCAGCAGCAGGTCCGTCGAAGTCGAAGAACCGCTCGAGTTGCCCGCGCACCCGCGCGCCCCACTCCTCCACGATCTGCGTGGAGTTGAGATTGCGTTCACCGCTGGATTTCGGATCACCAATGAGTCCGGTCGCGCCACCCACGAGAGCCAGTGGTGTGTGTCCGGAGAGTTGGAAGCGCCGAACGGTGATGATCTGCAACAGGTTGCCCAGGTGCAGGCTCGCCGCGGTCGGGTCGAAACCGCAGTACAGCGTGACCGGTCCGGCGTCGAGATCGGCTCGCAGCGCATCGAGGTCGGTGCTCTGGGCGATCAGCCCCCGCCAGGTCAAGTCCTCGATCAGCGCGTTCACGAGCCCTCATCCTTCCCTACGTCACGCAGCTTTGGTGACTAGGCACGCGCGGCAGGGCGATACGGGCTGACGGTGGGGTCGTCCAAGGCGAAGCGCCAGGGCGTCTGTGCACCCGCACCACCAACCCCGGTGCGAGACGACACGATCGCCGGGGCGATCGGACGGGGCGCTAGCCGAAACGTGGTGGTGTCATCGCCGAATAGGTCGACGCCATCGGCACTCCCGTCGAGGCCGAGCGCCTTGGTCAAGCGCGCCGGACCGCGGGCCAGGTCTCGATCGGACTTCGCGCTCGTCCGACGCTCGCGGGCCAGGTCGACTCCCTCGATCACTTCGCCGGCCCGGAGCAGCACCGCACCCGCCTTGCCTTCGGGTCCGGTCACGACATTGGCACACCAGTGCATCCCGTAGGTGAAATACACATAGAGCAGACCGGGTGGTCCGAACATCGTGGCGTTGCGTGGAGTCCGGCCACGGAATGCGTGCGATCCCGGGTCCTCCCCCACTCCGCCATAGGCCTCGACCTCGGTGATCCGAACGCTCACCGGTGAATCCTCGCAAACAACCGTCAGCACCGAACCGAGCAGTCGGGGTGCGATCTGGTCTGCGGGGCGCGACAGCAATCGACGGCTCACCCGGATTCCTCCGCGGCCAGCCGGGCAACGGGTGCGGCCCATCGCCGGCGCACCAGAACTGCGATGCCGATCCCCACCGCCGCACCCAGGGAGTTCGCCACCATGTCGCTCCACTGGAAGGACCGCAGTCCGAAGATTCCCTGCGCGATCTCGATGAGAGCTCCGTACCCGGACACGACGATCCATACGAGCCACGGTTGAGGATGGCGCTGCGCGAAGACGATGAGTCCGGCGAGCAGCAGGTAGCCCACGATGTGCCCGACCGTGGCGATGACCTCGCCGAGGTCGGCGATCTGCGGACCCGGTGTCCCGCGCGGTGGCAATAGTGAGACGACCGTGATGAGCACACCGACCGTGATCGCACTCACCCACCATGCTGCAGTCGGCAGGCCTAGGAAGCGCGTGCGTTCAGGCGTCGCCACGCGCCCAGCGGCCTGACTCGTCCAGCACCGCATCGAGCGCTGCGAGCTGTTCGCGCACCCTCACCCGAGCTGTGCCGCCGAAGGCATCGCGGGAGTCGACCGAACCTTCGACCACGAGCACATCGCGCACCGAGGGTTCCAGATGCGTCGAGATCTCCCTGAAGTCGGCGTCGGTCAACTCATGCAGTTCGATACCTCGCGCTTCAGCTGCGGCCACACACGCACCGGCGATCTCATGCGCCTCACGGAAGGTCACTCCCTGACGCACCAGCCACTCGGCGATGTCGGTCGCGAGGGAGAAGCCCTCTGGCGCTGACGCAGCCATGCGTTCGGCATCGAAGGTGAGCGTGGCGATCATGCCCGTCATCGCCGGTAACACCAGGTGCAGTTGATCGACGGTGTCGAACACCGGCTCCTTGTCCTCTTGGAGATCGCGGTTATAAGCGAACGGCAGACCCTTGAGAGTCGCGAGAAGCCCCGTGAGGTTGCCGATAAGGCGACCGGACTTGCCGCGAGCGAGTTCGGCGACATCGGGGTTCTTCTTCTGCGGCATGATCGACGAACCGGTCGACCAGGCATCGTCCAGTCTGGCCCAGGCGAATTCCCGCGAGGTCATCAAGATGACCTCTTCGGCCAGGCGCGAAAGATGCACTCCGATCATCGCGGTGACGAACAGGAACTCCGCCACCCAGTCGCGATCGCTGACCGCATCGATGCTGTTCGCCAGCGGTGCAGCGAGCCCCAGATCGGATGCCACGGCGTGTGGATCGAGACCGAGTGAGGATCCGGCGAGCGCTCCGGCACCCAGAGGAGAACGAGCAGCGCGCGCATCCCAGTCGCGCAGCCGCTCGATGTCGCGTGCCAGGGCGTGGACATGCTTGGCGAGTTCGTGGGCGAAGGACACCGGTTGGGCATGCTGTAGGTGGGTGAAGCCCGGTGCGATGACATCGATCATCGCGTTCGACTGATCCAGTAATGCCTGCTGCAGATCGATGACCTCACCTGCGATGCGCCGGGCTTCGTCACGCAAATAGAGCCGGAAGTCCGTCGACACCTGATCATTGCGGCTGCGACCAGCCCGCAGTTTGCCGCCGAGTGATCCCAGGCGTTCCAGCAGCAGTCGCTCGATCGCGGTATGCACGTCCTCATCAGCGGGAATGGGTTGCGCCTGTCCCGAAGCGACATCCTCAGCCAGAGCGGTCAGCGCCTGTTCGACCTCAGCGACCTCTGCATCATCGAGCAATCCGGCTGCATTCAGCACACGAGCGTGCGCCCGGGTCTGAGCCATGTCATAGGGCGCTAACCGCCAATCGAAGTGCACCGACAGGGACAGTGCCGCCATCGCATCCGATGGGCCCGAGGCGAAACGACCACCCCACAGGCGAGTGGAGTCAGGAGTCGACATTCATCATCCCTTCTGAGCCAGTGCGAGGAGGCGATCGGCGAGGCTCGACCCGCCGCTGGGGTCTCTCGACACGATCAGCACGGTGTCGTCACCGGCAACCGTACCGATGATCTGATTCCAGCCTGAATGGTCGATAGCGCTGGCGAGGTATTGCGCCGCACCGGGCGGGGTGCGCAGCACGACGATGTTGCCGGAATGGTCAGCACCGACGAGGACCTCGGCGAGAATACGCCCCAGGCGATGATCACCGGGTGTCACCTGGTCGGGTTCATCGAGCAGCGCATACACACTCCTCCCATCCGAGCCGACTTGTTTCACCGCGCCCAGATCGGCCAGATCGCGAGACAGAGTCGCCTGGGTGACGACAAGGCCTTCATCGGCGAGCAACGCGCGCAATTGTTCCTGGGAGGTGATGGCGTGGTCGGTGATGATCTGCGCGATGCGTGATCGGCGCGCGGTCGGAGTGTCGGGAGTGACCATGGTGCTCACCGGGCATCGGATCGGGAATCGAAACGCGCAATGGCCGCGTCGACGATCATCGGCCACCGCTGACCCAGCAAATCCAGATCAGCCTCATCGAGGATCAGTGGCGGGGCAATACGCACGACATCGGGGCGCACCGCGTTGACGATCACGCCCTGTT
>CAJXYI010000080.1 GCA_913063435.1 uncultured Actinomycetales bacterium | reverse complement strand
CTTCATGACGGATTCATTTGCGCTGGCCGGTCAGGTCGGTGCGCTGGTGCTCGCCGCGTACGCGATGAGCAAACGTGGAATAGGGCGAACCTTCATGTGGTGGTTCGCGATCGCAGTAGCCCTGTGGGCGTTCTCGGTGCGCGAGTTCTCTGCGATCACGATCGGTGCTATCGCGCTCTTCGCGCTGGTGACAACTGCACTGCCGCGCTGGCAACGCATATCCAGTATCACCGTGCTAGTGATCGGAACGGTCGCTATCGCGTACTGGCGAACGCTGCAGGTCACCGAAACACCCTCGACTCTGCTATTCGATCTAGATCGCTTCACTTACATCGCGGCGCTACCCCTAACCCTCGGATTGCTGGCGCTGCCGACCCTGGCCTGGATCCGACCATTGGTGCTCGTGCGTGGCTTCGATCGAAACCGGTGGATCGCCTTCGGTGTCACCTGGGCAGTAGCCACGACACTTATCGGTTCAGGTGGGGTGTTCATCGCTGGCAACTACTTCCAACAGGTGCCCCCTTACTCGTCTGTGATCCCTGGAACTCCGGAAGGGGTGTACCCGCTGTGGTTGTGGGGTGTTGTAGTTGCCAGCGGCCTTCTCGGGGCCGTGATCGGGACCGGGGCCCTCACCGACCTGTTTCTTTCGATGAAGATGACCACATGTGGCCGCCTGAGGATGTGGGCCGAAAGACCCGGCCTGTTCCTGGCAGCTAGTTACTCGGCCGGAAGTGCTCTGGCGCTGACAGCTGCACCCTTCGTTGCGGGAATCCCCATCTACGACCGGTACCTACTCGGCCTGGTGGCGGTGGCCCCCGGACCGTTGCTGTGGTGGGTCAATAAGCGTGGTGCTGTCCGCAACCGCAGTGCCTTGTCCGCTGTTTCGTGGGTCTTCCTTCTGTTCCTTGGGCTCATCGGGCTCATCGCCGCCGGGCGGCTGGATACCGCCCGCTGGGTGATGGCAGAGGAGATCCACCGCACGCAATCGATTCCGCGCGGCAACATCGACGGTGGATTCGACTGGTTCCGCTTCCACACCGAAGGCATCCCACGCCCTGAAGCCTGGCCACCGCGTTACACGTGGTGGTCCTTGGACGACAACCGTTCGGTGTGCGTCACCATCACCTACCAGCAACCACCACCTCGGGGAATTGCCAGTTACCCTGACGACTCGGTACCTACAGTGCTGGAGCGATCGGTGCGCTTGCCGCTAAGTACGCAAGTCCTGGTTGCCAAACGCGGACCGGACTCGTGTTCATGATCGACGGGTTATCGCTGGAAACCACGATGGCCGAGCAGCGCTTTCTCGAATCTGAACTGGGCGTGCGCTGGCAGCAAGTGGATCGACAGGAACTTACTCATGCGCTGCGAAGCGGCCCACCACGGATGCTAATCGTTTCCGATCCGAACCTGTATGCAGAGTCCTTGGCCGATGCACCAGCGGGTTCAGCGATAGTGATCCAGATCAGCGACGAGGCCTATTCCCCCGAGCGACGTGCGATGCTAGATATCCCTGCCGTGCGAACCATTTTTCGACAGTACGCACCCCAACCGACCAGCAGAGCCCAGATAGCCCGGGCCATCATCGGTTTTGCTAAGGATTCTCGGAACTGCGATGTCCCGGCGCGATCAGCGCTTCCGCTATACCGATCGGGGTCATCGGTTCGCGCACGGATGAACACTTGGCCGCGCGTCGGCTACCACTGCCTGCCCCTGGGATATACCAACGCGTTCTCCGCCGCCTGGGATCCGACAACCGCCAGCAACGCCGACCGTGCGATTTCGATCGTCTTCCGGGGTAACCGCGGATTGGCCCCGCGCATCGTCGGTACTGCCGCCGCCCGGCAGATGAACGATTCGCTGGTGACTTTCGTAGAGGACCACGCCTGGTCGGGAGCAGGAGACCAGGGCAGCATGTACGTTCAGGAACTCACCAACGCTCGTTTCGCCCTGGTCCCCCCGGGCTTCGTGAACGCTGAGACGTTCCGTTATTACGAGGCTCTTCGTTCTGGGGCGTTGCCGGTCGAGATCAACGTGGCGCTCACCCATCAAGGCGCGCTTCCGTTTCGGACCGACTCAACCATCCGTGCCGACAGCTGGCAGCGCGCCCTGGCGATAGCCACCGCGATTCCTGAGACCGAACGCCGGTCTCGAGTCGCCGCCGCGCAGGCCACAATGGACCGCGCCTTCACCCAGGCCAGAGACCAACTCAGCCGATCCATGGAAGGCTGACGGCGTGCTCATCTCGGTCATCACCGTGGTCAAGGACGACCTCCCCGGTCTCAAGGCCACCGCTAAGAGTCTGCGCTCCCAGGACTTCGCGGATTGGGAGTGGCTTGTCAAAGACGGTGGAAGCACCGATGGCACTGCGCAGGCCATCCCTGAGTTGCAGCCAGCCCCCGCCTGGCGGGAGTCCGCTGCCGATGCCGGCATCTACGACGCCATGAACCAGGCCCTGCCGCATGCTGGCGGTGAATGGGTGCTGTTCCTCAACGCTGGGGACACCCTCAGTGAACCCACCACCTTGTCCCGCGTGGCGGCGATCCTCACCGAGAGTCCACGGCAGTGGGTTTTTGGTTCGGTGCGCAACATCGCACCCGATGGGCACTCCACTGGCTGGCAGAGCGCCAGCCCTTTCAACCAACTGGGCTTGGCAATGGGCCAGACCACCGTCCCGCACCAGGCCACCTTCATGCGCCGCGAACTACTGAAGCGCCTTGGCGGCTTTCGTCTCGACTTCGGGACCGAAGCCGATCAGGAACTCATCTACCGCGCATCCCTCCAAGGGCCACCTACCGAGATCGTCTGGCCGATCGCGGATTTCCGGGTGGGCGGGGCCGGAATGCAGCGACCCACCGGTCACTTCGCGGTGGCCATGCGCCGCGCTCGCCGCGAGCAAGGCCAGCGCCTCGGGGGTAATGCGGCATTCGACGCAATAGCGACCGCCGGTCTGCTTGCCAAGGAGTACGCCAAAGCTGGGGAAGCGGCACTCATTCGTCGCCTACACCGCGGCAACTAAGGCAGGACTCAGCGCGCTACCAAGCCTCGTAGATATGACCCGTATCCGCTCTTCTCGGTGTCCTGCGCCAGTGCAAGCAGCTGGGCATCGGTGATCCAACCGTGCACCCAGGCTACCTCTTCCACACAACCGACCTTGGTCCCGGTGCGATCCTCGATTACTCGTACGAATTCCCCGGCATCCTGCAACGAGCGGAATGTTCCGGTATCCAACCACGCAGTGCCGCGCTCGAGCACCGTGACCGTGAGCGAGCCCCGGGCTCGGTAATGCTCGTTTACTGCTGTGATCTCGAGTTCCCCGCGCGCACTCGGCGTGATCGACTTGGCAACGTCTACTACTTCCTGGTCGTAGAAGTACAAGCCGGGCACCGCGAAATTACTCTTGGGTTGGGTGGGCTTCTCCTCGATGCTCAATACGCGCCCTTCCGCATCGAACTCCACTACTCCGTATTCGCGTGGGTTCGCGACCTGGTAGGCGAATACGTGCGCACCGGATTGCTCGGTCAGCTCCGCAAGATGCCGGCCGAGACGTGGACCGTGGAACAGGTTGTCGCCGAGGATCAACGCAGCCTGCTCACCGGCTAGGAAACCCTCACCGATCAAGAAGGCTTGCGCCAAACCTTCTGGTTTGGGTTGCTGTGCGTAGCGAATCTCTACGCCCCACTGAGTGCCGTCTCCGAGTAAACGCTCGAAGCCCTCGGAATCCTCCGGCGCAGTGATGACCAGGATCTCCCTGATTCCCGCGGCCATCAGCGTGGCCAGTGGGTAGTAGACCATTGGCTTGTCGTAGACGGGCAGCAGTTGCTTGCTAACGCCTTTGGTAATCGGCCACAGGCGCGAACCGGTTCCCCCGGCGAGGATGATCCCCTTCATTCGCGAGAGGCTACCGATAGCGGCGTGGCCGCAGTCCGCGGACGGTTGCTTTGGCCTGCGCCCAGCCATCGCCTTCCACACTCACCGCGAGTGTCGTGTTGACAACGATCCTGCGCATCGAGCGCAGGGCTTGGACGGGATCGGTTCTCAGTTCGGCCGGGAAAAGCCGCAATCGACTGCGCACCATCTGTGTCCTGCGCTCGGGGCTGTGCCTCGTGGACATCACCGTGCGGCCCAGGAGTCGAACCGGACGTGCGCTTCCGTAACCGTGGATGAGACGCGCTCCTGGCGCCAGCACGATGCGGTAGCCCTGCCGGCGAAGTGCCAGGCATGCAGCGGCATCCACGCCGTCCATTCCGAACGAGCTATCGAAGCCGCCGATTCGTGCCAGGGCCTGCACACGCCACAGCGTTCCAGACTGGAATACCTCCGCTGTGGTCGAAACCCCCGATACCGACTCGACGGGGTACCCGAGCGGTGTGTCATCCACGACCACCGTCTCGGCAGCCACGACACCGACATCGATCCCAGCAGCCGATGCCCTGTCAATACTTGCGCGAAGCACGCTCAGGTAATCATCGGGAAGTTCGGTGTCTTGATCCACTGTCAGCAACCACGCGAGATCGTGATCGCGCGCGAATGCCAGTCCGGCATTCAGGCTGCGCGCGATCCCCGCGTTCCGTTCATGACGGATCACCGGGACGGTGGAATCGCGCAATACGGGATCGAAAGTCACCGGACTCGCATCATCGCTGACCACCACCGCATCTACCATGTCGCGGAGACCAGCGAGGAGATCGATGACGGAAGCAGGAGGGCGGAAGGTCGGGACGACCGCCGCCACACCCGTGGACCCGGCGTCGACCATGCGCAGCAGTCTAGGTTCCTCGTGGCGGCGCCCGGATATTCAAGGTTTGCGCGCGATTGCGGTCCTCTCGGTTATCGCATTTCATGCCGAGCTTCCGGTGCCCGGCGGTTTCACCGGAGTGGATGTCTTCTTCGTCATTTCCGGGTACGTCATCACCCTTCTCCTGCTGCGCGAGCACAGCAAGGGCACCTTGAGTTTCGCCACGTTCTACGCACGCCGAGCGCAGCGCCTGTTGCCAGCGCTGGCGGTGATGGTCGCAATGGTCTTCGTCCTCAGTTGGTTGGTGCAATCCCCGTTCGGAGCGCAACAGACCACGGCCGCCACCGGAATCGGCGCCATGCTGTTGGCGGCGAATGTGGCGATCGTCCGATCAGTGGGCGACTACTTCGATGCTGCGGCCGAATCGAATCCGCTGTTGAACACCTGGTCCTTGTCCGTCGAAGAGCAGTTCTACCTGGTCTTCCC
>CAJXYI010000079.1 GCA_913063435.1 uncultured Actinomycetales bacterium | reverse complement strand
AGCGCGATCAGCGCGACGAGCGCCACCAGGCCAGCCATGGCGGCGACCAGCCTTCGCGTCACGTTGTGTTGCTCTCATCATGCAAGCGATAGCCGAATCCCCGCACTGTTTCAATAAATGCCGGGTCACCGAGCTTGCGTCGAAGTGCGGACACGTGGACGTCAAGCGTCTTGCCCGTGCCATGCCATACCGGATCCCAGATTCGAGAGAAGAGTTCCTGTCGTGAGACGACTCGTCCCGGCTCCTCGGCGAGAACAGCGAGAAGGTCGAATTCCTTCGCGGTCAATTCGATCTCCGTCCCGTCCACGAAGGCTCGGCGTCCTGAGCGATCCACCCGCAAGCGCCCGGTATCCAGAGGAGTCTCCACTCGTCGTCGCCGGCTTACCGCTCTTATTCGGGCGCTGAGTTCTCGGACCGAAAACGGCTTGACCACATAGTCGTCCGCGCCCAATTCCAATCCGATGACACGGTCAGCCTCATGCCCGCGGGCTGTCACGATGATGACCGGCACCTCACTGATTTGCCGGAGCTCGCGCAGCGCGGAGATTCCATCCCCATCGGGAAGGCCGAGGTCTAAAAGGACGACATCGGCATCCTGCGCCGCCGACACCACCTGACTGGCGAGACCGACGTGTCGAGTCTGGAGGCCGTTGCGCTGCAGACCCTCGAGAAGGGGCTCTGCTACCGCCGGGTCGTCTTCGACGACGAGCACTCGCATGAGTCCATCGTGGCACGCCGCACACGCGTAGATCGGGGTGAACTCCCTCGCCGAGGGAAACTCCTTACCCAGGCCTTACCCAACAGCGCCGCCATCGCGGGATATCGGGCCTACCGTGGAGTGGTGAACATCTTCGTCATCGGCGCCAGCGCCGCAGCCGCCATTGCCCTTGTCGCCGCAATCGGCGCGTCAGCGAATGTGCTCGAGCAGACCGAGCCACCCGCGGCGCCGGTCGTGACACCAATCGCGATCGTGAATGACTCTGATGCGACACCAGGCATCGACCCTGAACCGTCCGACGACGCCGCTCCAACAGACACCGCTCCAACAGACACCGCTCCCTCACCGTCCTCAGCACCGACGGGATCCACGGTGAACCCCGATGACATCGAACAACCGACTCCGTCGGCCAGGCCCACCGATGATGACGACAGCGACGAAGACGAAGATGACGATGACGATGACGATGACGACGAAACCTATGACGGCACCTATGACGACGACGATGACTGAGGTGACGTCGCCTACGGTGCACTCACCGAGGTGAGGCCGAAGGTCGGGATGCCGCGGCGGTGGGTCGTGTCCTCGCATCCTCGACGAGGTGCAGTGCTTTCCGTGGACACCCTTTGACTGCTCGACGCATCTGGACGATGTCGAGACCATCACTGATCACCGGGTATCCCCACGGGTCTAACGAGATAATCGATGGCGCAAGGTGCCCGCACACACCAGCTCCATCACAGGCGATGCGATCGACGATGAGTCGTGACTGAGGCATCTCGGTTGTCCTTTCCTGACATGTTGAGCCTGACATGTTAAGTGGGCGGCTCATCGATTCGTTCGTTGATGATCGAGCGCCAGCGCGGACCGAACCATGCGCACAGCACCGTCTGGCATCCGGCATCCTCCTCGACCCTCGACGAGGGCCATCCACTCCCGTGCCTGTGAGAACTTTCCACGCCGCAGGCTCTTGGACAGTGCTGGGAGGCCGAACACGCACGGACCGCACTGTCCGACTGAGGATTGGGCCAGGTATTCCGCGATCGCTGTCGCCTCCTCCAGGACACGTTCAGATCCCGAAAGAGCAATGATGATCCCTGCTCCCAGCGAAAGTCCCTGGGAACGAAGCCGATGTGGATCCAAGACCAGGTCTTCGGCTTCGTCAATGCCATGCCAGGTTCCTGCGAAACCACCCAGCAAGAACGCACGTACATCGCTCACTTGGGCATACCTCACGGCGTCTGCCACCGTGGCCGAGTCGGGCACTTCCACGACCACGCGCTCATATTCGTGGCCGGACACGATCGGTCGAGCGATGGTGATCAAGCTGGTGGCCTGATAGCCGGTGACATTCGTATGTGCGAGTGCACCGACCCGCGCAACGGTCTCGGTGTTGTGCACCAGGATCGCCGCGCCATCACCCCAGGGACGAGCTGGGTCCTCGATAAAGATCGGAGCCACCGGACGCCCACGGACCCCGGCGATCACCGCTGAGGATTCACCACTCACGTAGCCGGCGGGCGCCAGGAGAAGTCGGACCGGGAGCCGATCAACGCCCAGCGCCATGCGTTCGGCGATAGCCTGTTCGATGCTCACCTGGGTTGCGGGGGAGCCCTGATGCAGCCAGATGATGATTTCGCGGGCGCCGATGGCATCGGCGATCAACGATGCCCCATCGAGGATCAGATGGGGTCGGTATTGCCACAGCACCGAATCCTTCGCCGATGCTGGTTCGCCCTCCGCCGCATTGACCACAAGCATCCCGCCCGGTCCGCTGTCGATGGCTGCCTGCAGTTTGACCGCGGTGGGAAAGTGTCCGCCGCCACGACCGGTCAATTCGATGGCGCGAATCGCCTCGACCAGATTCTCACGGCTTAGTGAAGTCGCAGATGACGACCACATCGCGCGGTGAGACGACAGATCGCTTCGCCAACCACCCAGGGCCATTCCCGAGTCGGCGACCCGCACGAGCGAACCGTGCAGCAGCATTCCCTGGATCTCACGTGGCACTACCCCACTCGACGACATCTGGCCCGATGCGAAATCGTAAGCATCAATCCCGGTATTCATCGTCATCGAGGCACCTGCTGACCTGGGACCGGCGAGAATGAGACAGCGGTCGCGCGATCTTGTCGAGACGCATGCCTACTCGCTGAATACCTCCATGCCGCGACGAGGATGACTGCCAGTCCCGTCAACGCATACATCCCCAGCAATGCCGGGGTATCGCTACCGGCGAAGATTCCGTGCAGCCATGCCAGGATCCAGGCGACCCCGGCGAGTCGATGCAGCGGTCGCCACCAGGTGCCCGTTCCCCGGCCTGCGAAACCCGCCGTCACTCCGCTGATCACACCCGCCCACAGGGCGATCAGACCCACGGTCACCGGGACGGGGCGATACTCCGCACCGAAAGGAAGAAGGGCGCCGGCCCAGCCGACATTGGCCCAGGGGTCGATCGCGAGAACCACGATGTGAATCACCGTGAAGACAAGGGTGAACACGGTCACGATAATGTGTGCTCGAAGGCGTGTCGCGGGCGTCAGGAAGCGAAGTGCCCGTCGATGCGGAGCGGCGAGAAGCAACCCGCTGATCGTGACGATCGTCAACAACGCATAGGACATCAACCCGGTGGCCCGGGCGATCAGCCAGAGGTGCGCATCGCTGTCGCCCGCGAGCACGGTTACCACGCCCACCGCCGCGCCGGTTACCACCGCGGCGACGGTGATCTCCAGAACGGTGGCCACCTGTCGTACCAACGAGCGGGTGGCCGACTGAGGATCTGGCATCTGAGTGTGTGACGAGTCGACGACTCGCGGTTCAAGACTGGACACGGGACACCTTCCACACCAAGTGGGACGCCGCCGCCTTCGAATACCTCACACGACCGTCCTCATCAATCCACACGGCGGGGATGGCGGCTGAATCGAACACTTCCCTGATTCGCTCGCGGCCAGCGAGGAATCCGACTTTGGTCCAGACCTCGGCAGTGTCCGCCTCTGCATGCACCACTGTCACGGACATCAGTTCCGACTGCGCCGGCAATCCCGTGCGGGGATCGATCAGGTGATGCACGTGGCGATCGCCTGCCTTCCACTGGCGCCGGCGAATCGACGATGTCGCAACCGCTGAGTCGCTGATCTCGCAAACCGCAGCCGGCCAATCGCCGCCAAATGGGTCCTCCACCCACACTCGCCATCCGCGACTGTTCGGTCCGGTCCCGCGAACGGCCAAGTCACCGCCGGCCTCGACGAGGATCGAGTTGCCATGCTCGCGCAAGATCTCCATGGCCTGGGCAACCGCTACGCCTTTGCCGATACCACCGAGATCCACCGGGCGCGGCCCGATGCGAACACGGGGTCGGGCATCATCGAAGCTAGGGCGCCACTTCGTGACTCGACGTCGTCGAGTGGGAATAGAGCCCCTGCCCTGACGAACTTTTTCCCAACTTCGGTCATATCCCAGCGCCTGCAATGACTCCAGGGTTCGTGGATCGAACACTCCATCGGTGTCTCGGTAGGCGGCGTATGCCCTACGCAGTACCCGCAGGCAGTCAACGCTCACCTGCGTCCATTCGCGTCCATTCGAATTCGCGCGCATCAAATCGCTCATCGGGTCGAAGCGTGTGCACGTGCGTTCGATGTTGAGAAAGTTCTCTCGCGCTGCGTCGATGGCCTGCTCTGCGTGTGCTCCGGGATTCAGGATGCGCATCGTCACATTGCTGCCCATCGCGGTGAACGTGGTGCTCACGTCCGCGGACTCCCTCGGGCCACCGGCCCTTTCAGCCGTCGTGATCATGACGCACCCGATGACGTGTCCGCCGGAGGCGGAGGTGCCGGAGCGGGAACAACCACGGGGGCAGGTTGAGGAGCGGGGGCCGGTCGAGCGGGACTCGAAGGGGTGTTCGACGCGGAATTGGCTCCAGAACCCGAACCGGAAGCGGAGGTTGTCGATCCCGACGTCGCCGACGATGTCGTTGGCCATGATGGTGTGGAAGCAGTTGCCGCCGCCTCACGCTGAATCTCTCGGGCTTCGCGGCGCACCTTGCGGGCTTTCTCGCGCAACGCCCGAGCACGCTCGAGCATCTGCTGAGCCTGCAGGTTCTCGTCCCTGGACTCCGCCCCAGTGGCAGCCTGCACCGTCGATGATGCCGCCGACTCGGAGATGAACGACTGCGATGTCGGCGGCGGTGAACTCGACGTCAGCACCTCATTCAGTTCCCGCGGATCGTGGGATGCAGCCCACCACGTGGTTCCAGCAAAAGATGCCGCAGTCAGTGGTGCGATGACCACCAAGGCGCTCCAGCGAGCCGCATGCACCTGTCTCATAACCTGCTCCTCGTCACCCGGACAGTCACGGCCCTAGTCATCGTCGCCGTCATCGTCGCCGTCATAGGAACCGTCATAGGAGCCGTAGGAACCATAGGAACCGTCGTCATCATCATCGTCGTAGTCATCGTCATCGTCGTAGTCATCGTCATCGTCGTCGTATTCACCGTCGTAGTCGTCGTCATAGTCATCGGTTCGGCCATCACCCGATGCCCCGGTCGTGGTGTCCGCCTGCGGAGGCTCGGCGGGCGCTGGGACTCTCACCGTCGGCACTGCTGATGACGCTGCGGGTGGAGCCACCACGTTGACCGTGGATTGACTCACCGGTGCCGGTTCAACGCGTGCCTGCGAGGTCTGGACACCGCTGTCGGAGGTGTCGCGTGACGGTGCAGTGCTGGCTGCCTCGGTTCGTGCGGCCTTGCGGGCATTTCGTGCGGCCTGCAATTGCTCCTGGGCGCGGTCGAGTTCATTGCGCGCTGCTGCCATCGGATCATTCGGATCACCCAGCGTGACGGGCTCGGTGTTCGCGACCACCATCGGCGCGGATGCGGTCACATCCGATGTCAGCGCGGGCACAGCGGCGAGGGCGGCCGCCCCGCCTCCCACGGCACCGACAGCCGCCACTGCAGCGATGATGGTTCGACGAGGTGTGCTCTTCGATGTCATGGTGTGCCTCCCTGGTTCTGCCTGCCGGTTCCGCTTTCCGGGCTCTGCTTTCCGGTTTCGGTCGGGGATTTCCCCGCTCGCACCATCAGTCAACCCCCGTCGAAGTAGGCCAGGGTGAGGGCAATCTTCAGCGTAGGTAAAGCGTTCAC
>CAJXYI010000078.1 GCA_913063435.1 uncultured Actinomycetales bacterium | reverse complement strand
GTCCCGAGCCGTCTGCATCGCCAACCAGAAGCGCGCGGTGCCGACACCGGCCGCCTCCAGTCGCACCGCGAGATTGGGTGAGATTCGGGCGTGCTCGTGCAGCACCCGACTGAGAGTGACCCGGGAAACGCCGAGACGTTCGGCCGCCTCACTCACGCTGAGCCCGAATTCGACGAGTACGTCTTCCCGGAGGATCGCTCCAGGGTGCCTCGGAGTGCGCGCAGGACCTGGCCGCGGATGGCGTGGTGTACGCCGAGGTCCGCTTCGCCCCCGAACTCCACACCCAGCGCGGGCTTGTCCTCCCCGAGATCGTCGAGGCGGTGCTCGCGGGATTCCGCGAGGGCGAACAGCGTGCCGCCGAGCAGGGCAGGAACATCCGGATCGGCACCCTGCTCAGCGCAATGCGCACCGAGTCGCACGCCCGCGAGGTCGCAGGTCTGGTCGTGCAGTTCCGTGATCGCGGCGTTGTGGGTTTCGATATCGCCGGACGCGAAGCGGGCTTCCCGCCGACCCGGCATCTGGAGTCCTTCGAATACCTGCGGCGCGAGAACGCGCACTTCACCATCCATGCGGGGGAAGCCTTCGGTCTGCCCAGCATCTGGGAGGCGATCCAATGGTGTGGCGCTGATCGACTCGGTCACGGTGTGCGCATCATCGACGACATCCGCGTGGACGAGGATGGAACGGCGCACCTCGGCCCGCTCGCGGCCTATATCCGCGACCGACGCATTCCGATCGGACTGCTCTCGAAGTTGCGCTTCCGAGTCACCCTCAACACCGATAACCGGTTGATGTCGGACACCTCGATGACCCAGGAGATGGCCCAGGTGTGCGAGGCCTTCGGCTGGGGGTGGGCCGATCTGCGGTGGCTGACCGTGAACGCGATGAAGAGTGCCTTCATCCCCTTCGACGAGCGGTTGGCGCTCATCAATGACGTCATCAAGCCCGCCTACGCCGCGTTGGAGAGCAACGGGTGAACATCCGCTCGGGCCCGTGGGATCAGGCCGAGGTCGAACGGTTCCTCGAGGAATCGGTGATCCCGATCCGGTTGGCGACCATCGGTCGCAGCGGACCGCTCGTGCAGTCGCTGTGGTTCCTCTACGACAACGGCTCCCTGTGGTGCGCCACGCAGGCAGACGCGGTGGTGGTCCGCCGACTGACGGCCGATCCGCGCTGCGGCTTCGAGGTGGCGGCGGATGCACCGCCCTATCGGGGGGTTCGAGGGGGAGCGACGGCGACGATCGTCGCCGATGCCGCGGGCGAGGTCCTCCCGCGTCTCATCGAGCGCTACCTCGGAGAGGAACCGTCCCCGCTGGGGACATGGCTGATGTCGCGCATCGATGCCGAGGTCGCGATCCGGCTCGATGATCTCCAGGTCAGCAGTTGGGATTACTCCGGGCGCATGTGAATCCGGTGCCGTCCCGACCGATGGCTACTCGGCGAGGAGGCAATCGGACACCATGTCGAACAATTTCTCCGACACGGCCTCGGAAGGCTCCTCGCTGTCGATGTCCTCGAGTTCGGCATCGCTGAAGGAGCCGAGACCGTCGGCGATGCAGGTGATCTGCTCATTGGTGTAGTCGCCGCTCGCCTCCAACTCGGAGACGACTTCATCGGTCAACTGCTCACGGTTCACCCCGCCTCCACCACAGGCGGTGAGCGTGAGTGCTGCGGCGGCAGCGAGGGCGATGAGGGGGGATGTGAAACTTCGCATGGTGGCCTCCAAAGTCACGTGTTCTCATTATTACAGCGACCGGGGACCCACTGCGGCCAAAACTGACGATTCAGGTGAGTGGAGCGGGGGGCTCACACGCCTTGGGTGTGCCACACCGTCGTGATCTCGGTGAAGGCACGGATGCGGCCGGGGCCGAGGCTGAACAGCGCAGCGTGGGAGCGCTGGTGCGCGAGGCGGTCGACCACATGTGGACGGGAACCGACGCCCGCAAATCCGCGCTGCTGGAGGCGATCCTGGCGGATGGGCCGATGCCCGTCCCCGACCCTGTCGATCTCGCCGCCGAACTCGACGAGGTGCGCGGCTCCCGATTCACCGCCGGCTGATGCTCGTCGTCGACACCTCGGTGCTCGTCTACGCCACCGGTGACACCCATCCCCTACGGGAGCCGGCGATCCAGTTGCTGCGCGATGTCGTGGAGTCGCGAGTGAGTGCGACGACCACCCCCGAGGTGCTCCAGGAATACGCCAACGTGCGTGCCCACCGTCGGGATCGAAGCAGCGCCCGGGATCAGGCGGAGAGGTTCGCCGAACTCCTCGGCCCGTTGACGACGGTCAGCACGCGCGATGTCCTCGACGGTCTGCGGTTGTGGGAAGGAACGCAGTCACCGGGAGCATTCGATGCGGTGCTCGCCGCACTGTCGCTGTCTCGCTCATGGACACTGGTGTCGGCTGATCGAGGCTTTGCGCATGTAGATGACCTGGACTGGATCGACCTGGCGACGTATTCCGATCGCCGGCAATCGAGTGGGGCTTGATCTTTCCGTGAGATGGTTCGCCGATCGGTGCGATGACCATTCCCTTGCATCATCCCACGACGAACTCATGGTCGTGACTTTCAAGGGGACTGATGCCGCACTTCGACGAAGGAAACTGACTGCGTAGCAACGCGCCCCCCATCACGAAGGCACTGCCGCGGCGCGGCGGACCCGTACGCCATCCCACCGTCCCCGTCGGCACGCTACCCGTCATCGCTACGAGTGGGATCTCACCCATCCGGGACTAGAAACCGACACTTGCGAACGACCATCTGACCTGGCCTACAGAGGGCACCTCTCGAGGTCGACTCGCAGTTGGCCCCCAGTGCATCAGCACTTGTGCGACAGTGCCGCCTCGTGCAGACCCTGGTGCTCGGTGGGGTCGATGGCCTGGATGTGGGTGACGAACGCATCGGTGTCGACTTTTGCGCCATTCACCCACGTGCCCAGCACCTTGACCTGATCGGTGAGCTTGTCGACGTCCACAGTGAACGGATCCGCGGACAACTGCACCAAATCGGCGCGCTTGCCGACCGCGAGTGATCCCAGATCCTGATCGCGACCCAACTGTCGAGCGGCGTTGATGGTGTGGGCCCTGAACGCATCATCGAGGCTGACCTGCTGGGACGGCCCGTGCAGGGTGCCCGACGGTGTGCGGCGAGTCACCATGCATTGAATATTCAGTAGCGGGATAGGCGGACTGACCATGCCGTCGTTGTGGAAGGTCACCAGCGCACCGGATGCGAACGCATCGGCGCCACGCATCCAGATGCTGCCGATCTCGGTGGGGAACATCTGCCCGTCGAGCAGGTCTCCCCAATAGATGAACTGTGCGGGCAGCAGCGAGATCGTCACGCCCAGTGATGCGGCCCGGTCGAATTGATCGCCACGGCAGCCACCGACGTGCTCCACCCGCCAACGATGATCAGTGCCTACAAGGTTGTTCGTGGCCAGTGCATGCTCATAGGCGTCGAGCACGATGTCGAGGCCGACGTCACCGTTGACGTGGAAGGCGAACTGCCAGCCTTCGGGGGCGTGCTTGGCGAGCACCGCATCGAGTTCGGCCCGCGTGTAGTTCATCATCCCCTCGCCACCCGGCCCGCTGGGAATCTCCGCCTGCCGCACGACCGGTGTGTCCAGATAGGGGAAGGACGAGGCGATGGTGCCGACCCATGGTGAACCATCGGCCCACAGTTTGATGCCCTGCTTCCACAGCATCTCCGGCTTCGGAGAGGTGACTTTCTCACCGCACGTGTCGTCGATGGACATGTGATACAGCGCGATACGCACCGGCGCTGCGTCCGCCGTGGCACAAGCTGCGTATGCGGCGAACATGGTGTCCTGATAAGTGTGCTCGGTGGTCATCGTCACGCCATTCGACGACATCATCTGCAGCCACTTCGCCAGCGATTGCAGCGGATGCGGCACAGCCGCGCCCATGACCTTGCCGATCGCCTCCAACACTGCGGCAGTCTCATAGGCACGGCCGTTCGATGTTCCATCGTCGTTGCGACCGAATCGGGCACCCACGGGATCGGCGGGTGGCTTGTTGTCGGTCCATCCGTTGGCCGTGATGACGGCGGAGTTGAAGTATGCCTCGTGGCCGGAGTTGTCGATCACGATGACGGGTCGGGAGGGGAAGAAATCGTCGAGCTCGGTGTTGGTCAGTTCAGGTGCACCCTGCAGCAGTCGATCGAGGCCGGCGAAGAGCGCGGCCTGACCTTCGGGGAGTTCCGAGTTGACCTTGGTGAAGAGCTTCTGGACGTCGGCATAGGTGGGATAGCCCACGTAGGGGGCCATCCAATACGCGGGATCCTGGGTGAGCATGCCACTGAGGAGCGGATGGCTGTGGGCGTCGATGAATCCGGGCATGAGCACGCTGTCGCCCAAATCGGTCACGGCGACTCCGGGTACTGCCGCTTTCACATCGGACAGGGATCCGATGGCCGTGATCAGTCCGGTGCTCGAGTCGATGGCGATGGCCTCGGCTCTGTCTGGACCCTCGTCCATCGTGATGATGGTGGACGCGGTGATGATCAGATCTGAAGCCATGACGATCCTTAGGTTGTCGGTGAGGTCCATCTAAACCTGAATCCTATTCCCGTCCGCACTATCGTGATGAACTTCCGGTAACCGCCATCGAAAGGCTGGATCGTGGACTACACAACATTGAGTGTCGGGATCGACGACGACGGCATCGCGTTGCTGACGCTGAACCGACCTGATGCACTCAATTCCTTCACCGTAACGATGGCAACAGAGTTGGAGGACTTCTTCTCCACTCAGGCTCATCAGGATGAGATCCGAGCTGTTGTGGTGACGGGTGGGGGGCGGGCCTTCTGTGCAGGGATGGATCTCAGCGTGGAGGGAAACGTCTTCGGACTCGATGAATCCCTGCAGCCCACGCCGGAGGACATGCGCGATCACCTCACCGATCAACCGTTCCACAACGGCGTTCGAGATACGGGGGGCAAGGTGACCCTGGCAGTCAATGCACTGCCGAAACCGGTGATCGCAGCCATCAACGGTGCGGCGGTGGGCGTTGGTGCCACGATGACCCTGGCGATGGATTTCCGATTGGTGTCGTCTGCTGCGCGGATCGGTTTCGTCTTCGGTCGTATCGGCATCGTCCCCGAGGCATGCTCGAGTTGGTTCCTGCCGCGCATCGTCGGGATGCAACGGGCTCTCGAGCTCGTCTACACCGCAGACATCATCTCCGCCGAGGAGGCTGTGGAGATCGGACTCGCTCATTCCCTCCATGAACCGGATGATCTTGTGCCCGCGGCACTCGAACTGGCTCGCCGTTGCACTGTGGGACGCTCCCCTGCCGCACTCGCACTCACCAAGCAGTTGATGTACCGCAATGCGGCGGCGACTCATCCGCTGGATGCCCACCGTGCTGATTCGCTCGCGATGTTCTATGCCTCCATCGGTGACGGAAAGGAAGGCGTCGCGGCATTCCTCGAGAAGAGGGACCCATCCTTCACCGGCAGCGCTGAAAACCTGCCCCGAATTTTCCTCGACTGATCAACTACGTCGACTGATCAACTGCTTCGGAGCGCTATTCGCGCTTTCGTTTTCGGTGTCTGAGGCTGCGGGTGTCGTGATGAGCTGGCGCCCGATTGGTCCATTGCTGGCCGGTGGCCGTGTTCGTCAGCGTCAGTTCGTGATTCGCATCGCCGGTGAGGGTCCAGTGCTCGTTGTGGATCATGTGGTGGTGGTACCAGCACAGTCCGGCGAGGTTGCTCATCGTGGTGGGTCCACCCTGGGACAGGTAGATCAGGTGGTGGATCTCCGCGATGGGTGCGGTACAGGAGTTGATCCGACATTGCGCATCTCGCAGGATCACCGCTTTGCGCAAATGTGCGGGCACGGTCTGCAGGCTGGGCAGGGTGGCCACGAGTTGACCGTCGCGCATGATCATCGGCTCGATGGTGGCGTCGCAGGCGATCAGTTTCGCTTTCGCCGCGGAGATCGCCGTGGCCGGCACTCCGAAGCGTTCCAGCCAAGCCGCGGCGGTG
>CAJXYI010000077.1 GCA_913063435.1 uncultured Actinomycetales bacterium | reverse complement strand
GGCCCTGCCCCGGGTGGAGATTCAGGGCTTCGAGCCGACGGTGCTCAGCGCCCCACCGCTCGATCTCAGTGGTGGGCGAGGCCGCCGCAGCCCCCAGCGCCGCAACCGCCAGTCGCGTAACAGCCATCAGCCGAGGCGATCACCGGGCCGAGCCTGAAGTTGCTGCACCAGGGCCTGGCCGCCACAGCGTCCTTTGCCCTCCAGCTGCGCTTCCCGGATCAGGAGCGGACAACCGCTGCTGCTGACCACCACCCCAAGACCGGCTGGACAGGCGAGCACGGTTCCCGGGGCTTGCCCCCCGGTGGGCCAGTGCCCGACCCACTCCCGGGCCTCGCTGGAGAGCTGGGCTGAGAGCCGCTCGATCAAGGGCTCGGTCTGAAGAAGCTTCAGGCGCTTGCCCTGCCACTGGCACACCGCGTTGGGATACAGCCCCATCACCTGGCGATGAATCGCCAGTGCTGAGGCGCTCCAGTCGATCTGGGCGTCCTGTTTGCTGAGCATGCGGGCGTAGGTCATGCCTTCGGCGGCCTGGGGGCGCAGCCCCAACCGCTGCCAGCGCTCGGGCTCCGGACCGGGGCCAGCCGCTTCAATGCGAGGCATCGCTTCCACCATCAGCTCCGCCGTCAGCGCGCTCAGGCGCATGGCCAGTTGCTCGGCGTTCTCCAGCAAGCCAATGCCGAGGCGACGCTCCAACAGCACCGGACCGGTGTCGAGGCCTTCCTCCATCGCCATGATGCCGACGCCGGTTTCAGCGTCGAGGCGGTGCCCGATGTGGTGGCCGCCCGCCAGGCGGTCAAAGAGATCGACCCAGACGTCGCGGTGATCGATATCTCCCTGGGAGCCGGCCCCTCGGGTGCGGATTTGGCGTATGTACTGTCAAAGGAACGACCCGATATCGCGCTGCTGTTCCTCACCCGGCACCCCGACCTACGGACCGCGGGATTGTCCGAGGCTGAGATCCCCCCGAATGCCGGATTCGTGCGCAAGGACCTCGTCGAGGATCCCGAATACTTACTCAACGCGATCGAGCAGGTGCTGCGCGATCAACCGCGCGAGGTGCGCCACGACACCGACCCGTCTCGACCACTGGGGGGATTAACCGAGCACCAGTTGGAGATCCTGCGGCTGATGGCGCTCGGCTACACCAATGACTCGATCGCGAAGATGAAATCCGCGGGCCGCTCGACGGTGGAACGCTGGGTAGCGGGAATCTTGAAGGCCATGGATATCGACCCGCGCGGTGAGGTGAATCCTCGCGTGGAGGCAGTGCGCCGGTATGTCGCCGTCGCAGGAATCCCCGCACGTTCGTGACCGCAACACGACAGATCCTCCTGCGCCTCGGCGCACCCGACGCCGTGTCCTGGCCGGTGTTCTGGGTTTCCTATCTGATCAACGTCATCATCGCGCTGGTCAGCGGATTCGACGCGCAGGCGGTGTGGTGGCAGCGCATCATCGCCGCGACTGCCGGCCAGGTGGTGATGTTCGCGTTCCTGTTCGCGATCCGCTACGCCCTGCTGGCACGTCTCGTCGGAGTCGCGCGGGCGGTGGCGACGGTGGTGGCGTTTGCGGTAGCGGGCGCGTTCCGCGGGGCGGCGGTGTCACTCGCCTTCATCGTGCTGGGTCCATCATCGATCGAGGTGCTCATTCCGCGGATCCCCGGCGGAGTGGCGTTTGGCCTGGTGGTGCTGATCCCGGTCGCGCTCGCGGTGGTCACGGTGCGGTCGTATCGGCGCACTCGGGAGGATCTGCTCACCCGCAGTGCGGCACTCGAGGCAGCCCGCCGACAGGTGGTCGACGAGATCGAGCAGCGCGATGCCTACGCCATCGATCAGGTGCGCGAGGCGTTCCAAGAAGCTGTCGAGGCTGATGATCCCTCTGCCCTTGCTGCTGAACGTTTGCGTGCATTCGCCACGAATGTGGTGCGCCCACTCAGTCACGAACTCGCAAGCGCGGTGCCGACCTGGCGACCGGACGAGGGGGTGGGTGCCCGGGTGACCGTGCGTGACGTGCTCGATCGAGCGGCGTGGGGTCGGCCGTTCCTGCCGTGGACGACAGCGGTCACCGCGGGGGCGTTATCGGTGAGCTGGTTCGTGTTCGAAGAAGGCTTGCCTGCCGCGCTGGTCTATCTGGTTGGAGGGATGCTCGCGGTGGCCGCAGGGCTGTGGTTCGCCAACACGCTGCTGGAGCGACTGCTACCCGGGCGCAAACTGGCAATGCGAGTGCTTCTCATCGTGATCGGCGCAGCGTTCGCAGGCGTGGTCTTCGGAGTCGTGGCCACGATTCTGGCTTCGTCGACGCCATGGGTGACCGCGCTGTGGGCGGCGGGGTTGATCTTCATGCCGGTGCTCGCGTTCGTGCTCGCGCTGGCACGCGCGATGGCCGCTGGGCTGACGACGTCACTGGATGAGTTGCGACGCGTCGAAGGTGATCTCGCTTGGCAGGTCGCGCGACTCCATCAGCTGCAGTGGACGCATCAGCGGGCGACGGCACGCGCGTTGCACGGCCCGGTGCAGGCGATGGTGTCAGCTGCAGTTTCGAACTTGAATGCGGGTAGCGATCGACAACAGGTACTTGGGCAGTTGCGCGAGCAGTTGGCGCAGGCGCTGGACCCGGCGAGTGCGCTCGCGGCGTCGGTGCACTGGATTAGTGCGCTGGAACGCATCGAGGCAACGTGGCAGGGATTGTGCGATGTGCGCATCGATGTCGATGAGCAAGCAGGTGCAGCGCTGGATGCTGATGCCGTGGGCGCCGATATCGCAATGGAGATCATTGCCGAAGCGGTATCGAATGCGATCCGGCACGGCAAGGCGAAGACCGTGCACATCGAGATGCATGCCAGCGACGACCGGCTGCGGTTGGCGGTGCGCAATGACGGCAGCACCACTGTGGCGAGTTCGCATGGCCTTGGCACCGCGATGATCGAGGACTGTTCGATGGAGTGGTCCCGGGGCCCGGTCGAGGGGGATTTCGCCCTCGAGGTCACGCTCCCCGCTCAGTGGTGAGGGATGCCCCGCATCGTGATCCCCCCATCGCGATCGTGGGGCAGACTCGGTAGCAGTTCGGCCCATAAAGATCGAACCTAGCTTGTTAAAAACTAGTACCCCAGGGTGTTAAGAACTGGTATCTTCGGGGTGTGGAAGCGGAGTACCGAAGGCGTTACCTCGATGATGTCCTAGCGGACATGCTTCCTGAGGTGTCGGGGGTATTGCTCACGGGCCCCCGGTCCTGTGGCAAGACCACGACAGCCATTCGCCATGCCGGGGCCGTGCTTCGACTTGATGTCCCCGGCACTGCTGCAGCGGTTGCTGCTGATCCCGATCTTGCGCTCGCCTCGGAATCGACTCGCCCCCTGCTGATCGATGAGTGGCAGGAGGTTCCCGAGGTTCTCGGTGCGGTGAAGCGCGGCGTCGATCAGAACCCAGCGGCCGGACAGTTCATTCTCACCGGGAGTGTGCGATCCCAATCGTCTTCCCGCATGTGGCCTGGAACGGGTCGACTTATCCGTATCCCGATGGCTCCGCTTGCGCAGCGGGAGATTGCGGGATTCGAAGGTTCAGTCTCCGACCTTTTCCTCCACCGCCTTTTCGGTAGGGGAGAGCCTGATCTGAGCACGAGTGCGCTGACACTGACTGACTATGTCCACTTGACGGTTCAGGGTGGGTTCCCCGAGGTCCTTCGACTGGCATCGGCACGAGCTCGTCGTGCGTGGTTGGACAGCTACGTCGAGCAACTTCTCGTTCGTGACATTAGCGAGTTGGGTGAGGGCGTTGACCCGATCCGACTGCGTCAATATGTAGACGTACTGGCGGTGAACACGGCTGGTGTGCTCGCGCAGTCTGCCCTTGCTCAGTCAGCCAGCATCACGGTGAAGACCAGTGAACGATATGACCAACTTCTTGCCGAGGTGGGCATCATCGACAATCCGCAGCCTTGGGGTCGCAATCGTCTAGCGCGTATCGAGAAACGACCAAAGCGAATTATCGTGGATTCCGGGCTTGCAGTCGCGGCGGCTCGTCTCGATGAAGGCACGATCCTTCATGACGGAACTCTGCTAGGTCGATTTCTCGAAGGCTTTGTCTTCTCTCAATTACGAGCAGAGGTGTTGGCTGCAGAGGATCGAATGGCGCTCCATCATGTGCGTGGACTCAACGGACGACATGAAATCGACTTCGTGATCGAGGGAAGCGGCGGACGAGTTGTGGGAATCGAAGTCAAGGCGAGCACCACGGTCGTCGAGCGGGACGCCCGACATCTTGCCTGGCTGCGCGACTCAATCGGCCAGGACTTCGTCGGGGGATTGGTCCTCCATGCCGGCCCGAACGCATACCCCCTCGATGACCGCCTATGGGCAATGCCGATCTCGTCGCTGTGGGACGAATGAGGGGGTTTTTGAGCCCGGTCTAGGGGGTTTCGCCCTCGAGGTCACGCTCCCCGCTCAGTGCTGAGGGATGCCCCTCATTTCTGAGGGTTATCGCTCAAAGCCGGCATACATTCCTCGGTACCGGTCAGTTGTGTCGCGTATCAGGAGCGGGAGGCATGGGCCAGCGGCCTACAGGGGGGCCACGTGTTCGGCCGACGACCATCAGACGAGACGTCGGTCGCTTTGTCGTTTCCGCATTCAGTTCACTCGCGGTGTGCGCGGCGACGTTGGTGGCTGTTCCCGGATTTGCCGCTGCTGATGATGAAGCTGTTGCAGCTCCAGAAGTCGTCGTGGTGCCGCCGGTGTGCGTGCCGGATGAGATGGTCGGTGCTGCGAGCTCGGATGACTCGATAGTCGACGCGCCGATCGTTGATGATTCGGTGATCGAGGAGCCTGCAGTTGAGGAGCCCGCTGTCGATGAGCCGGTGGTCGAGGAATCGCCGGCAGTGGAGGTTCCGCCCACGCCGACACCGTCACCGGAGGTGACACCTGAGCCGACTCCGGAACCCACAGTGGAGCCTGCGCCGTCACCGTCGCCGTCGGTGGAGCGGGTGTGGCCGCCGGTGGTGTCGTTAGGTGAGGCCGGTGTGGGTGGTGTGCCGTTGTCGGGGGTGTCGTGGTTTGCCGGTGATGACACGGTCGCGTCGGTCGCACCTGCTGGTGTGCGTGTGGACGGCTGGTGGCGCGCTCCTGGCGCGGCGACGGATGATTCGGTGTCCTGGGGTGGGGATGACACGGTCGCGCCCAGTGCTGATCTGGTGGTGAGTGTCACCGACGTGTTCGTGCCGAGCGGTGTGCGAATGTCGGTGTTCCCGGCCGCTGCGGTCGCGGACGCGAGTGTTCCGGCGAGTGTGGTTCGTGAGTTTTCCGCGGATGATTCCGGTGCCGTGGATGCGACCGTGACGTTGCCGGGTGACCTGGCTGCGGGTGGGTATGTGGTGCAGGTGTCGCTGGTGGAGTCGGTCGCCGGTGATGTGGTGTCGTCGTGGCGGGTGGAGACCCCGGTCGAGGTCGTGATCCCGGAGCCGACTCCAACACCCACGCCGACGCCGACTCCAACACCCACGCCCACGCCGACGCCGACTCCGTCGTTGGATGACTCGGCGACTGGTGATGATTCGGTGGGGGAGGTGCAGCCTTCACCGGAGCCGTCGGTGGAGCCCTCACCTGATCCGCAACCGCAGGTGGTGTGTGCGGGGCCGGTCGGTGATGTCACGGCGGTGGCGGGGATGAATACGGCGAGCGTGTCGTGGTCGTGGGCCGATGGTCAGCTCACCGATGGTGATGTCGCTTTCTATCTCGAGGTGACGTCGCAGGTTCCTGGTGCGGGGGATCGGGTGGTCGAGGTGCCTGGTGATGCCCGGGAGTGGATTGTGGATGGCCTGCGGAATGGGGTGGTGTATTCCTTCGCGGTGCACGTGGCCTCGACCGACGGGTCGACCCCGCCGAGCGAGATTGCAATGGCGAAGCCGTCGACGGGGGTGGAGGGTGAGGTTGCGGGTGTGATCGTCACCTACGCGCCGGGCTCGACACCGGTGGATGACTCGAGTGTTCCGGGTGCCGAGAGCGTGGAGCAGGTGGGCCTGGTGGCCGGGGGGAAGGTGACCGATTCGGCGCAGGTGATCGAGTTCACCGAGGCGGTGGACGCTCAGACGGCGAGTGAGATCGCCTCGGAGTTGACTGCACGGCCGGAGGTGGCGTTCGCCGAGCCGGACATGTTCCTCTTCGCCGCCGAAGACGTGACGGATACGGACCTCGCGCAGGCGGTGACAGTGCCTGATGACCCGGAGTACGGGACTGGTCAGTGGAATTTGTGGGACACCTATGGCATCTCCATCGGTGAGGGCACCGATGGGATGACCGATGCGTGGGCGGGCCCGCGGGGGGATGGGGTGACGGTCGCGGTGATCGATACCGGCATCACGCCGCATCCGGATCTCGATACCCAACTCGTGGCGGGGTATGACTTCGTGTCCAGCCCGGAGCAACTCGCTTCGAGCAGGCAGGCGAATGCGCCTCCGGTGGCCTTCGACGGCGACTACGTCGACGAAGCGACGTATGGGGTCATCGGGCGGGACGATAATCCGGCGGATCCGGGGGATTGGCGTCTGGTGGCGCCGTTGAAGAACTCCGGCTGGCATGGCACGAAGATGGCCGGTGTCATCGCCGCGGCCGCGAACAATGCCGAGGGCATCACCGGTGTCGCACCGGGAGCGAAGATCCAGCCGGTGCGGGCCCTGTCCTGGCGGGGTGGTCTGCTGAGCGACATTTCTGCGGCGATCACGTGGGCCTCGGGTGGTGACATTGAGGGGGTGCCGGCGAATGCCACTCCAAGCAAGGTGATCAACCTCTCCTTCGCGGTGCAGGCCACGTGCCCGGTCACTCTTGCCGCAGCGATCGAGGGGGCCCGTGAGCGGGGTTCAATTGTGGTGGCGGCAGCAGGGAACGCCGGCGATGACGCAAGCCTGTATGCGCCGGCGAACTGTCCGGATGTGATCACCGTCGGGGCGAGCACGCAGGACGGGCAGCGCGCGGGCTATTCGAACTACGGGCCCACGGTGGACGTGTCAGCTCCCGGTGGTGAGGCCGGGGCGCAGGTGCTCACCACCACCAACACCGGTAATGAGCTGCCGGAGCAGGCCACCTACGAAGGTGCTCAGGGCACCTCGGTCGCGGCAGCACACGTGTCGGCCGCGGCGGCGATCCTCGCCAGCCGCAACGCCACCCTCACCCCCGATCAGGCGTACGAGCAACTCACCGGAAACGAATTCACCAAAGCCTTCGCCAACGACACCTGCGATGCAGCGAACCCTGACTACTCCTGCGGCACAGGCATCCTCAGTCTCGCGCAAATCCAAACCGTCGCCAGCGGCGCCCAGGACTACGCC
>CAJXYI010000076.1 GCA_913063435.1 uncultured Actinomycetales bacterium | reverse complement strand
GCAGCGTCATCGGGTTCGGGTGCCGGTTCGGGAGCATCCTGAGGGGCGAGCGGGACCACGACGGCGGGTCGATCGGCGCGGCGATCCTGGGGGGATGGTTGATAGGACACCCACCCCAATCCCTCGAGCCGGGCCTGCGCCCACACACTCGTGTCCGCCCCGCGCACCGTGACTTCCACCGGCTGCCCATCCGGGTCGGCGAGCGCTTCCTGCGTCGGTGGCAGCCAGCCGATCACCACGCGCGTGGGGATGCCCCAGGATCGAGCGATGAGCGCCCAGGTGCTGGCGTACTGCTCCTGGAATCCCACCCGCGCATCGATCATCTCGACTAGACCGGCATAGGAGCGGTCGGGTGCGCCGGTGGCCAACGCCGTCGGTGCTGCGGACGTGAAGCGAGGTGCGCGCAGGAATTCCGACAGGGCGAGCAGTCGATCCCAGGTGTTCGGACCGGCCTCTTGCGCGACTCGATCGGCGATGCGCTGCAACTGCTCGGGTAGGGCACCGGGCAACAGCACCGCGGGGTCGAGATTCGCCAGCACATCGGGACCGACCTGCTGCAGTTGCTGCTCGGTGGCGGTGGGGATGGCATAGGAGATGGTGAAGGACTGATCGACCGGCACGGACAACGCGGTGATCACATCGGATTCGGCTTCCACCCGGGTGGCCATCGAGCCGAGCACCTGGGTGACCTGTTGCGGAGCGGGCACCCACTGCCCGGGAAGCGCCAGGCCGATGTCGACGCGGGTGCGCCCGTTGACCCAGTCGGGATCGACCGGCCGCTGCAGGTCGTCACCGGGCTGACCCGGAGATTCGACCGTGACCCAGCCGAAACCGTTGTAGCGGGGGAAACTCGCCCACACCGGACGATTGACCGGAGCTTGATCCCCCACGAGCAGGTCGAACAGTTCGCGCTGGGATTCGCCGGGGTCGAGTTGCCAGCGCGCGGCGATGAAGAACGGATCGGGCGGGGTGCCATCGGGTGTGTCAGCGGGGTTGGAGATGCCCAGCCAGGACAGGCGCAGCGGTGCACCGAGTCGATCTTCCAGTGCGGTGCTGGCGACATAGGTGATGATGCCGACGACGACGAGCATGAGCAGTGCGGTGGCTTCACCGCCACGGGTCGTGCGCACCGCATCACGCAGCGCCCATGGCCCAGCCAGGAATGCCAGCAGCGCAATCGACACCGCAGCCAGCGAGGCAACCAGGCGACCTTCGAGGGTGTCGGCCAAGCCAGATGCGAGTGCCAGCGCGATGAGGATGATCCCGGGGATCGCTGCGGCAGCGGGCCAGCGCCCGCGGGTGAGCAGCCAGGCTGCGAGCGCCCCGAGGGTGAGGGCGGCGGTGATCGCCACCAGCGGCAACACGGGAAAGTCCGTGACATTGGCGATGAGCGCCGACAGGCCGATCGCCGTAACCACCGCGACCGCGGCCGCGAGCGCACCGAGTGCCGCAGCAGCCAGGATGACGAGGATCACCAGTGGAGCGACGGCGAATCCGGCGACCGCACCATCGACGAGCAGCGGCACCGCGAGCGCGACGAGCAGAGCGGGCAATCCGGAAGCGATGGCAAGCCCCCAGCGATTCTCGCGCGTGATGATGCCTGCACTCGGTGGCGCACTCACCGCACTCATGGGCGCACCAGTCCCGCCGCAGGGATGCGTTCCCACCAGCCCCGTTCGCCATGTCCGGTGATGACCATGGTGGTGGCAGCGGGCAGGCGCATCAGGGTGCGGTCGATCGCAGTGCCTCGACGGTCGTCGCGCGCCGCAACCTGCGACAGCATCTCGATCATCGCCGTTCGACGGGCCCTCTCGCCACCGGTGGTGTGCACCTCGATGTCGAAGCCGGCGGCGACGACGACGGTCGCGATGGAGGCGATGAGATCGACGGAATGTTCGAAGTCCGCCTCATCACGATGTGCGCGGGCATCGTCGACGAGCACGAGGTGGACCCGGGGGCGGGTGATGTCGATGTATTGCCGTGTCATCAACGACCCGGTCTTGGCCGAGGAACGCCAGTGGATGTGGCGCATCTCGTCGCCGACGACGTATTCGCGCAGCGACGCGAACGTTGTCGACCCGGCATCGGCGGCGCCGGCGTGATCGGTGAACGCCATCGGCAGGCTGGCCAGCGCGACGGTGTGCAGACGCGGGGTGATGAGGATGTGATCACCGTCGACGTCGGCAAGGTGGCGAGTGAACAATCCCCACGGATCGACCCGCTGCATGCGCCACGGCCCAACCGCACGGGATCCGCGCTGACCCGTCGGCAGGGGCAGCCACGCCTCCCCGGATTCGCCCCAGCGCACCCCGGTGACGGTGCGGCCGCGTCGATCGACGAACCGCAGTCCGGAGCGGGCGTGTTTGGTCTGCGACCACGACACCCACACCGTGGCATCGCTGCCGCGTTCGGCGCGGGCGGGCACATGCGAGCGCACCTCGACCCGGCGACCGCTGACGACGAGCACCATGCTGAGAACCCACACCACAACGCCGACACCGGCGATGGCGAGCAGTTCCGGGATGCCCGCCCACACCGCGAAGACCGCGATCACGATGGTCGCGATCGCCCAGAAGATCCCGCGTGATGTGGGGCGCATGACCATCGTCTGCATCAGGTCAAGGAGCCGGGACGGTGTCGACCGCCGCCCCGATCGCATCGGTGCGCACCCGGAATGCTGCTGTGGAGTCGACGGCTTCGTTTTCATCGAGGATCAATCGGTGGGCGAGCACCGGCACCGCGAGTCGTTGCGCATCCGCGGGAACGACATACGACCGGCCGGCCATCAGCGCCGATGCCTGCGCCGCGCGCATCAACCCGACGCTGCCGCGCGGGCTGGCACCCAGTCGCACACCCGGTGCATCACGGGTGGCGGCGACGAGGGCGACGATGTAGTCGATCACGGCCGCATCGACGAAGACGGATTTCGCCGCATCGATCAGGTCAAGCACATCGCGTGGATCACCGACATGTGGGAGCGCGTCGATGCGCACCCCGTCGTGGGCGTTGGCCAAGACGCGCGCCTCAGCCGCCGCATCGGGATAGCCGATGGAGATCGACATCAAGAACCGGTCGAGTTGGGCTTCGGGCAGGGGGAATGTGCCCTCGGAATCGATCGGATTCTGCGTTGCCATGACGAGGAACGGCTGCGGTACGCCATGGCTGGTGCCGTCGACGGTGACGGTGCGTTCCTCCATCACCTCGAGCAGCGCCGACTGGGTCCGCGGGGATGCCCGGTTGATCTCGTCGGCGAGCACGATGCTGGCGAAGATCGGGCCCGGGTGGAATTCGAAGGTCTGGGACACCTGATGGAACACCGACACCCCGGTCACGTCACTGGGCAGCAGGTCGGGGGTGAACTGGATGCGATGCCAGCTCATGCCCAGTGCGGTGGCCAGGCTGCGGGCCAGCGAGGTCTTGCCCACCCCGGGGACGTCCTCGATGAGCAGGTGCCCCTGGGCGAGCAGGCAGGTCAGGGAAAGCTCGACCGTCTCGCGCTTGCCCTGGATGAACCCCTCCACCGCGGCGACGATGGCCGCTGCCCGACCGGCAGCCTGCTCGGCCTGCTCAGGGCTCAGACGGGGGGCGGGCTGCGTCATGGGCCCCACACTAGGCAGCAACGCAGCCCTATGTCGGGACCTTCGGCCCTCGCGCCCGGGCCGGGCTGCTCGTGACAGTGGACGGACGGGGAGGGAGGCTGGAAGAGCAGGACGCGAGTCACAACATGGAGGAGGTCGACATCATGCGCAGCATCGTCGTCGGATATGACGGCTCCGAGCACGCGCTGAAGGCGGTGGAGTTCGCCGCCAACGAAGCCTCCTCGAGGCAGGCGCCCCTGCGCCTGGTGCACGCGTTCACCCCGCCGATGGGTGGTGCCGGACTGGGCTATGGCATGGTCCTGCCCGCCGATGCCCTCGAGACGATGCGCGATTCCATCGCGGCGAACCTCGCCACCGATGTCGCCGAATTGCGCACGCGCTTCCCCGATGTCGACATCGACGCCACCGTCATCGTCGGCAACTCCGCAGCCGCACTGCTCGAGGAATCCGCGGAGGCGCAATTGCTTGTCGTCGGCAGCCGCGGCCTCGGCGGCTTCCGCGGCATGCTGCTGGGCTCCACCGGGATCCAGATCGCCTCACACTCCACCTGCCCCGTGGTCGTGGTGCGCGACCTGCCCGAGCCGGATGCGAAGAAGGTCGTCGTCGGACTCGACGGGTCGGAACTGTCGCAGGCTGCGTTGGCGTGGGCATTGGATTATGCGTCGCGCCACGGACTGATCCTGCACGCCGTGCACGCGTGGACGCTGCCATCCTTCGATCTGCTCGCCGCACCTGCCGGCCCAGGGTCGGCAGATCTGCAGACGATCACCGAAGAAGAGCAGCGCAGTGCTGCCGAATCCCTCGCTGGTTTCCGCGACCGCTATCCCGATGTGACGATCGAGGAGACCGTGATCAAGGAGTCCGCGGCGAAGGCGCTGCTGAATGCCGCGAAGGATGCCGCACTCATCGTGGTCGGTACCCACGGTCGCGGTGAGGTGATGGCGGCGGTGCTCGGGTCGGTGAGCCAGACGTTGCTACGCAAGGCTGATGTCCCCGTTGTCGTGGTCGGCCCTGATACCGGAGGGGCCGATCTGGGGACGGGCTCGTGACGAACACTCCCGTGGCGCTGCGCCCCGATCGACTCGCGGACCTGTCCTTGGGCCCGCTGCTGACGATCGAGATCGATCAGTCGCTGTGGGATGCCTGGCAGTTGCTGTCGCTATCGGGCCGGCGTCACCTGGTCGTCGGCGATGGCGGGGGCCGATGCCTGGGCGTGGTCGCAGATCGAGCGATCCTCAGCGAACTGCCACTGACCGAGGACCGACTCACCGGCCGCACCGTAGCCCAGGTGATGGCCACTCCCACACCGCTGACGCTCGCTGATTCCCCGCGTAATGCCGCGCAGCGCATGATCGATTCGGCCATCGAGGCGATCCCCCTGGTCGATGACACCGGGCGACTGCAGGGCATGGTGACCTCCAGCGATCTCACCCGCTGGCTCGCCGCCCACTAAGGGGATATCCGTCCCGGGTACCGTGGGGGTATGGCCGACCGTTCACAGGACCGCATCGTGTGGGTGGACTGTGAGATGACCGGCCTCGACCTCGACAAGGATGCCCTGGTCGAGATCGCCGTCATCGTGACCGAGGCCGATCTGACCGAACTCGATGAGGGCGTGTCCCTGGTGATCCGCCCTGATCGAATGGATCTGCTCGATTCGATGGAGGATGTCGTCACCGACATGCACACCTCCTCGGGCCTGCTTGCCGAGATCCCCCATGGAGTACCGCTGGCCGAGGCCGAGGCCGCAGTGCTGCAGTATGTGAAAGGCCATGTCCCCGACGCGCGCCGGGCACCGCTGGCGGGGTCGAGTGTGTATGTCGACCGGGGATTCCTCTCCCGGGATATGCCGGCCCTCGATGCGCATCTGCACTACCGCCTTATCGATGTGTCCACGATCAAGGAACTGTCGCGCCGGTGGTATCCGCGGACGTACTTCAACGCTCCGGACAAGAAGGGCAATCACCGGGCGCTGGGCGATATCCGCGAGTCGATCGCCGAACTGCGGTACTACCGGGATGCGGTGATGGTCGCCCCGCCCGGTCCGGGCACGGATTCCGCTCGCGCCGCTGCCGCCGAGCACATCGTCGACCACGGCTGAAGCACAAAGGGGCGTGGTTATGGAAGGTTCAATTGTTTCGACTGAACAAGACCCCGTGGAACCCATGTCCACCCATCGGGCCCGCAAGATGCGGGGGTCGGGATGGGCCGGTGATCTCGACTCCATGCGCGAGTCCGGATCGTCATCGACCACGGCATCCCGCTACTGACCTCAGACCGAGACTTCAGGTCCTTGGCCCAGGTCAGCGATCTGATCCTGGCCCATTAGACTCTTCAGGCTCCGCCAGTGATGGTGGCGCGGTGGGTGTAGCTCAGCCGGTAGAGCACCTGGTTGTGGTCCAGGATGTCGCGGGTTCAAGTCCCGTCACTCACCCCAGCGATTCGTGTGAAGCAATCCGCACGGAGTCCTGCATCGACACTCGATGCGGACACGTATGACCCAAAGCGGACTCCCTGCAGCCTTGGAGAGAACTCCCCCGCTAAACGATCTTGCCTTGGACTGGTCGGCAAGTTATCTTGGAATCGTGCTGGAAGACCCCATCATCGCCGAGTCGGCCTTCAAGCACGGACTGACCAAAGATGACATCCTGCATGCGTATCGGAACCCTATTCGCATATGGGACCTCGGTGACGGATTCACGATGATGCTTGGACCCAATGAAGCGACAATCATCCTCGAGGTTGGCTACGTGGAGGGCGATCTCGCTGTCGTCATCGTTCATGCAATGCAGGCGCGCGACAAGTTCCTGAGGTGATGACAATGCCACGCACAGTAGATGAGATTCTTCAACACGCGGATGAATTGGCTGCCCGTTTCGAGAACTATGATCCTTCTGAGGACGATGAACTCGACACGGCGGCAGTAGTTCTCCTTCGCTCAGCCGTTCACGAGCGCTCAGAGGCCGAAAGGCACATCCTGGAGGCCGTGCGGACAGCTCGCGAGTCAGGGATGTCCTGGGCCGCCATCGGCACCTTCATCGGCACATCAGGAGAAGCCGCTCGCCAACGCTACGCAAGCAAGGTCGCGTAGGTTTCAGACCCTTCCGGGATCTTCAAGTCCCGTCACTCACCCCAGAGGGTTATGCGACAGTGTCGAGCCTGCGCACCTTCGGCGTCCCACTGGCCCGCTCTTCGGCGAGGTCCCGAGCCGACTGCATCGCCAGCCAGGAGCGCGCGGTGCCGACGCCGGCGGCTTCCAGTCGCACCGCGAGATTGGGTGAGATTCGGGCGTGCTCGTGCAGCACCCGGCTGAGAGCGACTCGGGAAACTCCTAGACGCTCGGCCGCCTCACTCACGCTGAGCCCGAGTTCGACGAGTACGTCTTCCCGGAGGATCGCTCCAGGGTGCACCGGATTTCTCATGGCTGCCATCCTCTTCAGTGGTAGTCCAGGTAGTCAACGAGTTCGATGTCTGAGTCAATGAATCTGAAGGTAACGCGCCAGTTGCCGCTCACCCAGATGGACCAGTGGCCCCGCAGCCGACCTTTGAGAGGGTGCAGCCCGAAGCCGGGGATAGCCAGGTCACCAGGTGCCACTGCCACATCAAGGGCCGACAGGATGCGCCGCAACTTTGGCGCGTGCTCAGCCTGAACGCCCTTCGTCGAGTTCCTTTCGTACAGCGCTTCCAGTCCTTTGTGGCGGAAGCTCACGATCACCCCCGAACTGTATCGCATGCCGATACAGTCGGCAACTTCGGACATGGCAGCCCGCGATATGCCTGCGCCCAGTGGGAGGGACAAACAGAGCATCACTGAGTTCCACTGAGTGTCACTGACTTTCGCTAGGCTCAGACTCAGAATTCCATCGCGGCTAGGGAACTTCTCGGGCCCTTCAAGTCCCGTCAATAACCCCAGAGGGTTATGCGACAGTGTCGAGCCTGCGCACCTTGGGCGTCCCGCTGGCCCGCTCTTCGGCGAGGTCCCGAGCCGACTGCATCGCCAGCCAGGAGCGCGCGGTGCCGACGCCGGCGGCTTC
>CAJXYI010000075.1 GCA_913063435.1 uncultured Actinomycetales bacterium | reverse complement strand
ACCTGAATGGTCGCTAACTGAGGCAGTTAGCGACCATTCAGGTAACTCAGACGAGTGGGCCGGGGGGTGGTTGGTGGGTCGGCGACTACTGTGGGATCCAAGCCCTGCAGGCGACGGGCGGCGGGCTACTGGCGATGAGCCCACGATGCGCAAGCGATGAGGAGATCGACGTGACCATTGATGCCCTGCCCTCGGGTGCACCTACCGGACTGTTCATCGGCGGCGAATGGCTGACCAGTGCAGCTCACCTCGATGTCATCAATCCTGCATCACTCACCTCCTTGGCCCAGGTCGGCGATGCCAATGTCGACGATGGATTGGCAGCGGTAGCCGCGGCACATGATGCGTTCGGCGCATGGGCCGCGACGACAGCTCGTCAGCGATCAGAGATCTTGCGGCGTGCCTTCGAGATCATGACCGCCGAGGTCGAGGACTGTGCCCGGCTCATCGTGCTGGAGAACGGCAAGGCATGGCGCGACGCGCTTGGCGAGGCAACCTACGCCGCCGAATTCTTCCGGTGGTTCGCCGAGGAAGCCGTCCGGGTCGAAGGTGGCTTTCGGCCGGCACCAGCGGGGGATAAGACGATCATCACGACCTATCAGCCGATGGGTGTGGCCTACATGATCACGCCATGGAACTTCCCCGCAGCGATGGCGACCCGAAAACTCGCACCAGCGCTCGCCGCAGGATGCACCGCTGTGCTCAAGCCGGCTGCGGAGACGCCGTTGACCGCGTTATGGGTTGCCGGAGTCCTGGAGCGAGCCGGGGTCCCCGACGGTGTGGTCAACGTCATCACGACGTCACAGGCCGGGGCGGTGTCATCGGCGATATTGGCCGATGACCGGATTGCGACGCTGTCGTTCACCGGATCGACGTTCGTCGGCAAGATGCTCCTGGAGCAGACAGCCAAGCGGGTACTGCCATCGTCGATGGAGTTGGGCGGTAACGCACCCTTCCTCGTTCTCGAAGGTGCAGATGTTGCGGCCGCGGTCGAGGGAGCGATGATCGCGAAGATGCGCAACGGCGGAGCGGCGTGCACAGCGGCTAATCGCTTCTATATTCATGAGTCACTCGTCGAAGATTTTGCAACGCAGTTCACCGCAGCACTCCGCGGTGTGAAGATCGGGCCGGGAATCGATCGGAACAACGATCTCGGCGCGATGGTCAGTGTGGTCGAGCGCGACAAGATCGTGTCCCTCCTCGACCAAGCTCGGGACGAAGGAGCCGTTGCGCAGGAGGTGACACAGGCGCCGGAGTCGGGTGCGTTCATCGCCCCGCATGTCGTGCGAGGTGTCACGCATGGATCGACGCTCACGCGCAACGAGATCTTCGGACCGATTGTGCCCATTGTGACGATCACGGATGACGACGAAGCGATCGCGATGGCCAACGACACCGAATACGGGCTGATCTCCTATGTGTACGCCGGCGACAAAGGACGCGGTATCTCCGTCGCTCGACGTCTGCAGTCGGGAATGGTTGCGATCGACCGGGGTCTGGCATCGGATCCGGCGGCCCCCTTCGGTGGAATGAAGGAGTCGGGACTCGGCCGCGAAGGAGGGTTCGCAGGAATCCACGAGTTCCTCGAGACCCAGTACCTCGCTGTCGATCTGTAGGGCGGCGCGAGGGGTATCGGGGCCATATTCCGGGGCGGTCCATGTCTGGATGATGGTCGCGTATCCTCGGACGCGTGTCCGAACTGCTGGTGAATGCCGGATTGGTTCTGCTATTCGTTCTGATCGGCGGGTTCTTTGCGGCGGCTGAAATCGCCCTGGTGTCCTTGCGGGAGAGCCAACTCGACCGGTTATCGACCCGGGGCCGACGTGGCCGGATCCTGGCCAGCCTGGCCCGTGAACCCAACAGGTTCCTCGCCGCAGTCCAGGTCGGGGTCACCCTCGCGGGTTTCGTCTCGGCGGGCTTCGGCGCGTCTCAGATCGCTCCGTCGCTGGCGCCGGTCTTCGTCGGTTGGGGATTGTCCGAGGGACTCGCCGGGGTCCTCGCCTTCATCCTGATCACCGTGGTGATCGCCTATGTATCCCTGGTAGTGGGTGAACTCGTGCCCAAGAGACTGGCGCTGCAGCGCGTGGAATCCACGGCCCTGGCTGTAGCGGCACCCGTGGAACTGCTCGCGAAGTTGGCCCGGCCCTTCATCTGGTTGCTGTCGGTGTCGACCAACGGTCTGGTCCGCCTGCTGGGTGGTGATCCGCAGACCGGTCGCGAGCACATCACCGGTGAGGAATTACGAGACATGGTCGCCGCACACGAGGACCTCTCCGTCGAGGAGCGCACACTCATCGACGACGTATTCGAGGCTGGTGATCGGGAACTCCGCGAAGTGATGCTGCCGCGCACGGAGGTGGAGTTCCTCGACGCCGGATTACTCGTCGCTGAAGCGGCCGAGAGTGTTGCAGACGCCCCGCACTCGCGGTATCCGGTCATCCGCGGATCAGCAGATGACGTCATCGGTTTCGTCCACGTGCGCGACCTGCTGAGCCTCGATGAATCCCAGCGCACGAAGCGTGTTGGCGCGTTGGCTCGCAAGGTTCCATTCTTCCCCGGTTCGAAGGCGGTCATCCCGGCGTTGACCGAGATGCGCCGACGTGGTCAGCACCTCGCGATCGTGGTCGATGAATATGGCGGTACGGCGGGGATCGTCACTCTCGAGGATCTCGTGGAAGAACTCGTCGGCGATATTCGTGACGAATACGACGCGCCCATGACGGTGCTCGCCTCCGAGGTCGATGGGCTTCTCAACCTCGAGGATTTCGCTGAGCGCACCGGACTCGAACTTCCTGAGGGGCCCTATGAAACGATCGCGGGGTTCGTGATGGCTCGGCTGGGGTCGGTCCCCGATCTCGGCGCGACAGTCGAGGTCGATGGCTGCCTGCTGTCGGTGACGGCGATGGATGGTCGGCGCATCGCCCGCATCCGGGTCAGTCCGGGTGCGGGCTCTGGAACCACCGAGAATCCGACCGCAGGGCGGCCGTCGTCGGACTCGGCCACGCCGCTGCCACAATGACATCCACTATGGCTGATTCCGTGAGTACTACCCCGGTGAACCAGCGACCGCGCGTGCTGTCGGGAATCCAGCCGACGGCTGATTCCTTTCAGATCGGCAACTATCTCGGGGCCATCCGTCGCTGGGTCGAGCTGCAAGAAACCCATGATGCGTTCTATTGCGTCGTCGACCAGCATGCCATCACCGTCGATTACGACCCGCAGATCCTGCGACATCGGACGCTGCTGTCGTTCGCCCAGTTGATCGCTGCAGGCCTGGATCCGCATCGGGCCACGATCTTCGTGCAAAGCCATGTGCCCGAGCATTCTCAACTCTCGTGGGTGCTGCAATGCCTCACCGGTTTCGGTGAGGCCGGCCGGATGACGCAGTTCAAGGACAAGTCGGCCAAGGAAGGCGCGGAGCGTTCCACGGTCGGGTTGTTCACGTATCCGATCCTGCAGGCTGCCGATATCTTGATCTACCAGGCCAATGGAGTTCCGGTCGGCGAGGATCAACGCCAGCATCTGGAACTCACGCGTGATCTCGCCCAACGTTTCAATTCCCGGTTCGGCGAGACGTTCGTGGTCCCCGAAGCGTTGATCGTGGCCGACACAGCCAAGATCCTCGACCTCGCCGACCCCACGGCCAAGATGAGCAAGTCCTCGCCCTCAGGTTGCTTGTTCCTGCTCGAAGACGAGCGCGTGCTGACAAAGAAGATCAAGACTGCCGTCACCGACTCCGGCCGCGACATCGTGTTCGATCGCGAAGCGAAGCCCGGGGTGTCCAACCTGCTGTCGCTGATCGCGGCGTTCACCGAGCGCACCCCCGAGCAGGTCGCCACGGATCTGCAGGGCAGGGGATACGGAGATCTGAAAGCCGCGGCTATCGATGCGGTCCTGTCCTTCACGAGCCCGTTCGCGGCAGCCGTCGCGGACTTGATGGCCGATCCGGCGGAATTGACGCGTTTGATGGATCTTGGGGCTCGCCGTGCGAGGGAAGCCGCCGCGCCGACCCTGGCAGCGGTCTACGACCGGGTCGGGTTCGTCGGGTTGCCCGATTGAACGAATGCTCCACGGTCGCCGGTGTCGGCATCGGCACCGGTGTTGGGCGGTCGGGCGGTGTAGGTGCGTCTCGGTCGCGGAGGTGGAGGCCGGAGGCTGCGTAGCCCCAGGATGACGAGCAGGACGCCCACGCCCATGGCTGCCAAAAGCCCCCAGGCCCAGCCGTTGGATCCCACGGCGGCGGCGGTTTGCAGCGCGGAGGACTCTTGCGCGGCTGCCGGGGTGACCTCGGGCAGTTCGCCACCACCGCCACCGGCATCGGGTGCGACCGTGGGCACCGGTGCAGCAGACGCCTCGTCGAAGCGTGGTCGGACCGGATCGACCAGAGTGCCCACGGGGGCGACCGCGTCGATATTCGCGAAGCCCCAGTCCAGCAGCGGTGCCGCAGCGTCATAGGTGGGCCCGGAGAAGTTCATCAGTGTCACGACCAGTGAGATTCCGTCGCGTTGCGCGGCACCGATGAAGGTCTTGCCGGCCTCGGTCGTCCACCCGGTCTTCAAGCCGATGGCACCCTCATATGGCGCACGACCGTCGATCGGGTTGAGCAGCGGATTCTGATTGGCGATGGTGAAGGTGCCGCGGACCTCACCGGGTTCGGTGGGCATATAGCCGGGATAGTCGGGCACGCTGATCGTCGTGGCGTATTGGCGGAACTGTGGATCCTTCAGGCCCTCTCGCGCAATGAGCGCAAGGTCGTAGGCACTGGAGACCTGACCCTGGGCTGGCAGGCCGGAGGTGTTCTTCGCGACGGTGTCATAGGCCTGCAGCCGCTGCAGTTCCTCGTTCATCTGCGCGATCGTGCGGTCCATGCCGCCATTGGCGTTCGCCAGCGCCATGGCCGCATCATTGCCGCTCTGCAGGAACAGGCCCAGGAACAACTCGGCGATGGTGTATTCGCCATCCTCGACCAGACCGACTCGGCTGCCCTCGATGGCGATGTCGTCATAGGTCGTGGTGTAGATGTCGTCAGCCTCGAGGCGGGGGATGAGAGTCAGGGCCGTCAACGTCTTGAAGGTGCTCGCAGGAGGACGTTGAACGTGGGGGCCGCGGGCGGCCAGAATCGCACCGGTTTCGAGATCGGCGATGAGCCAGGTCGTCGCACCCACATCGGGCAGCGGGGTGGCAGTCGGGCCGGGGTCGACGACGATGCCGGTGCCGGTGAGTTGGGGGCCACCCACAGGCTCGACCGCCATAGCGGGTGGGGCGAGTCCGACCCCGAGGCTGAGAGCGATTGCCAGGGGGGTGGCAGCCAGCAAGGCGCCCCTGATTCCTCCGTTGCTCATGGTGTCCCCAGGGTAACCCGGGTGCAGGCGGTGAAGCGCGTTACACGCGGCGGAAGATCAGCGCGCGCTTGACCTCTTGGATGGCCTTGGTGACCTCGATGCCGCGAGGGCAGGCCTCGGTGCAGTTGAAGGTCGTGCGGCAGCGCCACACGCCCTCCTTGTCGTTGAGGATCTCCAGGCGCTGCTCCGCGGCCGAATCGCGGGAATCGAAGATGAATCGATGGGCCGCCACGATCGCAGCCGGTCCGAAGTACTGCCCATCGGTCCAGAACACCGGGCAGGACGTCGTGCAGGCTGCGCACAGGATGCACTTGGTCGTGTCGTCGAATCGAGCGCGATCCTCGGCACTCTGCAGCCGCTCACGGGTGGGTTCGTGGCCTTCGGGAACCAAGAACGGCATCACGTCGCGGTAGGCGGCGAAGAACGGCTCCATATCCACCACGAGGTCTTTCTCGAGGGGGAGGCCCTTGATCGCCTCGATGGTGATCGGTGAGGAGGAATCGAGGTCCTTGATCAGGGTCTTGCAGGCCAGGCGATTGCGACCATTGATGCGCATTGCGTCGGATCCGCAGATGCCATGGCCGCAGGAGCGGCGGTAGGTCAGCGTGCCGTCCTGCTCGCCCTTGATCTGGGCCAGGGCGTCAAGCACACGATCGGTGGGATAGGTCGAGACGACGTACTCCTCCCAGTGGGGTTCGTCATCGATCTCGGGGATGTAGCGCCGAATCTTGAAGGTGACGTCCGTGGCCACGATGCTTTCGGGCGCGGGCGCGGGCGCCTCGGCGAGTTCGGCGGTCATCAGTACTTTCGCTCCATCGGCTCGTAGCGGGTCATCGAGACCGGCTTGTAGTCCAGGCGCACTCCGGTATCGCCCTGGGCGTCGGTGATCCGGTAGGCCATCGTGTGACGCATGAAATTGACGTCATCGCGAGTGGGGTAATCCTCTCGGGCGTGGCCACCACGGGATTCCTTGCGCTCCAGGGCGCTCACCACGGTCACCTCGGCCAGATCGAGCAGGAAGCCCAGCTCGATGGCCTCGAGCAGATCGGTGTTGTAGCGGGTGCCCTTGTCCTGCACGGAAATGTGCCGGTAGCGCCGCTTCAACTCGGCGACGTCGGTCAGCGCCTGCTTCAACGTCGCTTCGGTGCGGTAGACCTGTGCATTGAGGTCCATCGTCTCCTGCAGATCGCGGCGGATCCGTGCCACCCGCTCGGCGCCGGTCGCCGACCTGATGCCTTCCACGAGCGCCATCGTCTGGCCCTGCGGATCATCGGGAAGCTCGACGAAGTCATGTGTTGTGGCGTAGTCAGCGGCAGCGATGCCAGCACGCCGGCCGAACACGTTGATATCGAGCAGGGAGTTGGTGCCCAACCGGTTGGCTCCATGGACCGAAACGCAAGCGCACTCACCGGCGGCATACATACCGGGCACGACGTGTTCGTTATCGCGCAGCACCTCGGTCTCGACGTTGGTGGGGATGCCACCCATCGCATAGTGAGCGGTGGGGAACACCGGCACGAGCTCGGTCACCGGATCGACGCCGAGGTAGGTGCGGGCGAACTCGGTGATATCGGGCAGTTTCGCCTCGATCTGCTCGGCGGGCAGGTGGGTCAGGTCGAGGTACACGTAGTCCTTGTTCGGGCCCGCGCCGCGGCCTTCGCGAACCTCGGCGACCATCGCCCGGGCGACCATGTCGCGTGGTGCGAGATCCTTGATCGTCGGTGCCACCCGTTCCATGAAGCGCTCGCCACTGGCGTTGCGCAGGATTCCGCCTTCGCCGCGGGCACCCTCGGTAAGCAGCACGCCGAGCCCCGCGAGGCCCGTGGGATGGAACTGATAGAACTCCATGTCCTCCAGCGGCAGGTTGCGTCGCCAGATCACGCCCATGCCGTCGCCGGTCAGGGAGTGGGCGTTGGAGGTGGTTTTCCAGACCTTGCCGTAGCCGCCGGTGGCGAAGATGACCGACTTCGCCTGGAAGACGTGGATCTCGCCGGTGGCGAGCTCGTAGGCGACGACACCGCTGGTGCGCTCCTCGCCGTCGACCTCGTTGAGGAGAACGTCGAGGACGTAGAACTCGTTGTAGAACTCCACACCCTCCTTGACGCAGTTCTGGTAGAGGGTCTGCAAGATCATGTGACCGGTGCGGTCGGCGGCGTAGCACGACCGGCGCACGGCCGCTTCGCCATGGTTGCGGGTGTGTCCGCCGAAGCGGCGCTGATCGATCCGACCTTCCTCGGTGCGGTTGAACGGCAGTCCCATCTTCTCCAGATCGAGCACGGCATCGATGGCCTCGCGGCACATGATCTCCGCGGCATCCTGGTCGACGAGGTAGTCACCACCTTTGATGGTGTCGAAGGTGTGCCACTCCC
>CAJXYI010000074.1 GCA_913063435.1 uncultured Actinomycetales bacterium | reverse complement strand
CCCCGAGGCGGAGAACCGATCGGCGACCATCGCCTTCACCGCCCCCAACCGACGCGAGTGACCCAGCAACTCCAACAACCGCTGCCCCAGGCACTGCGCATCGACCTCGGAGTAATCGATCTCGGCGAGGGTGTCCAGCGCTTGGTCCAACTGGTCCATCCCGAGGGCGAACTGCACCCCGGGACTACGACCTGAAGACTCGAACATACGTACGATTATATGCGTAGGAACTAAGGGGAGTCAACCCCTGACACCGCTATTTTCCATTGTGGTGCAACATTTTTCAACGACACTTATCCACAGATTCCGATCACTCCCAGGAGAGGATCTGCTACTAACGATCACGGACCGAGGGCGCCGAGGACGCGCTAGGAGGTGGGTTCCGCATGGGAATCAGTGGAATTCCTAGGTCCATGGTGGTTCCACTCTTCAACTCAAACGTGTGCAGCGACAAGCGTGTCATTCACTTCCCAAGCTGTGGCCCGTCGTGCGTTTAACGAGCTCACCCGCCAGCTGTCTGCGTAAACGAAGCAGCGGCAACGAAATGCTCGCGATCTTGGAAGACTGACACAGCGGGGTGCGCTGCTCGACACGGGTCCTAGTACATTTAGTGGACTCTTTAGTCCAGGGTTTCGCGAATTAAGTGCTACCCCGGGTCGCTAGCTCAATGGTAGAGCTGCGGACTTTTAATCCGTAGGTTCGGGGTTCGAGCCCCCGGCGACCCACTTATGCCACGCGGTTTCGCTTGTCGAGTGACGACGCCGCAGTCGCACACGCTGGTGTCGAGCCTGGCAGGCGTTCACGGTTCGCCGCGATCCATCGATAGGTGCGATCAGCAACCCAGGCGATGCCGGGCAGGTCACCGATCGCACCGACAATCGGCCATGGCTGCGGGGCCGTACGCAGCACCGCCATGACAGCCCGGCTTCCGGAGAGCACCCGACCGTCCGGTGCAACCAACTGCACCGCTTGCGTGCATTGCGCCTCCGTCAGTCCGTACCGCTCCAGCTCAACCCACTGGAACGGCTCGACGTCGACATCGGGGCGGATCCACCGGCGCATGACATTCACCGATGCAGTACAGATTCCGCAATCTCCGTCGAAGATGAGCAGGGCGCGCACGGTTTGAGCCTAACCCGTGCGCGCCCTGCCTCTGGAACTACTCAGTCATCTGCAACTACTCAGCCATCCGCCGCACTCGGGCCAAGGCAAGCAGGCCCATCGCCGTCAATGCGGCTGAGGCAGCCCAGAGCACCGGGGGGCGCAGCGGATCGCTCAGGCCGGGGATCGGTGGCATCGGGCCGCCGCCGGCAGCCACACCAGTTGGTAGGCCAGTCCCCGTGACGGTCACACCCGGACTCGGGCTCAGCGTCGTCGACGAAGGTGTGCCAGTCGTCGGTGTCGCGGACGTTGTCCCTGGACTCGGCGTCACCGTCGTCTCCGTCGGAGTCGGGCTGGTCTGTGTGGGAGTCGGCGATGTGGTTCCGGGGCTCGGCGTCACCGTCGTCTGGGTGGGCGTCGGAGTGGTTTCGGTCGGTGTCGGTGTTGTTGTCGGTGTTGCCGTCACCGTGGTCGTGACACCCGGACCGGGAACCACAATCACCTGGGTCGCGGTCACGGTTGCGGTCACGGTGACAGTGGAACCCGGACTCGGCGACACCGTGGTCTCCGTCGGACTCGGCGACGTCTGCGTCGGACTCGGGCTGGTTTCCGTCGGAGTCGGGCTGGTCTCGGTAGGAGACGGGTTCGTCTCGGTCGGAGTGGGTGAGGTCTGCGTCGGAGTCGGGCTGGTTTCCGTGGGAGTCGGGCTGGTTTCCGTGGGAGTCGGACTCGTCATCGTGGGACTGGGTGACATAGTCGGCACCTGGCAGCCGTTGGACCAGATCGCCTCACCGGCCGGCCAGTTCATACCCGGGAAGCTGTTGCCGGTTTCAGGATTGGTGAACGGCGGAATGATGTCGCCCCACGAGGCTGGCGGATTCTGTGGATCGAAGATCGGACCGGTGTGATCACCGTGCCCGTTGAGGAACTTATTCCCTTCTTCGTCAACGCTCGAGGTATTCACGCTGTTGACCGTGTAGGGGTTACTCGTCGACGACGTCGCGTGGCAGATCGTCACCTTGTCCGATGGAGTCGCTGACGCGATGGGTAGCAGCATCCAGCCGGCAATCAGCGGACCACCGACAAGTCCGATACCTGCGACTGTGGTCCAGCGTCGGCGCGGCGATCGCTGCCCCCGTGCATAAGGATGTGTCTCGGTCACGATGTCTCCTCACAGTGCATTCGTGACAGCGGATTGATGTGTCGTGCACGTCCACTGTGAGTGTCTTGTGAGTTCCCGACGAGTATTCCGACAGGCATCACCCGGTTAGTGAACGGACACCTCCACCGCGGAGCAATACGCGAACGACGACTACTTCGTGAAAACCGAGACCGCCAGCCAGGTGAGATTCTCGTGACTGTCATCGAGGATGATCTCGACGCGAACACCGAAACCCTTGAGGACCCAGATGCCTAGATCCGGTCGCTGCTCATCGAGCGCGAAACCCGAACCGATCAGCGATCCGATATAGTCTGCGGCCGCATCGGACTGATCACCGAAGGAGACATACTGCGCGGTGAAATCCGTACGTCCGTCATTCGAACCGCCAACGGCATACTCCAGGGAAAACCCTTGGGGAGGAAATACTTCTTCTGGCCAGTCTTCCGGCAACTGGGCCTGGGTCAGCGCACCTGCTGCAGCAGGTTCCTGCGACGTCGCGGTGGGTGTGGCGCAACCGCTGAGAATAGTCGCGATGCTGGCGATGAGGATGCCCAGTAGGACGAGGGTGCGCGATTGCGACAGGGACGCGGGAGTCAGGATATGTGTCATAGCCGCGCCAACGTAGGCACGATGACACAGCGCTACCGGTCCGCAGACTGGTCAGCGCACAGTCTGATTACTGCCGAGAGGAATCAGCTCCAATAGACGTGGACGAGGCCACGCAACGGCATCTGGTTGAACAGATAGATCGAATCCCGCAGATCAGCGACATTCACACAACCATGCGAGCCACCACCGGGGTAGTAGCCGGTCCGGGCGAACGTGGGTGAGTAGTGAACCGCAATGTCGCCGTCGAAGAACAGGGCGTAGGGCATCGGAGCGCGCGGCACATCTGGACCACCGATCCCGGATGTCGCCTCCCGCCAGCGGAACCAGATGCGGAATGTTCCGGTGCGCGTCTCCAAACCACGGACCCCGAAGCGCACATGCACGGTGCGATCGACCTTGCCATTGCGGACGTAGCGGATGACCTTGGCGGTCTTGTCGATGCACAGGGTCTTGGCTTCGCTGCGGCACACCCGAGGCAGCACGCCGACCTTGCCAGCAACGTTCTTGATCAGGCGCCAGGTCTTGGCATCGACGGTTCCCGTCTGCGGAAGGAAGAACTTGTTCTGTGCGGCCACGACCGCGGCGGTCGTGGACCGTCCGAGCCTGCCTTCAGTCCGTTCCCGGGAGGAGATGCGATATCCCAGCCACTGCAGTCGGTCCTGCAGGACGTGAACGAAACGACCACGATCACCGGCTTCCATGGGCAAAGACAGCTTCGCCTGGCGTGCAGGGTTCTCCTGCCGGTGGGAGTTTTCGACCGCAGCATTCGCCGGGACGGCGAATGCCGGCACGAGACTGACGGTCAAGGCCGCGGCGCTGATACCGGCGATGAGGCGTCCCCGCAAAGTCATGCCGATCATCCTACGTCCTCGAACCAGCGAGGACTTGTCGTCCGGGGCGGCAGGAAACGGTCATGCAGCACGATCATCCGCGGGCTGGTCGACGGTCGCGCCAGGATGTCGGCCAGGTCTGCAGGCTCGGCCACCGTTTCGACCGGGATCCCGAAGGCGGCTCCGAGCGCAGTCCAATCCGGGGTGAGCAGGTCGACCCCGCGTTCGGGATGACCGAACACCTGCTGGTCATATCGCAACATGCCGTAGCCACCGTCGTCGACGATGAGGACGGTGACCGGTAGTTGCTCCTGGGCCAGGGTGGCGAGTTCCCCAAGGGCGAACATCGGGCCACCATCCCCACACACCGCGAGGGTTGGCAAACCCGCCGCAGCCGGACCGATCGCGGCCGGCAGGGCATAGCCGAGCGTTCCCCAACCGACCGGGTACTGCAGTCGTCGCGGGTGTGGCTGCGGCGCATAGCCACCCACCCAATATCCCGACACCGCCATGTCGCACACGATCACCCCGTCGTCGGGCCAGGAGTCGACCGCATCGACAAGCGCCATCGGTCCGGACGTCGCTGGGTCATCCCGCAGCCGCTGACGCACGCGCTGCGAGATCGATGAATCGGCCCAGGCTTGCCGTTGCTTCACCTCAGCCGAATCGAGTGCATCGAGCACCGCATCGATGGTGACTACCAGATCGGCGGCGACCAGGACATCGAAGTCGAAGGTGCGTGGCAGGCTGGCTCCCAGTCCGATCGCTGCGACTCGCTCGGGTCGCGGCATCCGCCAGTTGCGCGTGTTCATACCGTCCGCATCGGATCCGATGATCACCAACGCATCGGCATTAGCGATGAGGTCGGCAACTTCGGGTTCATGCACGGGTGCGGTCACGATATGAGACGAATCGGCGAGAAGTCCGCGGCCTGCATAGGTCGTCACCACCGGTGCACCGAGTCGGTCGGCAAGGCTACCGAGCGCGCGCTCTCCGTCACTTCCAGATTGCACGACTCCCCCACCTGCCCACAGCACGATGCGCGGTGATGCATCGATGAGGTCGGTGAGTGCAGCAATGTCCGCGTGAGACGGCGCGATCGTCGAAGTGACGGCTGTCGACCCGGACTTCACCGTGCAGTCAGCAGAGAGCAGGTCGGATGGGATGCCGAGATAGCGCGGGGCGGTGGGAGTCGCGGCTGCGGCCGCGACCGCATCGTGCACTGCCGCGAGGGCTTCGTCCACGCTGCGTGCCGTGGTGGCGATGACCCCGTGATCGGCGAAGGTTGCGAACATCGCTGCCTGGTCGCTCATCTCGTGCAGGATCCCCCGCGGACTACCGGCGACTCCAGGACCGCCCGAGCGCAAGGCTTGCGACACGTCGCTGGCGATCACCAGGATGGGTGAGCCGCAGGTGGCCGCTTCACCGAAGGCGGCCAGGGCGTTGGCCGCCCCCGGACCGGTGGTGGTGATCGCTACTCCCAGCCGACCGGTCGCGCGGGCATAGCCGTCGGCGGCATAGGCGGCGGCCTGTTCGTGCCGGACGCCCACGATGCGCGGGTGACCCTCGCGGTGAGCTGACCACATCGGCAGGTTGTGCACGCCAGGAAGGCCGAAGATGACCTCGATCCCAGCCTCGGCCAGGGCATCGAGCAGTGCAGCGCCCAGCGTGGATTCATCGCTCACGGGGATATCCCACCACCCGGTGGATCCGCGAAGGGAGGTGGGAGGATGCGGGCATGACGACCTTCCTGTCCCGCAACCCCGCCCGTATCGAGGAGATCATCACCGAGGTGCCCCTAGCCACCTCGGGCGATGTGATCGAGGCCTGCCGCGCCGCCAAAGCCGCCCAACCGGAATGGGCCTCGATTCCCGCTCCGGCACGCGGCCGTGTGATCGCCCAGGTCGGCCGATTGGTTGAGGCGAACAAGGAAGCGCTGTCGCAACTCGTCACCCGCGAGATCGGCAAGGTGTACGCGGAGGCGCTCGGAGAGGTCCAGGAGGTCATCGACACCTGCGACTTCTTCCTCGGCGAGGGCCGGCGGCTGTATGGGCAGACGGTGCCCAGTGAGATGCCCGACAAGCAGCTGCTGACCTTCCGCATGCCGGTGGGAACCGCAGCGATCGTGACCGCCGCGAACTTCCCGGCTGCGGTGCCGTCGTGGTATCTCGTGCCCGCGCTCGTCACCGGCAACACGATCGTGTGGAAGCCGGCCGAGCATGCTGCCGGCATCGCTCTGGCGATGGCCGAATTGTTCTATGCCGGTGGCGTGCCGCGCGATGTTCTGAAGGTCGTCGTCGCTGATGGTCCGACGACGTTCGACGGACTCGACGCGGCCATGCAGGCCGGCTATGTCAACAAGTTGGGTTTCACCGGTTCGACCGATGTCGGGCGACGACTCGGCGAACTCGCCGGACGCCATTTGCAGTCGCCCTGCTTGGAACTCGGTGGCAAGAACCCGATGGTCGTCATGCCCGACGCTAACCTCGATCTGGTCATCGAGGGTGCACTGTTCTCCGGATTCGGATCGGCCGGGCAGCGCTGCACATCCTTGGGCACCATGTGGGTGCATCGCGATATCTACGAGGTGGTGCGCGATCGTTTCGTCACCGAGACCCAGAACGCCATCGTCGGAGATCCCTTCGCCGATGTGCTGTTCGGGCCGCTCATCGACGAGAAATACCTCCTCAACCACGACAAGCACCTCGGGATGATCGCCGATCACCACACCGTCTATGGCTCCACCGGGGTCGGCCGGATCACGTCGACCAATCCGCGCGCCGGATTCATCGGTGATCCCGACGCCGGATGGTTCGCCCACCCGACGATCGTCGAAGGAATCAGGCCGGGAGACGCGCTGTATGACACCGAGACCTTCGGTCCGCTCGTCGGCCTTGGTGTCTTCGACACCCTCGATGAAGCCATCGAATTGAGCAATGGACACGGCTACGGCCTGTCGAGCGCGATCTACTCCTCCGATCCGCAGGCGATCTGGCGATTCCGCAACGGTATCTCTGCGGGCATGCTGTCGGTGAACAACACGACATCCGGTGCTGAGGCGCATCTGCCGTTCGGCGGCAATGGTCGCAGCGGCAATGGTTCGCGGCAGAGTGGTGTGTGGGTGCTCGACCAGTTTACCCGCTGGCAGTCGATGAACTGGGACTACAGCGGCAAACTGCAGAAGGCGCAGATGGACCTGATCGAACTGCCCTGCGACATGGACTTCCGTCTGTGACCTCGGTACTTCCCGAGACCGCCGACGTCGTCATCGTCGGCGGCGGAGTGATGGGGGCGTCGACGGCGTTCCACCTCGCCGAAGCCGGCGTCGACGTCGTGCTCGTCGAGCGAGGCGACCTGGCAGGTGGATCGACATCCCGGGCTGCCGGTGGAGTTCGGGCGAATTTCTCCGATGAACTCAATATCTCGCTGGGGCTGCGGTCCCTTGAGCTCTTCGAAGTTTTCCAGCAGCGGCCAGGTCAGGCTATCGACCTGCACCGCAGTGGTTATCTGTTCGTCTTGACCTCACCCGAGGAGGTCGCGACCTTCGAGCGCACCATCGCTCTGCAGAACTCCCTCGGGGTCGAATCGCGCATGGTCGATGCCGAAGAAGCCGTGCGACTGTCACCCTTGCTGAATCCCGAGGGCGTACTTGCAGCCGCCTGGTCGCCCCGCGATGGACACTGCGCCCCGGAATCGGTGGTGCTGGGCTATGCGACGGGTGCGCGACGGCACGGCGCCACAGTGCGCACGGGTGTCGAGGTGACTGGGATCGATTCGGTTGCCGGCGAGATCACCGGGGTGCAGACCACGGCTGGCACGGTGCGCACAGGGTGTGTCATCGACTGCGCCGGAGCCTGGTCGCCGCAGATCGCCGCCTACGTCGGCGTGGATCTGCCGGTCACCCCCTATCGTCGCGAACTCATCGTCACCGAACCGATGCCCGAACCGATCGACATGGCATTCACCATCGAATACGGCACGAGCCTGTATTGGCATCGCGAGGGCCGCGGGATCCTGACCGGATTCTCGGATAAGACCAATCCGGCCGGATTCGACCTCGATCGCGACCCGGAATTCCCCGCGAAGCTCGCTGAGCTCGCCGAGTTCCGCGCTCCGGCGCTGCTCGAACTCGGCGTCCAGACCGGTTGGACGGGGCTGTATGAGGTGACTCCGGATCACAATGCACTACTCGGAGAGGCCCGAGACGTGTCGCGGTTCCTCTACGCCACCGGGTTCTCCGGGCACGGGTTCCTGCAGGGCCCGGCGGTGGGCGAGATCCTGCGCGATCTGTACCTCGGCGTCGAGCCGTTCATCGACATCTCGCCACTCGATGTGCACCGGTTCACCACCGGCGAACTGCGCCCCGAACACAACATCGTCTAACCCCCCTCATTGCGTCTGAGTTACCTGAATGGTCGCTAACTCGGTGAGTTAGCGACCATTCAGGTAACTCAGACGCAATC
>CAJXYI010000073.1 GCA_913063435.1 uncultured Actinomycetales bacterium | reverse complement strand
TTATTGTCTCCATCTTCGTCTATCTTACTATCGGTCAGGATAACGCCCATGAGACTGCGCTCAAAATAGGCGTGCAGTAAGTAGCCCATTACAGTTTTGAGTGCCAACTCCCTGGCAGGGTCTGCCAATGAGTTAGCCGCTTTTGTTTCTGGATGGAAATCGTAGTTGTTGGAAATGATCTGTACAAACCGGCAGAAGGAGAACTTCCGGAATTGGTGTGGCTGTTTGGGGATGTAGTCTCTATCCAATATCTGATTTTCCCAAACACACCCTTCCAGCTGAGAATAAGGCTTCAAAGTTGCTTCCCTTTCTGTTACCTCTACATATCCGTTTCGATAGTAGAAAAAGGCGCGGTCTTTTTGATGCTCGTTAAACCGGATAGGCTTTGATGGACGTAAACGGGCTAAAATGCGTTCGGAAAAGTAGGTACTGATACCGGCATACAGTTTATTGATAATTACCTCAACTGTTACCTCCTGTTTTTCGTGTATTTCTTCATCTGAAAACTGATAAAGGTATTCTTCCACTGCGTCCACTACATCCTCAACCGAACATTCCCGGACTACATTATTTTTGATGTGGACAATGAAATGCCCTTCGTCTTTATCGTACCTCTTAAAACCAAGATGCTTGAAAAGCTTTACCAACTCTAAGAAGTTGATAGTAACCCCCACTGTGTTATCCTTATTAATTTTTGCTGAAAAGAATGGGATCAACTTCTTTTCCAGTTCCGGCTCCTCCATCGTCACCGGTGCAGCGTCGGGTGAATCGCTGAACCGAGGAAAGGGGGAGTGGGGATTCCGATTCACACGGAGATCCTACGATGGCGGCGATGTCAGCGGCTCCGGTCAACCTCATCAACGTCGAGGACGCTGTCATCACCTATGGGGAGAAATCGATCCTCGACCATGTCTCCCTCGGCTTGAATGTCGGCGACCGTGTCGGTGTCGTCGGCCGGAACGGCGGGGGGAAGTCGACCCTGCTGGGGGTGCTAGCCGGCACCCGCGACATCGAAACCGGCCGAGTGACGCGAGCCAATGATGCGACCCTCGGGTTCGTCGGGCAGGCGCCAGCGCCGCTGCCGGGGGTGACGATCCGCGAGCGAATCGTGGGCGATGTCCCCGACCACACCTGGGCTTCGGATTCCCGGATCCGCGACATTCTCACCGGGCTGCTCGGTGGCTATGACGACGTGCTGTTGAACCGCACACTGGGCAATCTGTCCGGAGGGGAACGCCAGCGGGTCGAACTTGCCCGCGTTCTGGTCGATAGCCCCGACATCATCATCTTGGATGAGCCGACGAACCACCTCGACGTCGAAGGTGTCGCCTGGCTCGCTGCGCATCTCGTCGGACTCAAGGGTCGTGCCTATGTCGTGGTCACCCACGATCGGTGGTTTCTCGACGAGGTGAGCACCGACACGTGGGAGGTCGTGCACGGAAAAGTCGAGTCCTATGAGGGCGGCTATTCCGCGTTCGTGCTCGCCAAGGCCGAGCGGGCGCGCCAATCGCAGGCAGAGGAAGCCCGTCGAGCCAATCTGCTGCGCAAGGAACTCGCATGGCTGCGCCGCGGACCACCCGCTCGCACGACGAAGCCGAAGTTCCGTGTTGCCGCGGCCAATGAACTGATCAGTCGCGAACCTCCACCGCGTGACGACATCGAGTTGATGAAGTTCGCCGGCTCCCGCTTGGGCAAGCGCGTGTTCGAGTTGGAAGACGTGACTCTTCGAGTGGGTGACCGCACGCTCGTCGACAACGTCACCTGGAATATCGGCCCGGGCGATCGCGTGGGGATCCTCGGCCCGAATGGCGCGGGCAAATCGACTCTGCTCAACGCGCTGCTTGGCGATCGCGAACTCGATGGTGGCCGCATCCGCACCGGCTCGACGGTCAAACCGGTGCTGTTGGCCCAGCGTCTCGATGATCTGCCCGCCGATGATCGGGTGTTGGAATCGGTGGAGAGAGTCGCCCGCTATGTCGATCTGGGAAAAGCTGGTGAGATCAGTGCATCGTCACTGTGCGAACGACTCGGGTTCACCGGAGGGGCGCAGTGGACCCGCATCGGTGACCTGTCCGGTGGCGAGCGGCGTCGACTACAACTCACGCGGGTGCTGATGTCCGGCCCGAATGTGCTGATGCTCGATGAGCCGACAAATGACTTCGATGTTGAAACACTCTCGGCACTGGAGGATCTGCTCGATGGTTTCGCAGGCACGCTGCTCGTGGTGTCCCACGATCGGTACTTCCTCGAGCGGGTGTGCACGACCTATCGCGCGGTTCTCGGCGATGGTCAGGTTCGCGACCTTCCGGGCGGGGTCGACGAGTATCTGCAGCTGCGTCAAGGGGTTTCCCTTGCGACGACGAAGGGTGCGTCAGTCGCACCCGCGGCGCCAGCAAAGGCCGGTCTGACCGGGGGCGAACGCCGCGAGTTGTCCAAGCAGCTGGCGTCTATCGAGCGCAAGATCGCAAAGCGCCAGTCGGAGGCAGAAGCGCTCCACGCTTCCCTGGCCGAGCACGCCACCGATGCCGATCGCCTCCTCGCCGACACGGCGGCACTACGCGAAGTCGAGGCCTCCATCGAGGAACTCGAACAGGAGTGGCTCGCCATCGCGGAGCGACTGGAGGGGTGATGAGCGCTCGCATGTAGACATGCGACATTGCATGTTACGGTGATTGCGTGCCCAAGACAATCCAGATCCGGGATCTCGATGATGAGACCTACCTCGGTCTTGTCCGCAAGGCGGCAGAAGCGGGACTGAGCGTGCCGGAGTTCCTACGTCAAGAGGCTGCCCGCATCGTCGCGAGACCCAGCATGCGCGAATGGGCAGAACAGGTACGCGGCCATGGGGTCAGCCCCCGCGAGATAGACGCTGTCGGCGGCCTGGATGAGATTCGCGGGGAGTGGCCGCCGACGTGATCGTGGTCGATGCCTCCATCGTTTACGAGGTGGTCGCCCAAGGTGCTCATCGAGACGTCGCCCTATCCACGCTGCTCATGCACGGTGACGTCGTGACGCCGGCGATCGTGGATGCCGAAGTACTCGGAATCATCAAGCGTGATCGTTATCGCGCACTTCTGGATGACACGGCGGCAGACTTGGCTGTCAACGACCTTCTGTCCTGGCCGGCAGAGAGATTCTCCATCACACCCCTGGTGGAACGCGTATGGAATCTGCGCGCCAATGTGCGTGGCTGGGATGCGTTCTATGTAGCGCTTGCCGAAGCCCTGGATGCTCCCCTCGTCACCATGGATCAGCGACTCGCTCGCGCGATGGGTCCACGCTGTGAATTCATCACTGTCCCATGATTACCCGGTTCGCACCGACGCCCAGTGGGTATCTACACCTCGGCAATGCCGTGCATCTTCGGCTACTGGCCATGCTTGCCGAAGACCGTGGATGGCAGATCGCCCTGCGCATCGATGACATCGATCCTGATCGCCCCCGACCGGAGTACGTCGCCGATATCCGCGACATGATCGAGTGGCTCGACGTCCCGATCACCGGCGATACACGGAGCCAGAGTCAGCACATGGAGGACTACGCGCGCGCACGCGATGAGCTCATCGCTCAGGGTGCCTACGTGTGTGCGTGTTCGCGTACCGAGTGGCACAGACACGCGGGCCCGGGTTGCCCGAGAGGATGCTCGCAACTTGATCTCGTCACCGGAGAAACCGCCCTGCGGATGCAGGTGGGCGACGACGACATCGTGGTGTGGCGACGCGAAGGGATACCGGCCTACCACCTCGCGAATATCGTCGATGACGATGCGATGGGAATCACCCATATCCTGCGGGGCGACGACCTACGCGAGGCGACCGCGATGCAGAGGACTCTGGCCGCCTATTTGCCGCGATCGACATTCCCCGATATCGACGTCCTCCATCACGGCCTGTTGTCCGATGATGAAGGTCGCAAACTCTCCAAGAGCGCCGGTGTCCAGGCACAGCCGCTGGCGCGCACTGCCGAGGTCAGGGCACGAATCGAACAGACTGCCTATCAACTGTCCCGGACACTCACTACTGTGCGGCCATGAGTCTCTCGCCGACGGTGCCTCGGCGCGATCGGCGAACCTGGGTGTCGTATGCCCAGATGGGGGCCTACGGCTTCTTCGTCTACGCCCTCGGAGCGTCGCAGATCCTGCTGCGCGAAGAACAGCAGACCACGCGCACGATCGCAGGACTGCACGGCAGCGGCTGGGCACTGGGCATCGTCATCATGTCCTTCGCCAGCCCCCGCATCAGCGCGCGAATCGGGAGGGGCCGAGCAATGCGGCTGGGCTCGATTCTCATGATCGCCGGCATCCTCGGCTATACGTCCGGCCTTCCGGTGATGTTCACCATCACTTCGGTGGTCGTGGCCGGCTGCGGTGGTGCATTGATGGTGGCGGGCTTGAGCGCCTTCCTCGGTGAACAGCAGGGACTGGCAGCACCCTCATCGATCTCCGAAGCCAACGCCGTGGGTGCGGTCGCGGGATTCCTCGGCGCGATCGGTGTCGGCATCGGCGTTTCGGTGACCCTGGGTTGGCGACCTGCCCTGTGGCTGCTCATCGTGATCCTCATCGTGATCGAGATATGGCGGGGTGCGCAGGCGCAGTCCTATGACCTCGGTGAGGTTGCTGGAGTCGCGGGGCGCTGGCGCGATCTCACACGGCTGTTCTGGTGGAGCTGCCTGGTCATGCTGCCTGCCGCGGGAATCGAATACTCCCTCGCGCTGTGGAGCGCAGATCTGCTACGCGAACAGGGTGGGCTGGGTGATGGTGCCGCCAGTGCTGCGCTCGCGGTCGTCGTTGCCGGACTCGTCACCGGGCGCGTGGTCGGCGGCCGGATCGCTCAGCGGATGGACCCGGAGAAGCTCCTGATCGCGGCCTTCGCGCTGTCGGGAGCTGCGTTCCTCGTCGTCTGGGCGACGTCGAATGTGCCCGTCATGCTGACCTTCCTCTTCCTGACCGGCTGCGGAATCGGATTGCACTGGCCGCTGGCGATCGCACGTGCGATCCGAGCCGTTCCACACCTGGCCGATCTGGCCTCGGCGGTGGGTTTGCTGTGCGCCGGTTTGGCGATCATGACCGCACCGTTCGCCCTCGGCGCATTGGCCGATTCCATCGGACTGCGAACCGCGTTTCTCCTGGTGCCGCTGCTGGCGTTACTCGGTGTCGTTGTCGTCTGGCGGCGGCCCATTCGCAACCGGGGCGTTCCCGCCACCACCTGACTCGATCTCGGCGATCAGATCGTGTCTTTTCACATAGAGACCGATCAGGGTGATCACCATGGCGATCACCGGGATCGCCAGTAGCGCCCCGGCAACGCCGAAGAGGGCCGCACCCAGAAGTACGGAGGCGAATGCGACAGCCGGATTCACGTCGACGGCACGTGCGGAGATGCGAGGTTCGATCGTCAGGTTCTCCACCTGCTGATAGAGCAGCGCCCAGGCCAGGACGATGGCGCCCAACCAGGGATTGCCGCTGAGCAGGCCGATGACGACGGGCAGGATGATCGCGATGTACGTCCCGACCATCGGCACGAACTGGGCCACCACACCTGTCCAAATCGCCATCGGCAGCCAATAGGGCAGGCCGATGGCAAAGAAGACGATGCCGCTGGTGACGGAGTTGATCGTGGCAAGGAGCGCACGGGCCGCGACGTATCGCCCGACCTTCTCCGCTGTCGTGTCCCAGACGTTGATGAACACCAGCTGGGTCTGGGCGGGGAACAGCGAGGCGATCCAACGGCGCAACCGAGGACCATCGGCACTGATGTAGAACGCGATCAGGCCGAAGGTGAACAGCCCGAAGAAACTTCCGAGAATTGAGGCCGCGAATCCCAGGATTCCGGTCGCGATGCGCAGGCTGAAGGAGCGGATATTTTCATCGGTGAAGTCGATCTCGGCAAGCAACTCGCGTGCGTTATACGACGTGCCGAACGTCGCGTTGAACCACTCGATGACACGGGCGAATAGATCAGGCAGCGCGCGGACGATGGACACCAATTGGTCGATGAGGAGTTGACCGAAAGCGAAGAAGAACAGGGCGAGAAACGCCGCAAGACCACCCATCATGATGAGGGTCGCCAACCCACGTGACATTCGACGGCTCAGACGATCGACGCCCGGGCTGATGGCGAGGGCGAAGAACCAGGCCATGAGGACGATGAAGATGACACCGCCCCCGTCGGCAATGACGAAGTTTGCGAATAGTCCGATCGCGATGATCGCCAAAGCGATGAAGCCGATACGCCACAGTGTGCGGCTATCCACCGTCCAGGCGCGTGGTTCACTCATCGTGCATCAACCACTCTTCCTGCGGAACTCACGCTTGCCGCCGGCGCGTTGCTCTCAATCATCATGGGCGAAGTCTGTCAAACCTGAGGTCCGGGCGTCACGACTGCTGCCTTTTCCACTGCGATGAGCGACGCTTCCTGGGTCTCCGCCTCGGCTGCGGCCTTGCCACCCCGGACCCCAAACAGATGCTTCGCCCAGATCAACCACACGACCGCGGCGACGTTGATGACGAATATCGTCACCTTGAACGGCGTGATGCCCAGGATCAATTCCCGGATCTCGACGGGAATGAACACGCTCGTGGCGATCACCGAGAGGTATTCGCCCCACCGCTTGGCTAGCCACAGCCCGACAGCCTCGGCCAATTTGATCGTGCCGAGCGCTGCGATGCCCAAACCGATGAGTCCATAGGATCCGGGACTGATTCCAGCGATGTCGTCGAGAGTGCGGGAGATCCAGGAGTTCTCGATGTTCCAGCCGATGCTTTCGGCAGCGGGGACCAGCAGCGGTAGTTCGTTCTTCAGTGCCTGGACCACATTGGGAACCTGCGATTGCAACCCGAACAGGGTGAGGCCGATCGCCAACTCCGCGGATCCCTCGATCAGTCGCAGCACCGCAAGTAGGCGCAGGACGATGAGCTGACGCAACGCTCGCCCGCGAGGCGGGGTTGGAGCGAGGTCGGCTGGTCCGCGTCCATGGGGTTCGCCGGGCACGTAGGAACCGCAGCGCAGGCAGCGCCAGGAGACACCAGCGGGTGATGCTGCCTGCAGTCGTTCGGCGAGGGCAAGCTCGTCGGGCGCGTATGTGATGTGACCGCGGAGGCCGCACCACAGGGTCGAATAATCGAGCATGGCAAGCCCCTGTCGATCGATCAGGAAGACGGCAGGCGGATGACCCCGGGAATCGGGCCGAGGGAGGCAAGAGGCGCATCATCACCCAGTGCCATGTCGATGAAGAGGCTGCCGACATCGGTACCCGGTGCGACGATTTCGATATCGGTTACGCCCGGGGCAGTCATGATGAACAGGGACAGGCTGAAGTTGAGGACGGTGTTATCGAAATCCTCGGGTGCGGAACCCAACTTCACTTCCAGGCGAGTCGCATCGACGGTCAGGGAACGAATCGGCACCACCAGCGGCGTGGCAGCGTTGCTATCGGTGTCCAGGAGCGTCGTCGTCGGGATTCCCTCCGTTGATCCCGGTCCGCCGACGGAGAAGGCAGCGTAATTTGGGTCCGGCTCCCCGGAGGGTTCGCTGAGATTGATCATCACGGTGGAATCGGGCGCTGCTCCCCTGATCTCGAAACGAACCGGAGTCATCGTGTATCCGGCATCGTCGATGAAGATCGATACGTCCGTCATCGTGCGAGCAAGTCTTTTCCCGGAACCGGGGTCGATGATCGCGGTGTAGGTCAGGGTCGCGGCCTTGCGGTCGTAGCGGGGATTCTTCAACTCCACAGCGACACCGTCAGCATCGGAATGCTGGATGACGGCATTGGGTGGATCCGCGGCGAATCCGAAGTCCGCCCACTCGCGCACGAAACTCCTGGTGCTCTGCCGCCCGGCATCACGCTCTGGGCGATCGGCGAACCACAGGGTTGTCGCATTCACACCGGTGAGCGTGATCTTCCAGCGCTTGCCCCGCTTGCGTTCGACTGTGGCCGCCTGTGCGTCCTGGACGAAGAGCTTGCTGGCCGTCACCGGAGGAGGCGCAGAGGGCTGGATCGATTCGGCGTGGGCCGCAGAGGGGCTGACGAGCACGGAGGCAGCCAGGGCCAGACCGAAACCGAGGGACGCTGTGATACGAGCCGAGTGACGAGGCATCGGATAGGGACGAGGCATCGGATAAGGACGAGGCATCGGATAAGAGTGCCAGGAAACCGTACGGGGTCGCACGCCCAACCCCAACCCCGAATACGTCTGAGTTACCTGAATGGTCGCTAACTTGCCGAGTTAGCGACCATTCAGGTAACTCAGACGGTGGGGGTGGTGGCTTGGGTGGGGGGAGAGGGGGATTTTGCGGGTCCCTGGCGGGAGGGCAGCAGGGCTGCCAGAGTGGGGTCATGAGCGAAGCCTTGCGAATCTGTCCGCTGTGCGAAGCCACGTGCGGATTAGTCCTCACCATCGACGAGGGCGTAGTCGACCGTGTCCGTGGCGACGATCAGGACGTGTTCAGCCATGGTTTCCTGTGCCCGAAGGGCGTCGCCCTGGGGGAGTTGCACGCTGATCCGCGCAGGCTTCGCAGCCCGCTGATCCGCGACGAGTCCGGTGAGCTCCGCGAGGCTTCATGGGATGAGGCATTCGACGTGATCCGCACGCGTTTGGGATCGACCATCGCCGACCACGGGGCCGACGCCGTCGGCCTCTATCTCGGCAATCCCAACGTGCACAGCCTGGCCGGCACCTTCATGTTGCCCGCATTCGTTCGCGCACTCGGCACGATGCAGCGATTCTCCGCGAGCACCGTCGACCAGATGCCCAAGCAGGCCGCGTCGGCGTTGATGTTCGGCACTCCGCTGTCGGTTCCGATCCCCGAC
>CAJXYI010000072.1 GCA_913063435.1 uncultured Actinomycetales bacterium | reverse complement strand
TTCAACGTCTTCGGCCCTTGGCAACGCCCTGACCATGACTATGCAGCTGTGGTGCCGAAGTGGTTGTGGAAGGTGATGCGGGGAGAGCCCATCGAGGTGCACGGAGATGGCACCCAGACCCGGGACTTCACCTATGTCGATTCGGTGGTAGACGTGTTGATGTCGGCGGTGACCCGGAAGGTGAGCCTGGACACTCCGGTGAACCTGGCCTTCGGGCGCCGGCACAGCCTGCTGGACCTGCTGGAGCGGATCGAGGCGTTGCTGGGGGTGACTCCTCAGGTCGAGTTCACCGCCCCTCGGGTCGGGGATGTGCGAAACTCCGAGAACGACCCGACCTTGCTGGAGTCGGTGTTTCCTGAAGTGTCGCCGGTGGAGTTGGATCCGGCGCTGGAGAAGACCGCGGAGTGGTTGCGGGAGCACCACCGGGGGTGAACAAGCGACTGCTCGCGCTGGTCCCCGGGTCATGGCACCCGGGCTTGCGCTGGGGGTGGCACCACCTAACCCTTCGGGGATCGCAGCGCATCGTTGAGTGGCGGATGCGGCGTCGGGCTCGCCACCTGGACACGTTCAATGGGCGTCTCAACTACAAGATGCTTCATGACCGACGGGCGTTGCTGCCTGCGCTCGCCGACAAGGTGGGAGTCAAGGACTACGTCGAGAGTGTCCTGTGACTGGGTTGGGTGGCCGAGACCTATTGCCTTTCGGAGTCGGCAGGGGAGATCGACTGGGATCGGGTTCCCCGGGAGTTCGTGGCGAAGGTGAACCATGGATCAGGCGGAATCGTGATCATCACCGATGAGGCCACGGAGGAGGCTCGACTGCCGAGGTTGGGATCGCGCGTGGGGTGGGACCGGTTCCGGGTGCGGCCTGAGCATGCTGATCGGGAACGCATCAGCGACCTGTGTCGGCACTGGATGACGTTGGACTACTCCTGGGCGCGTGGGCAGGCTTGTGTGCAGTGGTGCTTCGCCGATATCCCGCGGCGGGTGATGGTCGAGGAGTTGTTGCGGGATGCCTCGGGGAATCATCCGAGGGAATACCGGTTGTTTGTGATCTGCGGATCTGTGCGGTTCATTCAGATCGAGATGGATGTGTTCGCTGATCACCGCACGGCGATTGTGGATAGCTCTGGGCGGATGCTGGATGTCCGAATGGTCGATCCCCCGCCTGATGTGGCGCCGGGGATCCCTGACCGTCTGGGGGACATGGTGGTGGCGGCGGAGAAACTCGCCCAACCTGTCATCGACTTCGTGCGGGTGGATATGTATGACCTGGGAGCCCGGCTGGTTGTGGGGGAGATGACCCACTACCCCTCAGGGGGAACTGCCCCGATCTCGTCGGACTACTACTCACGGCTATGGGCTGAAGACTGGGTTATTCCGTACTGAGGGCGCCGATGCCGATCCGTGGATACACCGGCGGGGGTGAGGGCTTGGTTCGTGCCTGTGGATACGCCGCCCGTGCTGTCAGTTCCTTCGACAAGACTCGGTGCGCCACCTCATGGAAACGTCATCCGCGCAAGGATCTGCAGCAGGTCCTGGAAGTGTTCGCGGCCCAGGGTTGGCGTATCGATGACCCGCCGCGCTACTACCGGCTGCGCTGTCTCTGCGGATCGCATGTGCGCTGGTTCCACTTGACCTGCGAGCAATCCCCGATATGGCCGTGAGGCCTTACCGTGTGCAGCGAGAGTGTGCCCGGAGTGGACGGAGGCTACGCGATGATGACCTGCGAATGGCGCTTTGTCGTGGCACCCTCCGCACCGGTGGAGAAGATCACGGATATCGCTGACCGGATCATGGCGGGGCTGCTCGCCCGTGAGGCGGTGGACACGCGATGCGTCTGACGCTGTGGTGAGTGTGGACCTGGACACTGGGACAGTCCTTGTGGGCATGTCGGTGGCCGGTGACGATGACGAGGAATCCGCTGCCCACGCGTCGGCGGCAATCCGCAGGGCTGTCGATGCGGCAGGGCAGGCGGCGGCTGCGTGGCCGGGAGCGGTGATGACCGTGGGGTCCATCAGTGTTGACCCGGTGCGAATTGCCCACGCCCAGCGCAAGGGCCCATGGATCTCGCGATGAGCGGATCTTGTCGGAGTTTGGCGTAACATGTAACATGGGTCCATGGCTGTTCGAGATCGTGTCACCGCACACCGCAAGCGCCTGCGCGCGAAGGGCCTGCGCCCTGTGCAGATCTGGGTGCCGGACGTTCGAGGAGACGATTTCGCGGCGGAGGCCCAACGCCAGGCCAGGGCAGTCGCTCGGGCGTCAGCGAAGTCCGATGATCAGGACTTCGTCGAGGCGATCAGCGAACCATGGGACGAATAGGTCGTGGCTGCCCTTCGTCGCGGTGACATCGCCACCGCTGCAGGCGGCGTGTACGCCAGCAAGCCCCGCCCAGTCATCGTCATCCAAGACGACCTCTTCTCAGCGACGGATTCGGTGACGGTGTGCCCACTGACCACCACGAGCGTTGATGCTCCCCTACTGCGGATGCCTCTTGCTGCTGATGAGGCGACGGGCATCACGACACCGAGTTTCGTCATGATCGACAAGATCACCACAGTCCGTCGATCCAATGTTGGGGACGTTCTGGGGCGCCTCGATGCTGTGCAGATGCTGGAGCTTGAACGCAGGGTGCTCGTGTTCCTCGGCCTGGCCGGCTGACCAATCCTCAAGCGATTGCCCTTCTGCGGGACGTTTCGCCCGCTGGATGGGCTTTTCGTCCCGCGGAACGCGTCGATAGGCCGAGATTGTCAGGGGACTTATCGGGGAGAACATCCACATCCTCGGTGGGCAGCGGTGAGCCGAGAATCACCGAGGCGAATCCTCCCACGACCACGTAATCGACGGCCTACTCATTGAGGATGCGGCAGATGGGGACGGGGTCGAATGTCATGAACGAGCAGACTGGGAGTGATCCCTAATCGCTTGCATAGTGTTGACCACTTCCACCATGTGGGCCAGACGCTGCGCTGGGGACAGCCTCAACAGCGCCCGAATGTGCGCCACATCCACGCCACGCTCATCCTCGAGGGGCTGCTGCTCGGTCACTCCCCCAGGATAGGGGAAAAGTCGTGGTTGGCGGGCTGCGTCAGGCCCACGCCAGATCTCCGTGATCAGCTACCGGGGATCAGGTCACCCACGCATCACCAGGGCCGTTCCTTAGGGGAGCCCATCGGTGCTCCGGTGTTTCCGCGGAAACATCCGCACCCGCGTTGGTCGCTGAAGTGGCGACCAGCTGAGCGACGAGCGCCGTGGACCAAGGGTTGCCGTGGATGGTGGGTTCACCTGGCAGCGAGGGACCCATACGAAGATCTGTGTTCACTTCTGCACCGGTGAGGTGCAGTCCAATCGGGTGGTCTTCCCCGCCCAGTGAGTTCCCCCGATCGGGTGTCTCGCTCGCTGCAGTGCCTCATCGACTCTGTCACCTGCGGCATCCACAGCGAGCAAACCAGACTTCCTTCCTCAAGCGGAAACGTGCTGGCATTCAGACGCCGCGCAGGTGCGTCATCGTGGCCGCCATGTCCTGCGGACCACGAACGACTCAGATAGTCAATATTACTTTACTTGATTGTCTCTATGGTGCTAGTCAAGAATGAACCGTCGTGCCCTCCTCGTCTCGCTGTCCCGGTCTGCGAAATCGGCCGGGTTGACCCTGATGTTGGTGCGACACGGTGGCCGGCATGACGTGTACTCCTGTGGGGAACTCATCATCGTGATCCCCCGTCACCGTGAGATCAACGAGAGAACAGCCCGCGGCATCATCGCGGAGGTCGACGAATACCTAGGGAGAACGAATTGAGCGAGTCGATCCTTGTCACCGCCACACGCCAGGATGGCTGGTGGGCGGTGCGTGCGGATGTCCCACAGGCGGTGGTGTGGACCCAGACCAAGCGCCTCGATCAGGTCGAGGACATGTCTCGCGAGGCCATCGCACTCGCCCTCGATGTGCCCGAGTCCACGATCGACGTCGAGGTCGAATTCGATATCCCTGCGGATCTGCTCGATCTCGTGGAGGCAGCGCAGACGATGAGCGTCGTCGCGACTCGCTCCCAAGTCCTGTCGACTCGGATGAACCATGCGGTGGCCGGTGCGCTGCGCACTCGGGGTTTCAGCGTTCGTGACATCGGCATGATCATGGGTGTCTCCGCGCAGCGGGTCTCTCAGCTTCTTGCCGGTGGGCCACAGGTGCGCGGGTCGTCCAAATCCGCACCGGTCAACACTGCATCGGCTTCAAGGAAGGTGTCGGTGGAATCGCCTGTGGATCTCATGGGTGAATTCACCGAAGCCGTGACCACAGCAGCGCGGGCGTTGACGAAACGCACCCGTCGACTGAGGCGTTGATAACGAGACGATGCTCATGCCAGCAGCCTGGCATGGTCAGCTGATCACGACCTCGTGGGGCGTTCAGCGCAGTATGGGACGCATAGGAGATGGCTGACGGCCGCCGCAGACTCGGGTTGCGATCTTGCGTGTGCTAGGACCTTCGGCTTGGCGGAAATTGCACGGTATTCGACCGTTGCTCACCATCGATACTGGCGAGATAGACCTGCACCGGCTGGCGAGCTCGCCGCTGCCAGGTGACGCTGCCGTCGGGTTCGACCATGACGAGGCGCCCGGGACTGAACTGCTTGGCGTCCCCAACCTTTGCCCAGACCCTCAGCTCGGTTCCTGTAGGGAAGCCTTCGGTCTGCCCCTTGATCATCACACGCTTGGCCGTCCGCGATCCGGTGATCATGATCGACTGCTCCGGTTGACGCGGAATCGTCACCTCGTTACTTGGTGCGGAGAAGGGACTCCAGCCGCCGCCGCTCAGGGCTCGAGCGGTGAAGGTGTAGGTGCTGCCCGGGACGAGGCCGGAGATGTCACAGGTCAGCGCCGGCGCTTGCACCAAGCACGAGCCACCTGAGCGTTGTGACAGCACCTGATAGTTCGACACGGGGAAGGACCCTGAAGTCTCGGGCTCCTGCCAGGCGACTGTCACTGCGCTGCCGGTCCACGCAGCGGTGACTTCTCTCGGCACCGAGGGAGGAGAGATGGGGGTGGGCGGGTTCGGAGCCGGGACTTGAACCGACACGATCGCGGAGGTCGCGGGGAGGTAGGAGGCATCCTCGGCCTTAGTCGCGCTCACCTGACACGTCCCGAAATCCAGTGCAGTGAGTGTGCTCCCTGCGACGGAGCACACGCTTGCAGGCGAGGCGCTGAAAGAGACTGCGCCCGAACCTGATCCACCGCTCGTCGTGAGAGTCAGGGTGTCGTCGGGGGCGAGTGTGCCCGTGCCTGAGGTGATCGTCAGGGTCGCCTGCGTCCCTTTCGACACGGTGAGGGTGTCATCTTGGACGGCGCCGTTGAGAAGCAGAGTCGGGGCGAGGTACCACCGGACCTCGCATTCCCCGAGCGTCAGACCAATCGCAGCTCCGGTGGCCTGGTTGACCGAGCACTGCGTGGTGGAAAGGGACTGGTAACCGATGTTCCGACCGGGTCCACCGCCACTCGGAGAGGACACGGGCAAGACGGACGAAAACAGTTGAACGTCGGCGGGGTAGTCAAGAGTTCCTGTGGTCGCTTCATCCGCGGAGCCCTGACGTTCGAAGGCACCAGCGTCGCAGGGTGGTGCGGTTCGCGCTGCACCTCGTTGGTCGAGGGGTTGGCAGGTGCCGCCGTTGGCGTTCTCCGCCGAACTGCCTGAGCCAATCCAGACTGTCGGTGTGGGACCACCCCAGGAGCCGAGGCCTCGCAGATTGAGGGAGTCCTTTGTGACGATCACAGCACTGCCACAGCCGGGACCGGTGCTGACGGAGGTGGTGTCGACTGTGATGTCCGACGAGCACATCTTGGCGGTGTCTGGGCCGGCGAAAAGGCTCCCGGTAACGGTGAAACGACCTCGTATCGCGTCACCGTCTGGCCCCTGGTTGTCGACGAAAGTGCTTGCGGTGATAACGCCGTCGCCGAAGGATTCGCTGATCGCCCCGCCATGGCGAATGGAAACCTGGTTCTCCACGAACGTGCTGTTCACCACCGTCAAGTGGCTGCTGGCATTCGCGTTGAAGACAACACCGACAGCTCCCCCGTCATAGTCGGCTGAGTTGCGATAGAACGTGCTGTCCTCGATACGCAAGACTCCGCCGGTGTAGTTGTTCTCGCCATGGTTGTAGATCGCGCCGCCCGCAAATCCGGCCGTGTTTCCCTCGAAATACGAACGCCGAACAGTGAGGTCTGATTCGTCTTCGACATAGATTGCTCCACCACACTGAGACGTGAGGTAACAACCAGAGCCCGTTTCTGAGGCGTTTCCGTTGCGGAAGGTCAGATCCTGCACGAGAACGAACACCTCCGACGGGTCGGTCGTGTCGGTGTCGTCATCGTTCAACCGCATAATCTGCACCGCGTTGCCGCCGTCGAGGATCGAAGTCGATGCTGCCTGTCCCTGGATGGCGATGGAGTCGTCGACGATGAGGGTTTGGGTGATGGTGTAGGTGCCGCTGCAGATCGTGATCGTGTCATCAGCGGTGACCGCGTCGAGTGCGGTGCGGATGGCGGTGTCGTCGGATCCGACGACCGTTGGATCGGCGCAACTCGTGCCATTGGGGTTAGCCGTGCCCGACTGGGCGATGAACCATTCCTTGGGGGTTCCGGCTGCCTGGGCTGGAGTGTGGGCGACGCCCACCAGGAGGCCGGCAACGAGCGCGACTGAGCTCACCGTTGCCCAATACCGATTCACAACCGAGTCCCCTATGTCCGAAAGTTTTCCCCTTGATCATCACAGAACCGATGTCGGGTCGGCTCGTCAAGGTGCCTCGATGCTCAGTGATCGTCGCCGAGCAATCCGCGACGTGTTTCCGCGGAAACACCGAAAGTGCGTTAGTCGCTGGGATGGCGGCCTTCTCGACGACTTGTCTGTGAGTTGGCGGCCAACTGAGCGACTAACGCGGAGGTGCTCGTACACCTGTGGATGAAGAATCTGAGATGTCACAGCCGCGGGGCAGAGTGAACCCACTAAGTCGCGAGTGAACCGGGAGCAGCCGATGTCGTGATCCGCTTCGGAGAAAAGAAGCCCACAGTGGGAAAGTGGGCATAGTGTGCTGGGAGAGTCCACGAGGAGGATGCCCATGGCCACGTTGATCGAAACCGATGGGCGAAGCCGCGTGGTGCTGCCCGGACACCCGAACGAGAAATTCCTGGTGATCGAGCAATCTGACGGGAGCCTGCTCCTTCAGCCAGCAGTCGTGGTGAGTGCCGCCCAGGCGGAATACGAGCATGACCCCGAATTGCGTGACCTGCTCGACCGGGCGATGGCGTCGAAAACTGTGACCCGCCGCCGCACGCGCCGTTGAATATGACTGAGGGGGCCTATTCCGCGGTCGCCGATGAGCAACTCGATGCGTTGGAGCGCGGCAGCGACGCGCAGCTCTACAACGCGGTTCTCGATGCCTGCGAGTTGATCTTTCGACTCCCCGCGAAGGCCCAATCCCTCTCGACCGCGATTGTCACGTCTGGCGGCGCCACCGTGATGAGGCTCCCGGTCGCTGGTCACCCGCCCTACAAGGTGTTCTGTACGACAGCCGGCCCGAGGATCGAAGTAGTTTTCCCCCACCCATGAGGATCGGTAATCTCACTCGTCTGGATGGTGATTGCTAGGGGTTTTGTGGGTGGGTCTCCTGGGCAAGCAGGTCGGCGAGAGCCTGGCGGGCCAGACTCGACACGCTCATTCCTCGTTGAGCGGCACGTTGAGTCGCGGACTCCTTCATAGCGGTTGGTATTCACTTGTCGTTGGGGTGGCGGCCAGGTGAGCGACTCACGCGGGATCGCGCCGTTGCCCTTTCCACAGCGTGACGTGATGAATTGATGCGCTTCCAACCCGGGGGGTTGGGTGTGATCGTGGTCAAGGCGATGGCGTATCGCCTCCTCGTGTCTGTGCTTATGAGCCACGGCTGCTCCTCCCGCCGAGGCAAAGGTGATCATGAGAAGTGGTACTGCCCCTGTGGACAGCACATGGTCGTGATCACTCGGACTACGATGGTGTCGTCGGGGATCGTGCGTCAGGTTCGGACTCGGCTCGCGTGTCTTCCGGAAGGATGGCTGCCATGACTCGATATCACGTCCACGCCCGGCCCTGGTCTCATGGCTGGGAACTGCACGTCGACGGAGTCGGTGTGACGCAGGTCGACGACCTTGCCTGTGCTGAGCAGCAGGTCCGTGACTTCGTCGCGACAGTCCTCGAAGGCCAGGAGCGCTCGGAGGCTGAACGCATCTCGACTGAGGCCATCATCGATCTCGAGGTTCATCACCTCAACGCCTAGTGCTGATCCCGCGTTGGTCGCTGAAGCGGCGACCCTTTCGGCGACGTGTCGCTGGGGTGGCGGCCAAGTGAGCGACTAACGCGGGATCGCGACCTCGTGGACCTCCAGGCCGGGGATATCGGTGAAGTCCGCGGGATTGCCGGTGAACACGGGGAGGTTGTGTGCGATTGCGGTGGCGGCGATGAGCGCATCGAATGCTCGCGCCCGGTTGGTGCGCCCGGATGCTCGCAGTGCAGCGGCGACCTCACCGAAGCGGCGTGCGCACGCATCGTCGAAGGACAGCGGATCGAAGGACGACTCGGTCATCTGGAGCACGAGTTGGCGGCGCTGCCGCTCCTTCGCGTCGGATGTGACCAGTGGTATCGCACTGAGTTCGGCCAGGGTGACGGCGTTGACAGCAATGCTGTCACCCTTCTAGTGTGCGGCTATGGCAACGCTGACGGTGCGAGACCTCGATGACTCCGTGCGCGACAGGCTGCGCGTGCGGGCCGCAGAGCACGGCCGATCGATGGAGGCCGAGGTGCGCGCGATCCTCACCGAGGCTGTGGCATCTCCGGTTGAACGCTCCCTCATCGACACCCTGCGGGAGTTCTCCGCTGTGCTCGCCGACTCCGGCTACGACCTCGATCCGATGCCGCGGCAGCCCGCACGAGACCCCTTCGCGTGATCATCCTCGACACGAATGTCGTCTCGGCGGTCATGCGCGCTGATCCTGTCGCGACGGACTGGTTGACCCGGCTCGATGATCCGCGGCTGTCGGCGGTCACGATCAGCGAGATCGCCTATGGGTTGCATCTCCTGCCGCGGGGGCGTCGACGCGCGTCCCTCGCGGCCGCCTGGC
>CAJXYI010000071.1 GCA_913063435.1 uncultured Actinomycetales bacterium | reverse complement strand
GGTGGTGTCGCGATCAGGTAGGTGCGCCGCGCGGCGGCCTCGAGGAACAGCGGACTCCGGCCTGAAAGAGTGCCCGCCGATGCGACCGGAACTGGAGTCGTGCGGTCGATCTGCGAGTCGTCTCCGAGTTGACCATCCGCATTCCTGCCCCAGCAGTAGATCGTGTCATCGAGGCCGATTCCGCACGCATGGCTGGCAGCCACTGATACCGCACTGAATCCCACATCCGAGGAGACTCGAACCGGGACTGATTGGTTGGTTGTCGTGCCGTCTCCCAACTGACCGTTGAAATTCCATCCCCAGCAGTAGGCGCTGTCGTCGAGGGCCACGCCGCAGGCGCTGGTGCCGATAGTGGAGACCGCAATGGAGTCGAAGACCGGACCCTGCACCAGCTGAGGCGTGGCGAAGTAGGTCGTCGAGACGGTGCTTCCCCCGTTTCCAATCTGGCCGTGCTGATTTCGCCCCCAGCAGTACGTCGAATCATCCGTGCCGAGCGCGCAGGTGAAACTGTCTCCCGCCGCCACCTGGGTGTAGGTCCCCGGGCCTTCCCCAGAGTCCACGAGGACAGGGGTTGTTCGAGTCGTCGAGGTTCCATCACCGAGCTGGCGATTGTCATTGGAGCCCCAGCAAAACAGTCGGGAGTCATCAGCTATCGCGCAGGAGTGCAAGGTCCCGCTCGAAAGCGCCGTGTATTGTCCCGGGCCTTCCCCTGCTTGGACCATGACCGGGGACAAAGCCTCTGTTGTCGTTCCATTCCCCAATTGACCCTCGGCGTTACGACCCCAGCAGTAGACGCTGTCATCGGTCGCGAGAGCACAGGCAGAGACGTTTCCCGCTGAGACCTGCGTGAACGTTCCCGGGCTCTCCCCGTCGGCAACGGCGACGGGTTCGATCGAACTGTCATCTATTTGGCCACCAGAACCATCACCGAGTTGTCCCTGTTCGTTGTTCCCCCAGCAGAAGGCCCGGCCATCGGCCGCAAGCCCACACGAAAAGCTGGCAGTGTCGAAGAAAAGTGGGGAAAACCCTCCACCGGCAATGTCGCGCCATGTCCCCGACGTGTTTGCCCCAGCGGGATGAATCTCCGGCGTCGACGCCTGTGTGAATCCATCGACGAGACCTTCGTTGGTGAGTCCCCAGGTGAGCAGAGCACCACTCGTCCCATCGGGCAGAGCGTTCGTCTGCAGCAGTCCACTCCGCGGCTGCTCCTCTCCCTGTGCTGCTGCGGCGGGTGTTTCCGCCCAGGGCAGGAGACTCAAGGAGAGGGCGACACTCGCCATCAGGCTCACCAGCAACCGGGAGGGGAATCGAGGAGATAGCCGCGTCAAGAAGAATCATCCCAGGGTTCTGATCGACGACATCATGTCCGGGTGCAGATGTCACGGCACCCCCACTACCGTACATTTCCGCGATCTGCGATGCACAACCAGCGACCAGGGAATTCCCATAGGCTCGATGACCATGGGCCACGCCTTCGATCTCGCTGTCGTCGGCGGCGGTATCGTCGGCCTCGCTCTCGCCGATGCCTGGCTTTCCCGATATCCCGGCGATCAGGTCGCAGTGTTCGACAAGGAGCCTCACCTCGCCGCACATGCCTCGGGGCGCAACTCCGGTGTGCTGCACGCCGGGTTCTACTACGCACCGGATTCACTCAAGGCTCAACTGACCCGCGATGGCAACGCGATGCTCAAGGAGTTCTGCGCCGAGCGTGGCGTCACGGTGCGACCGACCGGCAAGGTCGTCGTCACGAAATCCGAGGATGAACTCCCTGCGCTGTATGAGTTGCACGCCCGCGGGCAGGCGAATGGTGTCGACATCGAATTGATCGACGAGTCGCAGTTGGCCGAACTCGAGCCGCTGGCTCGCACTCACGGCCACGCACTGTGGTCGCCGAACACCGCTGTCGCCGATCCCGAAGCCGTCGTCGAAGCACTCGCTGATCGCGTCCGTGCCCGCGGTGGCGACATTCACATGGGCGAACCAGTCACCGCCGCCGGACCAGGATGGCTGCGCACCTCGACGACGACGTATTCGGTGGGCCACCTGATGAATGCCGCCGGGCTCTATGCCGACCGGGTCGCTCGCTGGTTCGATGTCGGCCGCGAATACCGCATGCTGCCGTTCAAGGGCCTCTACCTCTATGGCAACTGGGCACCGGGGCACCTGCAGCGTCACGTGTATCCGGTGCCTGACCCGCGCAACCCGTTCCTCGGCGTGCACCTGACGGTCACCGTCGACGGGCGAGCGAAGATCGGACCGACGGCGATTCCGTCACTGTGGCGCGAGGATTACGGCGGGGTGCGTGGCGCAAATATCGGGGAGTCGATCGACCTGGCGCGCACCTATCCGCGATTCCTGACCAGCCCACATCACGACACGCTCGGACTCATCCGCACCGAGATGCCCAAATATTCCCGCCGGGTCTTGGCCGAGCAGGCCGCTCGACTCGTTCCCAGTGTTCGCGCCGCGGATTTCACCGAGCGCGGCCGCCCCGGCGTGCGCGCCCAGCTGTTCGACACCGTCAACGGCAGGCTGGAGATGGACTTCGTCGTGCGCCCCGGCGAGCGGTCGACGCATGTGCTCAACGCGGTATCCCCGGCCTGGACCTCAGCCCTTGCCGTCGCCGCCCATGTCGTCGATGCGCTGGAGAGATGACTGCGGAGTCGATCGATGCGGAGTGGATCGATGGGTGCAGTCGCCGTCGTCTCCGGCCTGATCCGGATCCGTCCGAACAGACGCTGGGTAAAAGGTCGTTGACATCGCAAACGCTGGCTAAACGGCCGCCCTTTAGCCAGCGTTTGCTGTGATAGCGACCCTTTAGGCAGCGTTTGCGCGGGAAGGGTGGTCCGGTCGGTGGGCCGAGGGATTGCCGACGGGTTAGCCTCGACGTCATGCGCGCACTCACAGCAGCCCTCGCCGCCGGCAGCCTGATCGGCGGCTATTACGTCGCCCGGACCACGAAGAAGCGTGAACTCGGTGGTGCCGTGCTCGCCGCGGGTGCGGCCACCTGCACGGTGTCGTGGTGGCGCCAGGCCGGTCCGGCACCGGCCATCGGCTCATTGGCGATCATGCTGGGCGCCTTCGGGACATCGCATCCCCTGGCGAAGAAGCTCGGTGCCTGGCCCAGTGTCCTCGGCGTATCGGCTGTCACCGCGGTGACGAGCTACGCACTCACCGCACCACGGGACTGACACGACGGATACCCGCACCGGGCGGAATCGAGCGACATGGTGTTGTCAGTCCACGTGATCCCAGACCACGTGATCCCAGACCACGTGATCCCAGACCACGTGATCCCGGCCCGCGTGTTCCCGGCCCGCGTGTTCCCCGACCATCGAAAGGTTGCGCAGCCCCGGCGAAGGTGCGTCACTGCTTGTTCAACTTAGTCATATTCCCTGACTCGCACCTCGGACAGGGAGGAAATCCCTCCGCTGGTCTCCATTTCGTCAAACTCACCCCATGACCCGGGCGAAGTCACTACCGTCCCGTTTCAATATTCGGGGTGTAGGCCATAGCGACTCCCACCATCTGATGTCCGGCGCTACCTGCAATTCCCGAATCCGGCGAGTTGCCATTGCGGCACTGAGCGAGGGGCGAGCATGCAGGATTCGACAGACAGCGTGGTAACCACCACGCAGGCGAGCGAGGTGTGGGAGAGAACCCAGCAGTCGACTGAATTCAAGACGCTGAAGAGTCGCTTCCGCAGGTTCTCCTTTCCGATGACGATCGCGTTCCTCGTCTGGTACTTCGTCTTCGTCCTGCTGATGACCTTCGCTCGTGACTGGGTATCCACGCCGGTCTTCGGCAACATCAACATCGCCATGATCCTCGCGTTGCTGCAATTCGTCAGCACCCTGATCGTCGTCGTCACCTACGACATGTATTCCCATCGCAAGCTCGATGGGATTCGTGAAGACCTGCGGGTGAAGGTGGAGAAGGAGCTGCACGGATGACCATCGACTCCACGAATCTCGCATTCATCCTCTTCGCAGTCTTCATCGCGACGACCCTGGTCCTGGTCACCTATGCCGGAAGGCAAAGCCGCAAGGCATCCGACTTCTATAACGCCGGCGGCAGCCTCAACGGTTTCCAAAACGGTCTGGCGATCTCTGCGGACTACATGTCCGCGGCCAGCTTCCTCGGCATTGCCGGTCTGATCTCGCTCTACGGATTCGATGGATTCTTCTATTCAGTCGGATTCCTCGTCGCGTGGCTGCTCGCGCTACTGCTCATCGCCGAGCCCCTGCGCAACACCGGTCGCTACACCATGGGTGACGCCGTGGCCTTCCGCATGCGTCAACGCCCGGTGCGAACCGCGGCGGCCGGATCGACACTGGTCGTGAGCATCTTCTACCTTCTCGCTCAGATGGTCGGCGCCGGTGCTCTCGTCGCCTTGCTGCTGAACCTCACTGACCCGGCAGCCAAGAACTGGATCATCGCCGCGGTCGGAGCGATCATGGTCGTCTACGTGGTGGTCGGCGGTATGCGCGGCACCACCTATGTGCAGATCACCCAGGCATTCCTGCTCATCACCGGCGCTGCGATCTTGACGTTCCTGGTGCTGTTGAACTTCGACTTCAACCTCAACTCGCTGCTGGGGAAGGCCTCGGAGATGAGCGGCCTCGGCCAGGCATTCCTCGAACCCGGCGGCAGATTCGCCGTCGAGGTGGTCGGAGATTCCTGGGCCAGTTTCATCGGCAAACTCGACCTGATCTCCCTGTCGATCGCCCTCGTGCTCGGTACGGCAGGCCTACCGCACATCCTGATCCGCTTCTACACCGTGCCGACCGCTCAGGTCGCCCGCAAGAGCGTCAACTGGGCGATCGGCAACATCGGCCTGTTCTATCTGATGACCATCGCGCTCGGCTTCGGTGCTGCAGCCCTGGTCACCCGAGAAACCCTCGGCCGGGGGGTGAACGATGACGGCTCGCTCGTCGATAGCAGCGGCAACGTCGCAGTGCCCCAGCTATCCGTGGTTCTCGGCGGCGGCGAGGGCAGTTTCGGCGGTGCGATCATGCTGGCGTTCATCGGCGCGGTGGCGTTCGCGGTCATCCTCGCCACCGTCGCAGGTCTCACCCTCGCCACGTCGTCCTCATTCGCGCACGACCTGTACGGCAGTGTGATCCGCAAGGGCAAGGCGTCTTCGAAAGAGGAGGTGCACGTTGCCCGGATCGCAACCGTGGTGATCGGCGCTGTCGCGGTCATCCTCGCGATCTTCTCCCAGGGCCTGAATGTTGCCTTCCTCGTCGGGCTCGCATTCGCGATCGCAGCGAGTGCGAACCTGCCCGCTGTGGTGCTCACGATGTTCTGGAAGAGCTTCAACACCCGCGGTGCGGTGTGGGCGATCTGGGGTGGGTTGGGTTCAGCACTGGTGTTGCTGTTCTTGTCCCCGAACTTCACCGGTGCCGCCAACAGCCTCATCCCGTTGAGCACGGGAATCGACATCAACTTCTTCCCGTTGCGCAATCCGGGGCTGTTCTCGATTCCGTTCGGGTTCTTCATGGGCTGGCTGGGCACGGTCACGTCGAAGGAACGCGATAAGGAGTTGTGGGCGGAGCTGGAGGTGCGCAGCCTCACCGGCGCCGATGTCGGCGAGCGCCCCTCGCACTAGGGGTTCGTCCTAGGCGTGGATGCTCAGCGCCAGCGCTGCCTGCACCAGACCGACGTGACTGAACGCCTGGGGATAATTACCCAGGAACCGATCAGCACGCGGGTCGTATTCCTCGGCCAGCAGACCGACGTCGTTGCACAGTGCGAGCAGCCGCTCGAATAATGCGACGGCATCGTCACGACGGCCACTCATCGCGAGCGCGGTGACCAACCAGAAGGAGCACAACAGGAACGATCCTTCATCACCGGAGAGCCCATCCCCGGAAGTCTGAGCGTGATACCTCAGCACGAATCCATCGCGGGTCAGGTCACGCTCGATGGTCCCGACCATGCTCACCACACGTGGGTCGTCTGCGGGTAGGAAGCCGACGAGCGGGATCTGCAGGGTGCTGGCGTCGAGAACTGGAGAGGTGAAGGACTGCACGAACGAGCCGAGATCGGCGTCGTATCCCTTTTCGCAGGTCTCGGCGTGGATGATGTCGGCGACGGCACGCCAGCGAGCCGCACGATCGGTGTCCCCGATGCTCTGGGCGTGCTTCGCAGCCCGATCTAGCGCAACCCACGACATGACCTTCGAATAGGTGAAGTCCTGTGCGCCGCCGCGGACCTCCCAGATGCCGTTGTCCTTCGTGCGCCAGTTGTCCGCGATCCAATCCGCGAGCGCGATCTCCAGCGGCCACGTCGAGTCATCGCCGTCGAGGTGCGTGTGGCGGGAGATGCTCAACGCATCCAGCACCTCGCCATACACATCGAGTTGGATCTGACCAGCGGCACCATTGCCGACGCGCACCGGTGTCGAGTCGGCATAGCCGGGCAGCCAATCGAGGGTGTATTCGGGCAGGCGTCGCTCACCGGTGAGCCCGTACATGATCTGCAACTGCGCCGGATCTCCGGCGATCGCGCGTAGCAACCACGCACGCCAGGCGCGTGCTTCGGAGTGGAATCCGGTTTGCACGAGGGTGTCGAGGGTGAACGAGGCGTCGCGCAGCCAGGTGTAGCGGTAGTCCCAGTTGCGTTCTCCCCCGATCTCTTCGGGCAGCGAGGTCGTCGGGGCTGCGACGATTCCACCGGAGGGTTCATAGGTCAGCGCCTTCAATGTCAACAGGGATCGCATCACCTGCTCGCGATAGGGCCCGTCATAGGTGCACTGCGCACTCCAGGTTTCCCAGCGGGTGACGGCGGTCGCGATCGCGTCGTCCACGTCGAAAGCACGAGGCACGGGGCTGGTCGCCGAATGCCAGGCGAGCACGAACGGCACCCGTTCACCCGAGCGCAGGGTGAAGGTTGCCTCGGTGTGCTGGTTGTGCGAGTCCAAGGCGATGGGGGTGCGCAGTACCAGAGCGTCGGGGCCGGCGACGGCGTGCAGACCCCCATCGATCGCGGTCACCCACGGCACCACCCAGCCGTAGTCGAACCGCATCCGAAGCGAGGTGTGCATCGTGACCTCGCCCTCGAGGCACTCGACCAGGCGGATCAACGTCGGGTGGTTCTTGCGATGCGGCATCAGGTCGACGACCCGGACCCGTCCCGTCGGCGTCGTGTATTCGGTGGCCAGGATCAACGTGTCGCCCTCATAGGCGCGCTGCGGCTCGCCGACATAGTCCACCGGCCGCAGGCTCCACTGCCCATGAGACTCATCTCCGAGCAGTGCTGCGAACACCGCACCTGAGTCGAAGCGTGGAACACACAACCAGTCGATGTCGCCGTCGCGAGAGACGAGGGCGACAGTATGGGTGTCTCCGATAAGGGCGTAATCCTCGATGGGCCGACTCACGCGCCCCAGGCTAACGGCCTTCTCAGGTTGTGCGGCGAGATCGGGTCCAGGCGTCGAGGCCAACAGCTGCCAGGATCACCAGACCTTCGATGATGCGCTGGATCACCGGATCGATACCGTTCAGATTGAAGCCATTGCCCAGGAAAGCTATGAACAGCACCCCGATGATCGTGCGCCAGATAGCACCGAATCCACCCATGATCGAGGTGCCACCGACCACGACAGCGGCAATGACTGCAAAGACGAGCCCGAAGTCATCACTGGCCTGAGCCGTCAGGGTGCGCGCACTGTTCATGGTCCCAGCGAGACCTGCTGACAGGCCAACAAGGGCGAACGTGATGATCACCACGCGATCAACGGGGACACCGGCCAATCGCGCTGCTTCGCGGTTGCCCCCGATGGCGAAGAGATAGCGACCGAATCGAGTCCGTTCCAATAGCAGCCAGGCGATGATCACGATGGCGATCGCAATCCAGGTGCTCGTCGTCAGGCCGAGGAACCGCGTGGTCACCAGGGAGCGCACATCCAAATCGCTCAGGCGCAGGATCGTTCCTCCGGTGACGAGGTAACCGATACCGAAGAACACCAAGGCCGTGGCAAGTGTGGCAACAAAGGAGTTGATGCGCCCCTTGGTCACGATGCCACCGTTGATCAACCCGGCAATCGTTCCAGCCGCGATCCCGACCACGATGAAGAGCAGAAGAGACCCAGATGCATCGAAGACCCTGAGTGCCAGGAGTGGAATGAGGGTGTATATCGCTCCGATTGAGATATCGAAGTTCCCCGAAATCAGCAGCATCGTGACGAACACCGCGACGATGAGCACGATCGATTGCTGGTCGAGGATATTGCGGAAGTTGTCGGCGCTGACAAAGTTCGGTGTGGTGACAGCAAGCAGAAGGAACAGCAGCAGCGTCAGCCATACGATTCCATAGTTCGTGATGTAGTACGTGACGGAACGGCGGTTAGTAACCGCATCGACAGAAGCCTCGGTGCTCATGATGCTGCTCCTCGTTGTCCGAAGGCGGCGGCGATGACCGCCTCTTCACGTGCTGAATCACCGTCGAATTCGGCAACCAACCTGCCCTGATGCATGACCAGGATCCGGTGCGCTAGCCCCATTACTTCCTCGATCTCCGATGACACGATCAACACACCCATCCCCTGTGCGGCCAAATCAACGATGAGGTCGTAGATGCTGCGCTTGGCCCCAACGTCTACTCCTCGCGTTGGTTCATCGGCGAGGAGGAGCGTTGGGGTGCGCACGAGCGCGCGCGCAAAGAGGACCTTCTGCTGATTTCCCCCGGACAGAGTCACTACATCGACATCGACGGACTCCGCCTTGACTCCGACGGTATTCATCCGATCCGATGCCAGTGCTCGCTCGGCTCTCGGAGAGATCAAGCCCGCTCTCTCGGTATCCTTCAGATAGGGCAGGGTGACGTTGTCACCGACGGAGCGCTGCAACACCAATCCGAGGTCCTTACGGGATTCGGGAATCAACGCCAAACCCTTGGCCAGAGCATCCGCCACTCGACGAGGTCGATACTCGGCGCCATTCAGCGTCATGGTTCCTGAAGTTGCTGGTTCAACTCCGTAGATCGCAGACACAACCTCACTGCGCCCCGCGCCGACTAGGCCGGACAGAACGACGATCTCACCGGATCTAACTGAGAAACTTACATCGGCGAAGGCACCCTCTCGAGATAGATGGTCGACGTTCAACACCTCAGGGGAATCCGAAGCACAGCGTTGTCGTCCAGGGAACATCGCATCGAGTGGTCGACCAGTCATACCCTCGATCAGGGACTCGCGTGTTTCCGCACCGGCAGAACTCGTTCTGATCACTCGAGCATCACGCATGATGGTGATGTCATCAGCGATCTCCAGCACTTCATCGAGAAAGTGCGAGACGAATACGACCGTTGTACCCGCCACACTCAGGGCTCGAATGGTGTCAAGGAGGATCCGCGTCTCGGCGAGGGATAGCCGCGCTGTGGGTTCGTCCATGATGATGATCTTCGATTCACGAGCGAGGGCGCGCAGAATCTCCACCTTCTGCTGTTCACCGATCGGCAGCTCTGCCACGGGCAAATGCCCGGGAACCTTGATTCCGGTGCGCTCAACTAGATCGTCGAAGGACTTCTGCAGCTCGCGCCGACGAACGAACGGCCCGACGTGCGGCTCCATACCGAGGAACACGTTGTCCATGACGCTGCGCCCAGGAACCAGGGAGAGTTCCTGAGCGATCATGCTTACCCCCGCTGCTAACGCCTGGCGGGG
>CAJXYI010000070.1 GCA_913063435.1 uncultured Actinomycetales bacterium | reverse complement strand
CCCGCCGCATCGCCGAGCGCCTCACGAAAGGCAGTGCCGAGGGCGAGAGAGGTGTCCTCGACGGTGTGGTGTGCATCGACCTCGAGGTCTCCCACTGTGTCGACGGTCAGATCGAAACCACCGTGCTTGCCCAATTGCGCCAGCATGTGGTCGAAGAACGGCACGCCGGTGGACACCGATGCCTGGCCGGTTCCGTCGAGATCGATCTCGACGAGCACTCGGCTCTCCTTGGTCGATCGTTCTACACGACCGGTGCGGGACATGGCCTACTCCTTCGGGTTTCGACGTTCGTCGTCGGCCATGATCATGCCTGATGCGGCGACGACATCCATCAGCGCATCGCGGAACGCCATGTTGTCCTGCGGGGTGCCGACGCTGACGCGCAGCCAACCCTCGGGGCCGCTTTCACGCACGAGAACTCCTCGCTCGAGCAGGTCCCGCCAGACTCTGTGGGCATCGGCGAAGCGCCCGAAGAGGATGAAGTTCGCATCGGACTCCGGTGCGCGGAACTCATGACCGCGCAGCCAGTGGATGAGGTCATCACGCTCGGTGCGCAGCGCCTCAACCTGGGCGAGGAGGTCATCGGAGTGCTCCAGGGCGGTTCGCGCGACGATCTGGGTGACGCTGGAGAGGTGGTAGGGAAGGCGGACGATCTGAAGTCCGGCCAGGACATCGACCGATCCGAGCGCATAACCTAGCCGCGCCCCGGCGAGCGCGAAGGCCTTGCTCATCGTCCGTGTGACGATGAGATTGCGGTGCGAGTCGATCAAGGATGTAGCACTCGGCACACCCGGACGCCGGAATTCCGCATACGCCTCGTCGACGACGACGATTCCGGGTGCGGACTCGCATGCTGTTTCGATCACGTCGAGGGGCATGGCTGTGCCGGTCGGATTATTGGGCGATGTCAGCACGACCAGATCGGGCTGGACCTCGGTGATCGCCGATCGCATCGTCAGGCCGTCGATGGTGAAGTCCGTGGCCCGTGGCCGGGTGACATAGGCGGTGTGCGAATCGCGAGCGTACTGGGCGTACATGGAATACGTCGGCGTGAAGGAAAGCGCCGTTCGTCCGGTTCCGCCGTAGGCGGCGAAGATGTGCGCCATCACCTCATTCGAGCCGTTCGCCGGCCATACCTCGACCGGCTCGAAGCGCACACCGGATTCGGCCTCGACGTAATCAGCGAGCGCTCCCCGCAGTGCCATCGCATCGCGATCTGGATACCGATTCAGCGATGCCGCAGTGTGCGCGACGGCATTCCCGATCGCGTTCACGAGTGCGGGGGACGGAGGAAAAGGGTTCTCGTTGGTGTTCAGCCGGACCGGGACGTCGATCTGGGGCGCGCCATAGGGTTCCAGGCCCTGCAGATCCATGCGCAGCGGCGGCCAGATACCCGTCACGAGGATGGGCGATCGGACAGACGAACGGTGATCGCTGCCGCATGGCCGGGCAGATCCTCGGCATGCGCCAGGGCTACGACGTGATCAGCAACGTCGGCAAGGGCGTGCTCGTCATAGTCCACGATGTGGACGCCGCGCAGGAAAGTCTGCACGGACAGCCCCGAAGAATGCGCAGCCGAACCCCCCGTGGGCAGGACGTGGTTGGAGCCGGCGCAGTAGTCCCCCAGGGAAACAGGGGCGTGAGGACCGACGAAGATCGCACCGGCATTGCGAATACGCATCGCCACCTCGCGCGCGTCGCGGGTGTGGATCTCGAGGTGCTCGGCGGCATACGCGTCGACGACGGCGATGCCCGCGTCGAGGCTGTCAACAAGGACCATCCCACTCTGGGGCCCTGTCAGCGCCTCGGTGATGCGCTCGACATGCTTGGTAGCTGCGAGTTGCTCGGTCACCCGATCGCGCACGCGATCGGCGAGCTCTGCTGATGTGGTCACCAATACGGCAGCAGCAACGACATCGTGCTCTGCCTGGCTGATCAGGTCCGCCGCCACCAGCGCAGCATCCGCGGAATCATCGGCCAAGATCGCGACCTCTGTGGGCCCGGCTTCGCTGTCGATGCCGATCACACCCTTGAGCAGCCGCTTGGCGGCTGTGACCCAGATATTGCCCGGACCGGTGACGAGGTCGACCGGTTCGCATCGCTGCCCGACACCGTCGGAATCGGGCAGCGCGATGCCGAAGGCGAGCATGGCCACCGCTTGGGCTCCACCGACGGCGTAGACCTCGTCGATGCCAAGGAGGCCGCATGCGGCGAGGATCGTCGGGTGCGGTAGGCCACCGTGATCGGCCTGCGGGGGTGACACCACGCACAGCGATTCGACCCCGGCGATCTGGGCCGGGACGACGTTCATCACCACGCTGCTGGGGTAGACGGCGCGCCCACCGGGCACATACAGACCGACGCGAGCCACGGGCAGCCACCGTTCGGTCACGGTGCCACCGGGTACGACCACCGTGGTGGTGTCGACTCGGCGCTGATCGACGTGGACGAGTCGGGCCCGTCGAATCGACTCCTCGAGTGCCGAGCGCACCGTCGGGTCCAGGGACTCCACTGCCGCTGTGATCGCCCAGGCCGGTACCCGCAGATGGGCCGGGCGCACTCCGTCGAAGCGCTCGGTCCACTCCAGCACCGCCTCGGCGCCACGATCACACACATCCTCGATCACCGGCCGTACCCGCGCGGTCGCTTCCTCGACGTCGAGGGCGGCGCGCGGCAGCACCGAGCGTGGATCGGCCAGCGAACCGCGCAGATCGATCATGCGCAGCAGCGGAGCGGACGTGGTCGGCATGGTGCCAGTCTAGGTCTTCGTCCCGGTCGCGCTCCCTCGCGTCGTACCCTGGCGAGGTGTCCTCTGAGCGCCTGCTGCCGACATTCCCGCTGGGAACGGTCCTCGTTCCCGGGCTGGTACTTCCGCTGCACATCTTCGAACAGCGATACCGCGACCTCGTCGGCGATCTCCTAGACCAGCCCGAGGAAGATCGGGAATTCGTGATCGTCGCGATCCGCGATGGCCACGAAGTCGGCTCCGACGGAGTCCGCGGAGTGCATGACGTCGGCGTCATCGCTACCGTCCGCGAGATCACCCCTCTCGACGATGGCCGTTTCGACCTGGTCACGGTCGGATCCACCCGGGTGCGCGTGGAGGAACTACTGACCGAGCGAAGTTACCTTCAGGCCAAAGTCTCGCCGTTACCTGAACAGACCGGGGATGATGCTGCACTGCTTGCGCCGCGGGTGCGAGCAGCCTTCGCGACCTATCGGGGACTCATCACCGACTCTGAGGAATCGACCGACGACCTGCCGGAGGATCCGGGGGTGCTGTCCTATCTCGTCGCCGCAGCGCTCATCCTCGATGTCCCCGACCGCCAACGATTATTGGAGGTTCCCGATGACAGCGCACGGCTGCTCGCCGAACTCCAACGCCTACGCCATGAGACCGCGCTGCTGCGCACATTGCCGAGCCTGCCGGCCCTCGACCTGCACACCACCCCGCAGTCGCTGAATTAGTCGACGCGGCGACTGGCGAACGACAGACGTACGATGCCCCCGCGATCATCAGCGGCCACGCCGGCCATCGCCGCCGCTGTGTCAGCAGGAATCGAGCACACGGTGCATTCCTATGCTCACGATCCCGCCGCGCAGTCCTATGGCATGGAGGCGGTGGCTGCACTCGGCATAGACGCAAGCATCGTGTTCAAGACCCTGCTCACCGAGATCGACGGTGATGCGGTGTGCGCACTCGTTCCGGTCACCACGACGGTCTCGCTCAAGGCTCTCGCCCAGGTCCATGGCGGAAAACGCGCGACCATGATGGAGCCGGCCAAGGCCCAGCGACTCACCGGATACGTCGTCGGTGGGATCTCACCGGTCGGCCAGCGCACCCCCTGCCCTACCTATGTCGACAGCAGCGCACTGTCGCATGATCGGGTGTACGTCTCGGCCGGTAGACGCGGCCTGGAGCTCAGCCTCTCGCCGGTCGATCTGATCGATCTGATCGGGGCTCGTGCTGCACCTATTGCGACGCCGAATCCAACACCGGGCGGGACATCGGGCCGGAAACAGGGCGGATAACCCACGCCAGCCAGGAGGCCAGGGTGAACACCACGGCGCTCGCGAGAGGCCACATCACCAGCACCCCGGGCATCCGCAGCGTCAGCGGCGCCTCGACCTGGCCGCCATCACCGGCGGCCGCAATGGCTGCGTCGAGGTCGACTGCACCCAGTTGCGATCCGGTCCACCACAGCACCAGCGCCCCCACACCACCGGCCAGGAGCGCCCAGCCCAGGGTGGCGTAGCGCAGGGCGGTTCCGCTGCGATGGCGTGCGAGCAATGTGGCCACCGCCATGGTGAGTACGCCGCCGACCATGCACGCCAGTGCGGCGATACCGTCATCGGCGATGTATCCCCCGGGCTGGAATTCCGCCGGAAACGTGGCATCGCCGAAGACATCGAGTGCGACGCGCGGCGCCCATGACCACCAGGCGATGCCGAGCAAGGCACCCAATCCCGCGACCACCGCGATGAGTCCGACCACGTCGACACGGGATAGCACCCGGGCTGTCACGCCAGGCACGCTGGCCCCAGCAGAGCCTTCAAATCGCCGTACAGCGCCGGTCCCGGAGTGACGCGCAACCGATCGTCGAGGCGCATCACCGTCGTGCGACCCGAGGACGCCAGGTGCAGGTGCACCTCGGTAACTCCGGGGTGTTCGGCGAGGATCGCCTTCAATCGATCGACGATCGGCGGTGTGCATCGGGTGGCCGCCATAGTCAGGCGCACCGGACCGGCAGGCGCGTCCGCAAGATCGGGAGCAGTGATCTCCATCGCGACGAGACGCGCCGAATCATCATCGGAGCGATCCACGCGGCCACGTACGAACAGCACCGTGTCGTCAGCGATGAGCGTCGCCGCCGCGTTATACGTCTGCGGGAACACCATGACCTCGATGGATCCTTCGAGGTCTTCGAGATTCACGATCGCCCACAGCGAACCCTGCTTGGTCGTCTTACGTTGCACTCCAGCGACGAGACCGCCGACCGTGACGATCTGCCCGTCGGACCGCTCGGACCCTACGACTTGGGACAGAGTCGTGTCGGTTCCTGATGCGAGCACCTGCTCGAGTCCGTGCAGCGGATGGTCGGAGACGTACAACCCGAGCATCTCCCGCTCGAAGGCGAGCAGTGTCGATTTCTCCCACTCCCCCACCGGGATCTCGGGGGTGATACCCATGCCGCCCTCATCGTCATCGGCACCCATTCCGCCGAACAGGTCGAACTGACCGACGGCCTCTGCGCGTTTCAGGTCGATTGCCGCGTCGATGACGGATTCGTGCACCGATAGCAGGCCACGTCGAGTGTGCCCGAGACTGTCGAAGGCGCCGGCCTTGATCAGGCTCTCGACCAGCCGCTTATTGCAGACCGTGGCATCGACCTTGTCGATGAAATCCACGAAGTCTGCGTATCGACCCTTCGTCGAACGAGTGGCGATCAACGACTCCACGACATTCGCTCCGACATTGCGGACCGCCGCGAGACCGAATCTGATGTCCCCACCCCGCGGGGTGAAATTCGCATCGGACTCGTTGACGTCCGGCGGCAGTACCTTGATGCCCATCCGTCGGCATTCGCTGAGATAGACGGCCATCTTGTCCTTGTCGTCTTGCACACTGGTCAACAGCGCCGCCATGTACTCCTGCGGGTAGTTGGCCTTGAGATAGGCGGTCCAGTACGACACCAATCCATAGCCCGCGGTGTGAGCCTTGTTGAAGGCATAGTCGGAGAACGGGACGAGGATCTCCCACAGTGTGTTGATCGCGGAATCGCTGTAGCCATTGGCCCGCATGCCCTCGGCGAAGGGCACGAACTCCTGCTCGAGAATCTCCTTCTTCTTCTTGCCCATCGCTCGCCGCAGCAGATCTGCCTTACCGAGTGAATAGCCCGCGAGTTTCTGTGCGATCGCCATGACCTGCTCTTGATAGACGATCAGGCCGTAGGTGTCACCGAGGATCTCGGCAAGCGGTTCGGCGAGCTCCGCATGAATGGGTACGACGGGTTTGCGTCCGTTCTTGCGATCGGCATAGTCGTTGTGCGCGTTGGCGCCCATGGGTCCGGGTCGATACAGGGCGAGAACAGCGGAGATGTCCTCGAAACTGTCCGGCTGCATCGAGCGCAACAGTGCACGCATCGGTCCGCCGTCAAGTTGGAATACCCCGAGGGTCTCGCCACGCGCCAGCAGTTCGAAGGCCACCGAATCGTCGAGGGTGAGGGCTTCCAGAACGACCGTCTCGCCACGATTCGACTCGATATTGAGCAGACAGTCATCAAGGACGGTCAGGTTACGCAGACCCAGGAAGTCCATCTTCAGCAGGCCGAGGGATTCGCATGCCCCCATGTCGAACTGTGTGATGATGGCGCCGTCCTGCTCGCGACGCCAGACGGGTATGACATCCATCAGCGGCTCACGGCAAAGGATCACCCCCGCAGCGTGGACGCCCGGCTGCCGCTTGAGGCCCTCCAGTCCGCGGGCGGTGTCGACGACTTTGCGGACATCCGGCTCGGACTCGTACAGCGTGCGGAACTCCGCGGCCTCCCGGTAGCGCGGATGCTCGGAGTCGAACACACCCGACAGCGGGATGTCCTTGCCCATCACCGATGGTGGCATCGCCTTGGTGATCCGGTCACCGAGCGCATAGGGATACCCCAGAACCCGGGCGGCGTCCTTCACCGCAGCCTTGGCCTTGATGGACCCGAAGGTAACGATCTGTGCGACGCGTTCCTCGCCGTACTTCTGGGTCGCGTAACGGATCATGTCGCCACGGCGACGCTCATCGAAGTCGATATCGATATCGGGCATCGAGATGCGTTCGGGGTTGAGGAAGCGCTCGAAGAGCAGGCCATGCTCGATCGGGTCGAGATCGGTGATCCCGAGCGCATAGGCGATCATCGCACCAGCGGCCGATCCACGACCGGGACCGACTCGGATCCCGTTGTCCTTGGCATATCGAACCAGGTCGGCGACCACCAGGAAGTAGCCGGGAAATCCCATCTGGTTGATGACGCCGAGTTCATATTCGGCCTGTTGGCGCACGGCATCGGGAATCGCGTCAGCGTAACGACGTCGCAGCCCTCGCTCGACCTCGATGACCAGCCACGACTCCTCGCTTTCACCATCAGGCACCGGGAATTGCGGCATGAGGTTGGCGCCCTCGTTGAAGGTCACCTCGCAACGTTCGGCGATCAGCAGAGTGTTATCGCAGGCTTCGGGGAGTTCCCGCCACACATCGCGCATCTCGACAGCGGTCTTGACGTAGAAATCACGCGCGTCGAACCGGAACCGATTGGGATCGTCCATGGTGGTCCGAGTCCCGATGCACAGCAGGACATCATGCGTTTGGGCATCGTCAGCGTGCACATAGTGCAGATCATTGGTCGCCAACAGCGGCAGATCCAGATCCTTGGCCAGCCGCAGCAGGTCTTCACGGAATCTGCGCTCGATGGCCAATCCGTGGTCCATGAGTTCGCAGAAGTAGTTGCCCGCACCGAGGATGTCACGCATATCTGCGGCGGCGGATCGAGCGCGGTCGTACTTACCGGCCTGCAGCCATCGATTGACCTCTCCGCTGGGGCAACCGGTCGTGCCGATCAGACCGCGGCCGTACTCGGCCAGGATCTCCCGGTCGAATCTCGGCTTGTGGTAGTACCCCTCCAGGCTGGCCCGCGAGGCAAGCCGGAAAAGATTGTGCATTCCCGCCGTGTTTTCCGCGAGCAGCGTCATGTGGGTGTAGTTCTGAGTGCCACGTCCGGCCGTCGGATCCTCGACGGAGCCCTCATCGAATCCGCCGCCGAAATCGAAGGGCCGGCGCTCGTATCGCCCCTGGGGGGCGTAGTAGCCCTCGAGGCCGATGATCGGCTTGACCCCGACTGCTTTCGCCGCCTTATAGAAATCGAAGGCGCCGTACAGGGTGCCGTGATCAGTCATCGCGATGGCCGGCATGCCCTGTCGGGCAACCTCCGCCATCAAATCGGGCAGCCGGCTGGCCCCGTCGAGCATGGAGTACTCGGTGTGCACATGCAGGTGGACGAAATCCGAGCGACTCACCCGTCCACCCTAGTGCGATCCAGCGGGTCAGGTCGGGCTCGGCACGCCGCCCAAACGGCGCAGCGCCTCCGCGAAGTCCGCGGGGTCCTGCGCGTGCAGATGCAGGCGCTCCCCTGACGACGGGGAGTCCAGTGACAGCATCGCGGCGTGCAGCGCCTGGCGCGTCAGGCCCAGACGTTCGGCGAGCCGGGGATCGGCCCCGTAGGTGAGGTCACCGACGCAGGGATGGCGGACCGCACTCATATGGACCCGGATCTGATGGGTGCGACCGGTTTCCAACTCAATGCGCACCAGGCTGGCGTGGGCGAAGGCCTCGAGGGTGTCGTAGTGGGTGATGCTGGGTCGCCCACCGGCAACGACCGCCATCCGCCAGTCCGCCCCCGGATGGCGCCCGATCGGGGCGTCGATCGTGCCGCGCAGCGGATCGAGGTGGCCTTGGACGATGCTCCGGTAGACCTTGTCGACGGTGCGATCCTTGAACTGCCGCTTCAGATCCGCGTATGCCGCCTCGGTCTTGGCAACCGCCATCAGTCCCGTGGTTCCGACGTCGAGACGATGGACGACTCCCTGGCGTTCGGCCGCCCCCGAGGTGGCGATGCGGTAGCCGGCCGCCGCGAGCCCCCCGATGACGGTCGGACCCTCCCAGCCTGGGCTGGGATGGGCAGCAACGCCGGCCGGTTTGTCGACCACCACGAGATCGGCATCGTCGTACACGACCCGCAGACCGGGGACGGGCTCCGCGATGATCTGCGGTGTAGCCGGAGGGTCGGGTAACCGGATGGCCAGCCACTGCCCTGCCTCGACCCGGTCGCCCTTGCTCGCCGGTCGCCCGGAGAGGTCGACGTGACCGGCGACGACGAGTTCGGCGGACTTCGATCGGGATAGACCCAGCAGTCGGGACAGGGCGACATCGATCCGCTCGCCGTCCAACCCCTCCGGAACGGGGAGGCTGCGTTCCTCACCCACCACCGGCTCCCACCGACGGCCTGCCACCTGACAGATCGACCCCGCGAAGGGTGAGCAGGATCATCAGCCCAGCCGAGATCGTGATCGCCATATCGGCGACGTTGAATACGGGGAAGTTGGGCAGCGCGATGAAGTCCACCACATACCCCTGGCCTGGCCCGGGATCGCGGGTGAGTCGATCGATCAGGTTGCCGACCGCGCCCCCGAGGAGTCCACCGAGTGCGATCGCCCACCATGGGCTACCGAGACGTCGGGCGGTGCGGATGATGACGATAGCGACGACGATGGCGATGGCCGTGAAGATCCAGGTGAATCCGGTCCCGATCCCGAAGGCAGCACCGGTGTTCTCGCCATAGGTGAACTGCAGCCAGGTGCCCACGACCTCGATCGGGGGTTGGCCCTTGAGCTGGGCGACCGCCCACGCCTTAGTGAGTTGGTCGATGACGATGATCACCGCGGCAACCGCAAGCACCAGCCACAGCAGGGAGCGCTGATCGGACGTGGAGGGGGCGTGCGACTCCTCCACCTGACCGTCCACGTCCCCAGGTTACGCGCCGCGCGAACCGGCTAGACGTACCGGCGTTCCTCGCGCTCCTTGCACGCGGTGCACATGGTCGCCCGAGGCACGGCTTGCAGCCGTAGCTTGCCCACCGGCTTTCCGCAGGATTCGCAGAGTCCGTACGTGCCATCGTCGATCCGTGCCAGCGCATGCTGCACTTGGATCAGCAGATCCCGGGCATTATTCGCCAGGGACATCTCGTGCTCACGCTCGAAGGTCTTGGTGCCGGCATCGGCTTGGTCATCACCGGCGCCATCGCCGGAATCCGCGACCAGATCGGCGATATCGGCCTCGGTGGAATCGATCTCCGCTTCGAGCCGGGACACCTCGGCGAGCAGTTCCTGGCGCACCGCAGCGATCTCGGAGGGAGTCCAGGGGGATTCGTCCTCGCGCACTGCGAGGCGACGCTTGGCCGCGGGCTTGGCACCGACCCTCTTCGCCGATGCCGCCTTCTTCGCCGATGCCGCCTTCTTCGCCGGCGCGGCCTTCTTCGCCGGCGCGGCCTTCTTCGCCGGCGCGGCCTTCTTCGCCGGCGCGGCCTTCTTCGCCGATGCGGCCTTCTTCGCCGGCGCGGC
>CAJXYI010000069.1 GCA_913063435.1 uncultured Actinomycetales bacterium | reverse complement strand
GGGAGAGTTCCTGAGCGATCATGCTTCCCCCCGCTGCTAACGCCTGGCGGGGCGACCCGAATGACTCAGGTCGCTCCGCCAGTATCAACTCGCCGGAATCGGGGGGGATGATCCCTGCGAGGACCTTCCCCAACGTCGATTTTCCCGCGCCGTTTTCGCCAACGAGGGCGTGGACATGACCCGCCTCGATTGACAACGACACATCAGCGAGAGCAACCGTTGCTCCAAAGCTCTTGCTGATTCCGCGGAATTCAACGGCGTTGGTTTCTGCCATCTGCGTGGATGATCAGCCAGCCCACTGCGGGGTGAAGTCAGCCACGTTTTCTGCGGTCACCAATCCACCATTGGGAAATTCAGCCAGCGGATTGACGCCACCGGTGACGGTGCCGTCACGCAGTGCGGCAACCATCGCCTCCATGGCGAGTGTTCCTTCGGTGAAGGGTGCACCGAACACGTCACCGAACCAGGCGCCTGAACTCACAGCCTCGATGGCGACCTCCGATCCACCGAAACCGATGATCTTGATGTCGGACAATCCTGCGTCGCTCAGCGCGAGTTGAGCACCGACCATCGCCTGATCGGGACCGGTGACGACATCGATGTCGTCGGTGCGCTGCAGTACATCCTGCATGGCAGCCAGGGCGACATCCGGCCCGAGGTACTGGCCTTCGGCCTCGGCCACCACGGTGATGTCGGGATTCGAGGCTGTGACCTCGTCCCAACCCAGTTTCACAGCGGTGTCGATCGGCGTTCCCTTGATTCCGTAGAAGTACACGACGTTGCAGGGAGACACGCCTTCACAGGCTTTGAGAGTGAGTTCCCCGAGCAACTTGCCCGACTCCAGCGGCGGCACCATGACACTGGCACTAGCGCCCGGGAACTGCGGCTCAGCGGTGTCCAATGCTTCACCGATGACCTGGTTCAGAACCACGACCGGCAAGCCTGCAGCAATAGCAGCCTCGAGGTCGGGAATGAGTGCGGCACCATCGATACCGGAAATGATGATGCCGTCGTAATCGCCCGATGCGATGACGTCCTGGATCTGCTTGGCCTGCTCACCCGGGGTGAACTGACCATCGAATTCCACGAGTTCGACGCCGTTCGCTGCACCGACCTCGGTCATCGCAGCCTTCGAGGCCTGCAGCCAGGTGTTGGCAGAGCTCGCGGACAGAAAGGCGATCGTCGCGTCGAGCGGTTCGCCGCCTTCTGAGGTGGTGCTGGTCGGACTCGGGCTGCTCGGCGTCGTCGTGTTGGACGAGTCCCCACCGCCGCCGCAGGCGGCAACGGTGAGTGCCAGAACAGCCCCGGCAGCGGCCAGCATCGCTGACCGAGGGGTGCGGGAGCGGGGCATTCAACCTCCTAGAACAAGCTCGAACGGGGGTTTCGAGCGGTGTGTCAAGTGGTCGATCGGTTAACCGACGTCGGGAGAGTACGACACCCTTTGTCCATCAAGAAGGGGCGATACGCACAGAGAAGAGTCAAGATATGTGCGGTTCGCCTAACCATCTGTGCAGGTCGCCCTCAGTGTGGCAGATCGCACACCTTCAGGGTCACTCCTAGGCGGACTGCCTCTCCCGCCCGACGCGCTTGACGGTCAGACTCTTGAGCACCCCGCGCCCGAACCCGGAAGGACCCGACCATGTCACGACGCATCCTATGGATCAATCCCGTGGGCACCGCTTCTTTTGACGAGCCGATCGGTGCGGCGCTGCGCGAAGAGGCGATGCCCGATACCCGTATCGATGTCGCGTCGCTGACCGACGTGAGCCCCAACCATCTGGAATACAACGTCTACGAGATGGTCGTCGCCGGGCACACGATGGGCGCCGTTCGCTGGGCTGAGCAGCAGGGGTACGACGCCGCGGTGATCGGATGCTTCTATGACCCGTTCCTGCGTGCAGCACGCGAAGTGTCCGGTGCCATGGCGGTCACTGCACCGGCCGAAGCCTGTCTCCACATCGCGTCGACTCTCGGCGAGCGTGCTTCGATCCTGGTCGGCCGATCGAAGTGGATTCCCGAGATGCACGAGAACGTCGTGAAGTACGGCTTCGAGGAACGTCACGCTGGTTTCCGGGTCCTACGGATGACAGTCAATGAATTCCAGGCCGATCCGGTATGCACCGAAGAGCGCATCATCACCGAAGCCCGCAAGGCCGTCGAAGAGGATGGCGCTGACGTGATCGTGCTCGGGTGCACCATCGAATTCGGCTTCTACAAAACCGTCCAAAAGGAAATCGGTGTTCCCGTGATCGACGCGATCGTCGCTCCCCTGCGATATGCGGAATTCCTCGCCGACATCAATTCCCGCCACGGTTGGGGAACAAGTCGGGCCCTGGGTTACGAACGACCCGATGAGGAGGAATTGAATGCGTTCGTTCCCGTGATCGAGCCGATCGTCAGCAAGGATCCTCGCGACTAATCCTCAGTGACTCCAGTCACCATCGCCTCGTTTGAGTTTCACGACGCGGCACGCCAACTGGACGGCGAGCCGCTCATCTGGATCATCGAGATTCACGGTCAGCAAAGAACGTAGGCGTTCGACTCGGTTGAGGATGGTGTTGCGATGCACACCCATGCGCGTTGCAGCGAGGGTGGCGCTGGATTCCTCATCGAGATAGACCTCGAGGGTCTGCAGCAAGGATCCGTCAACATCCTGACTGAGTAACGGGTCCAGAAGCGTGTGTGCGAATTCAGCGAACGACTCCGATGCATACCAACCCAGGAGAATCCGGCGAACACCCATCTCGTCGATGTGCTGCACACCCATTTCGCCGCCCGCAGCCTGCGCGATAGTCGCTGCTTCTTTCGCCTCGGTCAAACTGGTGCGTAATCCATCCAGGCCCAGATATGGACGTCCGATTCCCGCATGCAACCGGATTCCCGGGGCCAGGGCGACAAACGCCGACATCGCTTCGGTGACGAGCGTGGCGATCTCTCCATATGCCGCAGCGGGGGGTTCTTTGCGGCGGACCACCCATGATGTCCAGCCATCGGGTCGTTCGATGATCGGACCTTCCAGACCGCGTTCGGCCATCGCGCGAGACAACTGATCGGTGAGGGTGAGGATGCGCAGAGGATCCACCTCCCCGGATGCCTGCAGATGGATCGCGGTACACCAACCATCCACATTCCAGCCCAGGACAGCCAGATGCTCCAGCAGCACAGCCTCGAACCGTTCCTGACCGGAGACGATCGAGTTGAGCACTCCCATCCGAAAACGCGCATCGCGTTCACGTTCGAGCCGGTCGGAAACAAGTCGCGTGCCCACCGACCAGGACGCAACTACGAGACAGTCCTTGATCACACTGATCCGAGTCTCGGTCGGCTCCTTCAACACCGCGATCAACCAAAACGATGGAGGCTCACGACGTGCCAGACTCAAAGGCTGGGCGAGATAGACCAGCGGACGCTCGACCGTCGTAGTCGGAACCTCGATCAGGTCGGAGGTCCTCGGCGGCGTCGCAGTGGAGTCCCCCGCGACAAGTCGGCCTTCGGCGTTGACCAACGCGAGCCGGACATCGACAGCTTGGCCCACACCCTCCAGAATCGCATCAAGCCGAGCAGTCGGGACGACCCGCGAAAGTGCCGCGATCACCGCGAGCAGGGTGTCGCTACGTACGAGCCGCGGTGCAGCAACGACCCTGCGGAGCCGGTCGGCTAAGACGATCGGGTCGTCGCCTTCGACCACGATGACGGGAACCTTGAGCTTGTTCGCCAACCGGGTGGCGGCGATCACGATGTTGCTGCGCTCTGTGCAGAGCACGATGCCGGCACTCGAACTCTCATAGGCCCCACGGATCGCCATATCGACCTGATACGTGTCCGATCGCAGATCGGAGCCATCCAGAACGGCCAGTACGCCAGGTTCGGTGCGCAATGTCGCGGACGATCCACGGATCGAACCCGTCACGACATCGTGAACGGCAGCACCTAACCCATCTTCTCCCGCAACAACTGTCGCCCCGCTATCGAACGCTCCGCTGGCCAGCAATTGCTGCAGCGTGACCGGCGCCGTATCGGCGCGTTCCCGGGCGAAGTCAGCGGTCACGATGACCATGGTGACATCACCTCGGGAGGCTTCACGCCGCCGGGAGCAGCCTCGTCAGATGCTGACGAAGAGTCCCTCCGGCCACCAAAGCCGCCTGTTCCACGGGCATTCGATCCGCGAGTCGTTGCGCGACTCCGGCCAGATCCGCTGGTCGCCGCAGGCCATCTGGGAACGGGATGTCCTCGATGCTCACCAAGGCGCCGCCGAGGATGGGATCGACCTGTCTCATGAGGTCGTACATGAAGTCCATCCCCAGTGCCACCCGTTGCGGGCCCAGAATCGAGATGGCGTGTTCCGCGTGATCGATAAGACTGTCGACGCTGGGAGTGTCCGAAAGGAAAGGTCCAAAGGCGTTGAGGGCGACGAATCCATCAGCTCGCGCCACGGCCGCCAATTGCGCATCGGTGAGATTACGAGGGTGATCCTGCAGATCCCGACATGATGAGTGGCTGGCTGCGAACGGACGCGTCGCAACCTCGGCAACATGCCAGAATCCCGCCTCGGAAAGGTGGCTGACATCGACGACGATTCCAAGGCGCTCCATCTCCGCGACGGCTTCTACCCCGAGAGTCGTCAGGCGCCCACCCGTGTCACGTTCACCGATTCCATCCGCCATCATGGTGCGCCGGTTCCATGTCATCGCGATCATCCGGACGCCGACGCGGAAGTACGTTGCCAAGACGTCCAGATCACGACCGACACCCTCGGCACCTTCGAGCGCCAGAACGCAGGCTATGCGTCCGGACTCGATTGCCTTCTCGATCTGGGGACCTGTCGTACAGATCGCCACATCATCAGGATGTGCGGACTCGATGCGATAAGCCTCTTCGAGCAGCATGAGGCTGCGCCGCAGAGCCCCCTCGCCGACGAATTGCTCTTCGATAAAGACCGGGAGAACCTGCAGCATCACTCCCCCGTCGCGCAACTGCTGCAGCCAGAAGTCGCCGAACGGATCAGTGAGTCCGCGTTCGCGTTGATGCAGGCAACCGATCAGCAAATCGTTGTGGCAATCAGCGGTAGGAAACGGCGATGACGTCATCGTTATTCACCCCCTGGTAGAACGGCGGCTAGTACGGACATGTCGGCATAGAGATTCGCCCGGGCTAGCCGCCCGTTGCGCACCTCAACGATCGAACACCCGTGCAGGTCAAGCGGAGGAATATCGCGACCCGCAGCCGGGGTGCCCACCATGCGCCATCGAATCGCCCCTCGATCGCCCTCGACGATCACCTCGAGTACTTCTCGTCGATAATCCGGATAGGTCGCAAACAGCGTGGCCATCGCCTGCTCGTCGTCGGATCCGGAGGACAATTGCGGAATGCCATTGATGGCCACCGCGAGGTCCTCGGTCACGAGAGAAGTCGTCGCTTCGAGGTCATGGGCGTTCTCGGCATCGTTATAGGCGCGATACACCCGTTCGACCTCGTTCATCGTCAGCACTCCCTAGTTCACCACCGCGGCTAACGGACCTGCCGCCTTGACCTGCACGCGGCACCCCTGTCCCGGCAGATACGACATCGGGACCTCGACCACCGATGTGATGCGCACCTGCGCAGGGTCGGCTCCTGAACGGACGGCAGCATCGACGGCAAGCTGCTTGGCATCATCGAGGCACTTCTCGCGGCCCTCGGCTTCGTAGCGGTACACGCGGTCGATAGCACCGGAGGCCTCGGCGATCGCTGCGCCGAATGCGTTGGCCACAGCATGGTGTGCGGGGCGGATGACTTCGGCGACACCGGGCACAGTGTCTGGGACAAGGTGCGAACCACCGCCCACAGCGATGAGTGGCATCGCCTGGCGCGATGCCTTCATGCGCTCGCTGAGAATCTGGACCTGCTCGTCCACCCAGGACAGGGCGGCGTTCACCACAGCGGGATCGAGATCGGCGACCTTGCCGGCATCGCCGAATCCCGACAGGCGCCCACCGGCGGTGGAGATATCCGAAAGCGTCAGGGTCGAGCCACCATTGATCAAAGCCTCGGTGATGACGCGATAGCCCACCGAATCAGGGCCCACATTCACCACTCCACCGTCCGCAGTCACGACGGTGCCACCGCCGAGACCGATGGAGATGAGGTCGGGCATCCGGAAGTTCGTGCGCACGCCCCCGACTTCCACGGCTGCTGAGGATTCACGCGGGAACCCATCGACCAAGATGCCGACGTCTGCAGAGGTACCACCGACATCGATGACGAGGGCGTCAGACAGACCGGCAAGCGCACAGGCGCCGCGCATGGAGTTGGTGGGCCCAGATCCCACGGTGAGAATCGGCAGCCGGGTGGCTTCCTCCGAAGTCATGAGCGTGCCGTCGTTCTGGGTGAGGTAGGACTCGACACTGAGGCCATGCCCGGCGAGCGCGGAATGGAAACCTTCGACAACAGCACGCGCGACACCGAACAACGCTGCATTGAGAATCGTGGCGTTTTCACGTTCGAGCATTCCGATGCTGCCGACTTGATGGGACAGGCCAATACGCAGCGCATCGCCCACTTCGTCGTGAACGATTTCCGCTGCGCGCAATTCATGATCGAAAGATGCGGGCGCGAATGCCGAGGTGATCGCAATCGAGGGGACCTTGCCGACGCAGGAGTTCGCGAATCGGCGAACAGCATCCTCGTCGAGCGGTGCGATCTCCCTGCCGTCATATTCGAATCCACCGTGGATGATCTCGCTGAGCCCGATCACTTCAGCGTGCAATTCACTGGGCCAGGCCGCGCCTGGTCGCACCGCAAGGCTCGACGGGGCAGCGAGCCGGAGAACGCCGACAGGTTCGAGGTCTTTGCGTCGGATGATCGCGTTCGCCGGGTGAGTCGTACCGAGCATGGCCTGGGTGATCTGGGACTTGTCGACACCTTGGATTACGTCATTCAATGCCTCGCGGATGCCGTCGGACGGATCCGGGGTTGTGGCGGATTTCGTCGCCGCGATCACCGTGCCGTTCTCGTCGACGACGACGGCGTCAGTGTTCGTGCCCCCGACATCGATGCCGATGCGCAACTGCGTCATTTTTTCGATCCCTTCGTCTTCATGGGCACGTATTCGACGTCGTATCCGAACGCCTGGGGGCCGACCAGTTCGATCATTCCCGGCTGATGCCACTCGGGTGCACAGGGCATCCCGATCACGTTGACGCGTTGGCCGTAGGCAAGCGTCTCCGTCGTGATGGGGGCTGCAGTTTCAAGATCGAGGAGGCAGATGAGGTCTGGGGTGGTGACGACAGGCTTGCCGTCTTCGAAGGCAATGAGCAATTCGTTCTGGATTTCGATACGCATCGTTCGGCTGGGGTCGTCGAGGTGCTCGATGACGACAGTGCCGCGGGCGAAGCCTTCGGTTGTGCGGCGGTCGATGTCGATGATCTTGCCGGTGAAGAACACCTCCGCCTCGGCAAAGCCGAGGAATTCCTCGAACGCCCCCTCTTCACCACGCTGAACGGCTGCGAGGCGTTTGCCAAGATCGACGCAGAAGCTCATCGATCCTTGGATGCCGTGTTCGGCGATCTGACCGGCAGTCATCGGATACGCCGAGATTGCATTTGCCATGCCCAACTGCATGACGGCGGTGCGGGCCAGGGTTTCGGCAACGGGATTGGAGATCGTCTCGAAGACGACGAGGTTGCCCTTCTCATCGGCCACGGACATCGGCGACGCGGGGATGCCGGCCAGGGTGAACACCGTCATCTCGATCTGCGGGAACGCCCGGCGCATCGAATCCGCGTCGATGACAGGCAGCCCGAGTTCGGCTGCCGTGGCCAGCGGGATCAACGTATTCATGCCGCCCACCTCGATGGGCATGAGTGCGACGGGGTCCTTGCCGAGATAGGAAGCCATGGCCCGCACTCCGGTGGTGAATTCAGTGCCGGCCGGGACCTTCTCCACGATGACGGTAGGAGCACCGATCACGGCCGTGGTGAGAACGAGCCCCTCAGGGTCGAGCTCTCGCGGCTCGATGATCTGGACCGAACCGAAGTCCTCCATCGCCTGCCGCACCATGAGTCGGGCGATGTAGGGGTCACCTCCCCCACCGGTGCCCAGGAGCGTGGCTCCGAGCACCATGTCATCGAGGTCGTCCAGGGTCAGTTCGCGCATGGGGGCATTCCCTCCGCCGGTGTGAATGAGCCCCCTGAGGGTAGGCGAGACGTGGCCTATCAGGCGATGGGCGTACCGCCTACCAATTCATCTAGGTATGTGCACATAGCACATCGTTTTGTGAGTGCGTCACGCGCTTGAGGTGGACTTGAAGGCTCCAGTAACCGCGATCGCGCCCCAGGCTAACGGCGTGACTTGCTGCGGGGTGGGATCACGACCCGGGATGACGTCGCGGTCCGCTCGTCAGTCGCGAAGTACACATATATCTTCTTGTTGGTCCGCCGCTGCCACGAGAAGGTGCCGTCTTCTGCGATCAATCGACGAGCCACCCCCTGCACATAGGAGGTCATCCCGGGGAACTTGTACATCGGGAACACCCTCTGCCCCGCGAGCCCGGTCGACTCGCCGACCACTCGGACGAATCTCCCATCCCGTGAACCGGTGATCAGCAGGCTCGGCAAGATCACCGGCTCGGGCTCTTGGACCCGCACACCGACGTTGACGACGCGCTGGTTGCCCTGCGGGGAAGTGCCGACGATCTGCACGACATAGTCGCCGCCCGTCGTTCCCGCCGGAGTGACGATGAACTCGACGAAGAGCCCGTCCGCATCGGCGATTCCACGACCGAGTTCGACCGGCCCGATGATGTTGTCCGCCGGAGCGAGGTGGTCAGGAGCCATCCGGGTGTTGGCCTCCTCCACCGGGACGAGGTATTGCGCGACCTCAGAACCCGGGAGGTAGCGCGTTCCCTGGGTGACGAAGCCGAGGTACGGCTCGAGCACGAGCGCACCACTGTCGTCGAGCAGTAGCGGCTCGCCATCGGGCCCGAAACTCTCCATGAGCACGTTGAAGTCAGGCCCGGCGATATCCAAACCGCGACCGGACTCGATCGGACCCACGCGCAGATCGACCGGCTGTCCACCCTCGAGGGCTTGGCCCGACCCGGGTGCCACCGGCTGGGTGATCGGCGCAGGCTCCGGCGCGATCGGCTCCGGCGCGATCGGTTCGGGTTCGGGCGCGGGAGCCGGCGGTGGTGGTGGCGCAACAGGTGGCGGAGGTGGCGGAGGTGGCGGGGGTGGCGGAGGTGGCGCCGGGGCAACGGGAGTCAAGGAGGTGGAACTCGCGGGACCGGTTCCCACCGAGTTGACCGCGCGCACCTCGATGGTTGCGGGAGTGCCATTGGCCAACCCTGTGATGGTGACCGATGTGTTCACCGTGGTCGACCAGGCCCCGCCGTTTGCGCGGTACTCGTAGCCGCTGATCGCCGCGCCACCGTTGTCGAACGGCGCGCTCCAACTCACGGTCACCGACCCATCGCCGGCCGAACCACCCAATGAGGTGACAGCTCCGGGAACAACGGGGATTCGCGCCGTTGTCGTTGCCGTCTCGCCCGGTCCGCTGAGGTTCCGGCCGGTGACATTGATCGTGACGACAGCACCGGCGGGAACGTCCATGACCGTGTAGGAGGTGCTCGTGGTCGAGTCGTCCTTCGATGCGACCGTCACCCCGTTAGCAACCGCGGTGTAGGAGACCTCGTAGTAGTCCAGTGTCGTGCCCGTGCGGGTGATCGGATCCCAGGTGGCGATGATCGTGGAGTCATCCACCGGTGTGGCTGACAGCGACGTGGCTGCAAGTGGTGTGGAGCGAAGTGCTGCGGAGAAGAATTTGCCTGCCGCGATCACCTCGACATCGGCGAATGCGTTGGCGGGAACGGTCGTGCGTCCCGCTGACTCACTGCCCCAGGAATAGACACGGCCGTCCTTGATCGCGAGCGCGTGCAGCGACGACATCGAGATCGCCGAGACTCCACTGCTCAGTTCCGCCGGGACATTATTGATCCCGGTGCCGGCGTCGCCCCAGGCGATCACCTGGCCGCTGTCGGTCAACACCATGGAGTTCGTCATGCCTGCCGCAACAGCAGTGACATCAACGGCAGAGACCTCTGCTGGCACGGTCGACTGGCCGTACTGGTCGTTGCCCCACGCAACGACACCGCCGTCCTTCACTGCCACCGTGTGATACGTGCCTGC
>CAJXYI010000068.1 GCA_913063435.1 uncultured Actinomycetales bacterium | reverse complement strand
CCGCCCGGATCACCCCCTTGGCCGCCGCCGCAGCCGAGGCTCGCGAGCGCATCGCCGCCGGAACCCGGGCGAGATTCGCGACCTGATCCCGGGAGGGGTATCGTGGTGCATCGCTGGTCCGAGTGCCCAAGCAGCGCCTGGGCGCCGGCAAGCACACGAATCTGTCCACGACGAGTCGCCGGGGCGCTGGCTCCGGTCGAGGGGGTCGAGCCATGGGGCGCGGCCGTGCCAAGGCGAAGCAGACCAAGGTTGCCCGTGCGTTGAAGTACGGCGGACCGCAGACCGACTTGGAGCGCCTGCAAGCAGAGCTTGCCGGCAGCGGAAGTTCACCTACCGCCGATGTCGCTGACGACACCGACGATGCCACCGATGAGTACGACGACTACTCGGCGTACTACTCCGACGACGACGATCGTCGAGCGGGCTGACCAGCACCAGCCGAGGAGAACCAGGTCGGGCCCACGAGGCTGACCGCACCACCGGCTCCACCCTTGGCTTCGGCGTCTCCGGTTTCCCCGTCCCGGCGCTCGCGCACCACCCCGCACACCCAGGTCGACACTCCCCGGTGGCGTAGGCGTGCCATCGCGGCGTCGGCGGCATCGGCAGCCACCACCGCGACCATGCCGAGCCCGAGGTTGAAGGTCCGTTCCATCTCAGCCGGTTCGACGCCGGTCTCTGCAATCAGTTCGAAGACCGGTTGGGGCCGCCAGGTCGCGCGATCGATATCGGCGGCTAGGTGCACCGGCAGCACCCGGGCGATATTCGCCGCGATCCCCCCGCCGGTGATGTGAGCGAAAGCGTGAGTGTCGGTATGGGCGGCGAGATCGAGGCAGTCGCGGGCATAGATGCGCGTCGGTTCGAGCAGTTCCGCACCGATCGTGCGGCCGAGGGCATCGCTGTGGCGATGCAGGGCCGCGTCGATGGCCGTCGGATCCACACCCAGCAGTGCCCGCCGCGCCAGCGAATAACCATTGGAATGCAGTCCGGATGATTCCATCGCGATGAGCAGGTCGCCCGCGCGCACGCGATCGGGTCCGAGAAGTCCATCCGCCTCGACCACACCCGTGCCCGCTCCCGCGACGTCGTATTCGTCCGCTTCGAGCAGACCGGGGTGTTCGGCGGTCTCACCCCCGACGAGTGCGCACCCGGCGATCTCGCAGCCACGCGCGATACCCGCGACGATTGCCGCGATGCGTTCGGGAACGACCTTGCCGGTGGCGATGTAATCGGTCATGAACAACGGCTCGGCCCCGCACACCACGAGATCGTCGACGACCATCGCGACCAGATCGAGCCCGATCGTGTCGTGGATGTCCATCCGTTGTGCCACAGCGACTTTCGTGCCGACTCCGTCGGTCGATGTGGCCAGCAGCGGACGGCGGAACCTTGTGAACGCCGATGCATCGAACAGGCCGGCGAATCCGCCGAAGTCACCGACGACTTCCGGTCGCGTCGCCCGGGCGACCGCTTCGCGCATGAGCGCGACCGCGCGTTCACCGGCCTCGACATCGACACCGGCATCGGCGTAACTACTCACCGGCCGATCACCGTCGAAGGCTCGTTCCGCTCGGGGTGTCCTGTGCCGCACGCAGTTGCAGGCCCTCCAGCAGGTGCTTGCCGATGACCTCCGGTTCGGGCACCGGCACCGGATACACGCCGTCGAAGCAGGCCCGGCACAACCGATCAGCCGGCAGTTCCGTCGCCTCGGTCAGCTCCTCCAGCGAGACGAACCCGAGCGAGTCCGCTGCGATCGAGGTGCGGATCTCCTCGACACTCAACCCATTCGCGATGAGCTCGGCACGCGAGGCGAAGTCGATGCCATAGAAGCACGGCCATTTCACCGGTGGCGACGAGATGCGCACGTGCACCTCGCGCGCGCCGGCCTCGCGCAGCATCCGCACCAGCGCACGCTGGGTATTGCCGCGCACGATCGAATCGTCGACGACGACGAGTCGCTGATCGGCGATCACCTCGCGCAGCGGATTCAACTTCAACCGGATACCCAACTGGCGGATCGTCTGCGATGGCTGGATGAACGTCCGCCCGACGTAGGCGTTCTTCACCAGGCCCTCGGCGAAGGGAATGCCCGACTCCTGGGCGTAGCCGATGGCGGCATAGCGGCCTGATTCGGGGACGGGGATCACTAGGTCGGCCTCGACCGGGTATTCCCGCGCGAGTCGACGCCCGATCTCCACCCGGGTGGCCTGCACGCTGCGCCCGGCGATCGAGGTGTCGGGTCGGGCGAGATAGACGTATTCGAATAGGCAGCCCTTCGGCTCCGCCGCGGCGAACCGGTGGGAGCGCAACCCGTGCTCGTCCATCGCGACGAGTTCACCCGGTTCGATCTCGCGCACGAACGCTGCACCCACGATGTCCAGTGCTGCCGTTTCGCTGGCGACGACCCAACCACTTTCGAGCCTGCCGAGCACCAGCGGTCGAATACCCAGGGGGTCGCGAGCGGCGAACAGGGTGGTGTCGTCCATGAACACCAGGGAATAGGCACCGGCGAGTTTGGGGAGTTCCTCGATCGCCGCGGCCTCCATGGACAGGTCCGGATGCGCGGCGATGAGCGCGGTGATGAGGTCGGTGTCGGAGGTGGAACGGGACACCTTCGTGCCCAGCGGCAACTCCCCGCGTGCTTCCTCGAGTGCCGCGACTCGATCGGCGAGTTCGGCGGTGTTCGTCAGATTCCCGTTGTGCCCCAGTGCTAGATGGCCGGTTGCGGTGGCGCGGAACGTCGGCTGGGCGTTCTCCCACGAACTCGAACCGGTCGTGGAATACCGCGTGTGCCCGATTGCAACGAATCCTTTGAGCGATTCCAGGCTCGCTTCGGTGAATACCTGCGAGACCAGACCCATGTCCTTCATCACCACGATGTGGTGGCCGTCGCTGACGGCGATGCCTGCGGATTCCTGGCCGCGATGCTGCAGCGCATACAGACCGAAGTAGGTCAGTTTGGCGACCTCATCGCCGGGCGCCCACACCCCGAAGACCCCGCAGGCATCCTGGGGACCACGGTCGAGGGGATCGAGCTCATGCGTGAGCTTGCCGTCACCACGCGCCACGATGATCAGTCTAGGGGATCGACTCGGCGGATCTCGTCGGCGTCATTGAAGCCGAGTTAGAGCGACGGCGGCCAGGGTTCGGACGGTGGCGGCGGGATGTCCTCGAACTGAAGGGTCCCTTGCGGGATGCCCGGCGACCGGGCACCGTCAGGAAGGGTAGCGATCTCGCCCTGGGCGTCGACAGTTGCCGAGAGGCCCTCATGCGCCGAACTCGGAAAGAACGCGGTGAACACGCTCAGGTCCACCACCTGAATATCGCCGGGGAGGGTGAATGACGGATTCCATTGAGAACCCCCCAGGTTCGGGATGAACGTGCGATTCGCGACCACGGCGCTCGCTGACCGGAACGTGATCGTCATCGTTGAGTTCGAATACACCGTGCCGGTCATCGTCAGCTCCGGTGCCGACCAGAGTTGCACCGACTGGGTCTGGAGGACGTTCACCGTGGCCGAGTCGACGAATATCGAACCCGCTCCTCGCACACTGGTGACAGGGCCGGTGATTCCACTCACCCGCAGGATCACTCGATCCTCGCGGATGACAGCCTTGCGGATCCGCACCACCTGGGTGTCCGCACCGACCAGCGAAATGGCTGCATTCGGGCGCGACCCTCGCAGTCGACCGGATTCCTCGGTCCAGCCAAAGCTGCCCAGCATCATCGCCGGATGCACCTGGACGGCATCGCGTGCCGGACGGTCGGTGAACTGCGTGATCGTCGGTCGGCGAAGGACTACCCGAGCCGACGCTCCCTTCCCGGGGACCACTCGGATCGAGGGAGCATCCACCGCATAGAGCATCTCGAGTGTTTCTGCGGAATCAACCGATCCCCGCGTGGAATCCGATGCCGTTGCGGTAGCGGCCGATCCCATCCATGGGGTCAGCGCAAGACCGACGGCCATCGCACCCACCCCGATGCGCTGCTGAACGCGTGTCACCACCACGGCACCGAGCGTAGGCGAATCACTACTGCGGTGTCCCCGCGAGTCGCTGGCAGATCCTCAGACCAGTGCGGCAACGAGTGCGTCACGAGCAGCCTGGACATCCGATCGGTAGGTCGATCGAGCTTCCTTCTTCGCCGTCACATTCGCGCGGTTCGCATCGCGCTGCGCTTCGCGATAGGCCTGATTCGCTGCCTGCCTCTCCGCACGCGTCGTCGCAGCCTCGCGAGCCGCGCCATAGGCATCGCGGGCCTCCTTCTTCGCGGTGCGATGGGCTGCGCGAGCGGATGTGACCGCGTCTGCGAGGTCGGCGCGTGCGGAGGCGATCGCCGCGCGGTAGTCGGTCACCGGCTCGAGTTGCTCGGCCGGCAGGGTCGCGGCATCGAATGCGGCGACAGCAGCAGCGAGATCGGCCATCAGCTGATCCTTCGCGGCTGCCCGCGCATCGCGATCAGCACCGGCGGCTTCCTTGGCCTCGGCGAACGTCTCGCGAGCGGTGGTCTTCGCCGCGGTGAAGTCGGCGCGGGCTGCCTCGGTGACCGTGCGATCGACCTGCTGCTCCAACCACCGGTCGGCAAGCGGTGCGTTCGGGCGCGGCTTGCTCGAGGAGACCGAGGGACGATCGTCGCCTGGACGCGCCTGTGCCGCGGTCGTGCTGACAGCAGCACCACCGAGGAGGAGGGCGCCGGCAGCGAGCGCGGCGCCGATACGACGTCCTGTGTGGCGCTGCGATTCGGTGTTGCGGGGGGTGTGGGACATGGCTCCTCCTCGAGCGGGAGCGTCGCGACCCCGATGTCACGACGCATAGCGTTGCCGCCTCGTCGAGTATCAGCCCTGATTCGTGCCCTTTTCGATGCCAGCGAGGCAATCTGGGACACATCCCAGCCAACTCACAGCCGTTCTTGACATTCCCCGAACAATTCACCGCGTGCGGCCTAGTAGTGGTGACGGGCCTGGAGCACGACCAGGTCACCCTCGACGATCACGTACACCAGTCGATGCTCATGCGTGATGCGCCGCGACCAGCAGCCGGCCAAGTCTCCCTTGAGCGGCTCCGGCCTACCGATTCCCGTGCCGGGATCACGCGCTGCATCCACCAGCATGCGGTTGATCCGTTGCAACACCTTCGGTTGATCGCTCCAGCTCGAGTAGTCAGCCCACCCGTCTCGGGTGAATCGGATCATTCGCCGAGTAGTTCCTGGGCTGTCGACGTGCCGGCACGCGCCTGCGCCAAACCGCGCCGCAGCCGCTGGGCGTTCTCCGGGCGATGCTCAAGCCCCGCGCGACTGCTGTGGACAACGGATCCATTGACGGGTGGCCCAGGCGGCCGTACTCTCACCATCGTCGATTGTCGACAATCTTGTCGAAGGAGAATGCCCGTGGTCGGAGTGGGTCGAGCGGGTGGTCTGGCCGTGGTCACCGGGGCCGCCTCGGGTATGGGTGCGGCGACTGGTCGCAGGTACGCCGAGGCCGGCTGGGACGTCATCGCGATCGACCTCGCGCCCGTTCCCGCAGATGCCGGCCCAGCAGATGATGCCCACCTGCTCGAACGGATCCATCCGATCGCTGCCGATGTCCGTGACCGACCCACCATCGAAGCCGCGCTCGCCGAACTCGTGCCCACGCTCGGTGGGCGCATCGACGCGGTAGCCAATGTCGCCGGGATCTATCCACCCACCACCTTGGACACCTTCACCGCAGAGCAGTTCGACGCGATCTTCGGTGTGAACGTCCTCGGGGTGCTCAACGTCAGTGCCGCCTGCGTGGCACACATGCAGCCCGGGTCGAGCATCGTCAACGTCGCATCGGTCGATGCGTTCACCGTGTCGCCCGGGCAGTTGCTCTACGGCGCATCGAAGGCAGCCGTGGTGATGGTGACCAAGAGCCTCGCGTTGGAATTGGCACCGCGAGGCATCCGTGTCAACGGTGTCGCACCCGGTTGGGTGAACACCCCCGGCAATGCCGCCACCGGACGCATGGCCGCCGCAGCAGCGAGCATCCCGATCGGCCGCGTCGGCGAACCAGCCGAGATCGCCGAATGGATCTGGCTGCTCACCGGATCAGGCCACGCCGGTTTCGTAGACGGGGAGACCATCGTGATCTCTGGAGGTGACGTCATCCGATGAGCGTGTTCTCACCCGTGACATCGGAATCCACCGGCGATCTGCTCGCCGATGACCTGCGGGCGGCGATCCTCGACGGCCGCCTCGCCCCCGGTGAGCGGTTGATCGAGATGGATCTGGCCGAACAGTTCGAAACCTCGCGCGCACCGGTGCGCGAAGCCATTCGACTGCTGGCCAGCGAGCGGCTCGTGCAGTTGCGCCGCAATCGCGGTGCGGTCGTGGTGACGCCGAGCATCGATGACGTCCTCGAGGTGTATGCGATCCGGCTATCCCTCGGCGCAATCGCATTAGCCCACGCGGTGCAGGCGGATTCCGGTGACAGTCTCGAGAATGCGCGAGTGCTGTTGGATCGCATGCGCGACCCGATTGTGCGAGCGGACGCCACCGCGATGGTGGATACCGACCTCGAAATGCAGGCCGCGATCTTCGCACTCAGCGGTTTGCCCCGAATCTGCGCCGCACTGTCGGCGACAGAGAACGAGATCCGGTTCTTCGTGTCTGCACTCGACATCACCTACGACACACTCGACCGCGATATCCAGATCGACAATCACGAACGTGTCCTCGATGCCATCGCCGCCGGTGATGCCGAGACTGCTATCAGCACCTGGGAATCCCACATCGAACGAACCGTCGCGGAATTCTTGAATGGAGAAACGCCATGACCCGCTACTGCGTCATCGGAGCCGGACCGGCCGGGCTCGCCACCTTGAAGACGATGCTCGACGAAGGCCACGACGTCGACTGTTTCGAGAAATCCGATGCGATCGGCGGACATTGGAACCACGACTACGACGCATTGCATCTGATCACCTCGCGTGATGTGACCGGATACGAGGGCTTTCCGATGCCGCAGGAGTATCCGCTGTTCCCGCATCGCGACCACATGCTGGATTACTTCCACCGCTTCGCCGATGCGTTCGACCTCAAAGGCCGCATCACGTTCAACACCGCGGTCGAATCCGTCGTCCCCCTGCCCACCGACGGCCCGATCGGCTCCGCCGGTTGGCGGGTCACGACCAGCGATGGTGCGGTGCGTGACTACGACGGGGTGCTCGTAGCCAACGGCCACCTGTGGGATCCCAAGATTCCCGACATCCCCGGGGAGTTCACCGGCACCCAGGTGCACTCGGGCTCCTACCGCAACACCGGGGACATCGACGGCAAACGGGTGCTGGTCATCGGTTCCGGCAACTCCGGCTGCGATCTCGCCGTCGATGCCGCCCAGCAGCACTTCGACACCCACATCGTGATCCGCCGCGGGCACTTCTTCCAACCCAAGACGTTCTTCGGCAGGCCGCGTTCGGAGTTGGCATTCCTCACGGAGTTCACACCCGAGGAGCAGGATCTGATCGCTCGGTTGATGATGCGGTTGAAAGTCGGGACGCATGACGACTATCCGGGGATGCCCGAACCTGATCACGGCACGCTCGCCGAAGGCCCACCCATCGTCAACGACCTGTTGCTGTATTGGATCCAGCACGGGCGCATCACGGTGCGCCCCGGCATCGAGCGCTTCGACGGGCACACCGTGCACTTCGCCGATGGCACCAGCGACGAGTTCGACACGATCCTGTGGGCGACCGGATTCCACGCCTCGCTGCCGTTCCTCGACGAGTCGCTGCTGCAGCGACGCGATGGGATCCCGCTGCGGGTGGGTGCTGCCGTGGTGCCGCTGGATCTGGAGAAGCTCTACCTCATCGGCATGATCGGGGCCCGCGGTCCGCAACCGCCGATCTATCCGATCCAGGCGCAGATCGCCGCGAAGATGATCGCGATGCACGAATCATCCGCTGGCGGATTCCGTCCCCTCGCTGGACCATTGACATCGAGTCAAGAGCACGAATGGCGTATCGACATCCTGCGCCACATCTGGCTGGAACAGGTCGACCGCACGCACGATGCACTGCGACTATTGAGTCATGTCCCCGCCTGAGTTCGCCGAGTGGATGTGGCTCGATCTGGTCGGCAGACGAGCCGTCGTCACCGGGGGCGGAGGAGGAATCGGGCGGGCCACCGCATTGAAACTGCTCGAGGCCGGGGCCGAGGTCAGCATCCTCGACCGCGATGAAGTCGCGTGCGAGAGCACGATCACCGATGCAACGGTGCTCGACCGCCACGTGACGGCGATCGCATGTGATGTGGCTGATGCTGCCAGTGTTTGCGATGCCGCAGCTCGTATCGGTGACATCGATCTGCTGGTGAACACCGCCGGCATCGTGGGCACAGGTTCACTCTTGGAGACGACCTCCCAGGATTGGGCGCACGTTCTGGATGTCAACCTGACCGGTGCCTTCCACACCGCACAGGCCTTCGCACCCGGGATGATCGCCCGCGGTGGTGGTGCGATGGTGCACATCGCCTCGATCGCCGCGACCCATCCGCAAGCCAACTCATCCGCCTACAGCGCGAGCAAAGCCGGCCTGACCCTGATGTCGCAGCAGCTGGCGTTCGAGTTGGGACCATCGGGTGTGCGCAGCAACACGATCAGTCCGGGCCTGGTGCGCACTCCGATGACGGAGGCGTACTACCAGGCTCCCGGTGTCGCGCAGCGGCGTAGCGCAGCCATTCCGATCCAGCGTGTTGCCCGCCCCTGCGATATTGCTGATGCTGTGCTGTTCCTGCTGTCGCCTCGTGCCGGGTACATCACCGGTGCCGATCTCGTCGTCGATGGTGGTTTCGCGCAGACGTTGATGAGCACGGTTCCGCGTCCGGGGCATTGACCCACTCATCGCCCATGCGTTAGTCGGTTCCGCGACAGATGACGACCGGGCAGGGCGAGTGATGCACCATGAACGATGCGGTGGAGCCCAGATGCATTCCGGGGAAGCCACCGAATCCATGACTGCCGATGACGACTAGATCGGCATCCTCGGCGGCATTGAGTAAGGCCAATGCCGGTCGTGTCTCGATGGCATGAGCGTGAAAGTCGATCCCGTCGAGAGCGTCACCGGTCGCGAGGATGGTGCGGTTCAGGACTTCTTCGGCATCGCGGCGGTAGTCCGATTGCGTATACGTCGGCACCACGAGGATCGTGTACGGAACCGTGTATCCGGTGATGATGTGCAGTCGACCCTCTACGTTGCGGGCATAGTCCGCCGCCCAACGCAACGCCTCGATACTGCGATCGGAGCCATCGGCTCCCACGACGATCTTGGGATTGTCTGCACTCATGGGACCAGCATCGGCTCTGATCATGGAGCGGTCTAGGGGCAAAGGACCTCTGCAGCACGATGCCCGTGCAGCAGTTGATTGGGCACTACCGGTCCGTGACCGATCGGCTACCCTCGAGGCGACAGCTCCCTGGGGGTGGCATGGTTCGCGTACTGGTCACGGTCGTCGCCCTGGCCGCCGGTTTCACCGGTGGGCTGTGGGCGGGCATCGTGTACACCGACTCGCGTGACTCGGCTGCTCCTGTTCCGGCACCTACGCGGACTGCCGACGACACTGCGTCCGAGACTGTCACGCCGACATCGCGTCCTGCACCCGCCCCCTACACCGGTGAGGTGCTGGCGTTCGGCGATTTCTTCTTCCTGTCCACCGGACCGTGCCTGGAGGCGAAGGGCTTCGAGGTGGATGCGCAAGCGGGTCGACGTGTGACAGATGCCGCTACGGAACTGCAGCGGCTAGATGATGACATTCCCGGTGCGGTGCTGCTGCACCTTGGGGCGAATGGTGGTGCGGCGGCTGCGGATCTCGATCGCATCATGACGATTCTCGGTCCTGATCGCATCGTGGTGTGGTCGACGATCCAACTACCCGATGACGATCGCTATACCTTCGAGGGCGAGACCAATGCTGCAATCTCGGCATTGCCACAGACGTATCCGAATGCGCGCATCGTCAGTTGGAATGCTCTGTCGTTGACGAATCCGACCTGGGTGAATGCCGATGGCAGTTTGACGGCAGCCGGCTGTGAAGCATTCGCGGATTTCGCCGAAACCGTTGTGCGCGCTGCGATCTAGTTGCCCCGACTGTCAAAACGGTGGTTCGGGGGGTTGGTTGCGTTCGCGGGCGAGTAGCGCGTAGCGGCTGGGTGTGTAGCGCTGGCGGGAATTCTTCTTCGGGTCGGCCAGGAGTGCGCGTGCAGCCTGGGTTGCTTGACGTTTTCGTTGCCGCGCGGCCAACCCGGCCGGTGTTCTCGGTGGTGCGGTGGGGTGGGGGGTGTAGTGGCCGTGCTG
>CAJXYI010000067.1 GCA_913063435.1 uncultured Actinomycetales bacterium | reverse complement strand
GCCCGAGCGGCCAATGGGAGCGGACTGTAAATCCGTCGGCGTAAGCCTACGCAGGTTCGAATCCTGCACCTGCCACGTCAAGGACTGTGCCGAGGGAGGCTCCGATGGATTTCGCCGAGGACGCTCGAATTCAACAGGCACGCGAAACGCTGGAGGAATTCCTCCGAGATCGCATCGAACCCGCCGAACCGGTGTTCCAGGAGCAGTTGCGCGAGTTGGATGATCCCTGGGCCTGGAGCCGTACGCCGATCCTGAAGGAGTTGCAGGATCAGGCGAGAGAACTCGGTCTATGGAATGCGTTCCTGCCAGGTCCGCGCGGTGCCGGGTTGACCAACCTCCAGTACGCAACGCTGGCGGAACTCACCGGCCGCAGTATTCACCTAGCGCCTCCTGCCCTGAACTGCGCGGCTCCGGATACCGGCAACATGGAGGTCCTCAACGAGTTCGGTACTCCTGAGCAGCAGGAGCAGTGGCTCGAACCGTTGCTCAACGGTGACATCCGTTCCGGCTTCGCGATGACCGAGCCGGCGGTGGCTTCCTCCGACGCGACCAATATCCAAACGTCGATCGTTCGCGATGGAGACCACTACGTCATCAATGGTGTGAAGTGGTGGACGACGGGTGCGATGAATCCCGACTGCGCGATCTTCATCGTGATGGGAAAGACCGACCCGAACGCCGATCGGCATCGCCAGCAGAGTCAGGTTCTCGTGCCACGGGACACTCCGGGCCTGACGGTCGAGCGGGGCACCACGGTGTTCGGCTACAACGATGCCAGCCACGGGGGTCACGGTGTCCTGCGCTTCGAGGACGTGCGCGTTCCGGTGACCAACCTCATCGGAGAGGAAGGCGGCGGGTTCGCCATCGCCCAGGCTCGACTCGGGCCCGGTCGCATCCATCACTGCATGCGGTCGATCGGGGTGGCCGAGGTCGCCATCGAGTTGATGTGCGACCGGGTTTCAGACCGAGTCGCGTTCGGTCGGCCGCTGGCGGAGCAGGGTGTGGTGCGCGAATGGATTGCACAGTCTCGGGTCCGCCTCGAGCAGTTACGCCTGCTCGTGTTGAAGACCGCGTGGTTGATGGACACCGTCGGAAACAAGGGTGCCCACACCGAAATCCAAGCCATCAAGATCGCGACTCCGCGAACGGTCGAGTGGATCCTCGATAAGGCGATCCAGGCCCACGGTGGCGGTGGGGTGAGCGATGACTTCCCGCTCGCGGAAGCTTTTGCGGGGATTCGCACGCTGCGTCTGGCTGATGGACCCGATGAAGTGCACGAGGCTTCCCTGGCCAAGGCGGAACTGCGTCGTCAGGCAGCTCGTCACAGGTAACGCACGCCGGTGAGGTCCTCGCTCACATCCCACAGGCGCTTCGCATCGAGCGGGTCGCGGGCGGCGGCTGACATTCCGACCGATCGCGGATGACCGCGCGTCTCACCCGGGCCCGAGGGCCCGACGTAGTCGCCACCGGATAGGCCGGGCTGCACCGCTGCATACAGGGTGGGAAGGGCACCCATCTCCGGACTTTGCGCGATGAGCCGATTGGCAAGCGAGGTGAGGGCGCCTTGAACCTTGCTTCCGGACATGGCCGGCCCCACCGACTGCAGGTTGGTCGCTGCGTAACCGGGGTGTGCGGCGAGCGCGAGAACGCTCGCTCCTTCCCGGGAGAGTCGGCGGCTCAACTCATTCGTGAACAGCAGGTTCGCCAATTTGCTCTGCCCATAGGCCGACCATGGGGAATAGCGGCGCTCGCCCATAAGGTCGTCGAATTTCATGCGCCCCATGCGATGTGCGCCGGAGGAGACGTTCACGATGCGGCCCTTGTCCGAGATCGTGCCGAGGAGAAGTCCGGTGAGGGCGAAATGGCCCAGGTGATTCGTCGCTAGCTGCATCTCGAATCCATCGGCGCTTTCTCGGCGCGGGATCGCCATGACCCCGGCGTTGTTGATGAGCAGGTCCAGACCTTGGGGGTGCCCGTCCACCCACACACTCGCGAATTCGCGCACGGATGTCAGGTTGGCCAGATCGCAATTGCCGATCTCCACGTGCGCCTGCGGGTAACGGGACCGGATCTGATCGGCGGCCGTGCGTCCGCGCTGCACATCGCGCACCGCGAGCGTGACCTGTGCTCCGTGGGCGGCGAGTTCCTCTGCGGTGACCAGGCCGATCCCCGAGTTGGCACCGGTGACGATGGCGGTGCGTCCGGTGAGGTCGGGAATGTCGGCGGCGGTCCATCGGGAGTTCGGCATGGTCCCAGCCTGCCGTAGGCGGAGGGGTCTCGCGAGTGGTCGCCGGTCGAGGAGATGATCCCTGTGGCGTCGACCGTTGGCCAAAGATGGTTCTCCGGAAAGGGGGAGTCCCCGACTGGGCCGCCGTGGCGCCCAGCGTGTAGTCTGCTGAGGCTTCACCGCCCCAATAGCTCAGTCGGTAGAGCGTCTCCATGGTAAGGAGAAGGTCTACGGTTCGATTCCGTATTGGGGCTCTGCACGGTCGGGATCGCCCTTCACGAGGGAGGTCTCGGCGGTCACGCGGCGGAGTAGCTCAGCCAGGTAGAGCAAGCGGCTCATAATCGCTGTGTCGCCGGTTCAAGTCCGGCCTCCGCTACTCGACCAGGCACGATGCACGACCGACCAGCACGAACAGCAAGCACGACGAACAGCCTTCGATCTCAGATGGGGTCGACGCACCGAGGAGGGCCCCATGGCCAAGGCGAGCGACGTCCGCCCGAAAATCACCCTGGCCTGCGAGGACTGCAAAGGCCGCAACTACATCACGAAGAAGAACCGGCGCAACGACCCTGATCGCCTGGAGATGAAGAAGTTCTGCCCGGTGTGCAAGAAGCACACCGCGCACAAGGAAACTCGCTAGGTCCAGGGGTCATTCCCCGCACAGGGTCGAGGAGGTTCACACGTGGCACTCAATGCGGAATTCGTCGGGCGCAGGTATCCGGCGTCGGCCCCCTATCAGGTCGGTCGAGAGAAGGTGCGCGAGTTCGCTACCGCGATCGGAGATACCAACCCGGTCAGCCACGACGTCTTTGCCGCCCAGGCCATGGGTTACCCGGATGTGGTGGCCCCACCGACCTTCGCCTTCGTCTTGACCCACTCCGCGATGGGGCAGGCGATGTTCGACCCCGATCTGGGCCTGGACTACTCGCGCGTTGTGCACGGCGAGCAGCGTTTCGCCTACGACCGACCGATCGTCGCCGGTGAGGAACTGACCGTCCACGCGGTCATCGAGGGCATCCGCGCCGTTGCCGGCAACGACATGCTCACACTTCGGGCCGAGGTAATGGATGCTGACGGCAACCGTGTGGTGACCGCGCACTCGGTCATCGTCGCCCGCGGCACGGCAGAGGAGGGCTGAAGCTCATGGTCGAATCGTCATCCGATCAGGCTCCGGGCGCGGCGAATCATTCGAAGCCTGCCTACGCCGATGCGGTCGTCGGCGCCGAGGTGATCTCGCGTGATGTCACGATCACCCGGTTCGATCTCATTCGATACGCGGGTGCATCCGGGGACTTCAACGTCATCCATTGGAATGAGCGCATCGCGAAGTCCGTGGGGCTGCCCGATGTCATCGCCCATGGCATGTTCACGATGGCGCAGGCCGGTCGCATCGTGACCGATTGGCTCGGGGATCCGGGGGCGCTGAAGGATCTCGGTGTGCGTTTCACCCGACCGGTCGTCGTCCCGGATGACGAGCGTGGTGCGATTCTGCACGTCGCGGCGTCTGTCGCCGAGAAACTCGAGAAACCGATGGTGCGCTTGGATCTCACGGCCACCTGCGAAGGCCAAGGTGTGCTCGGTCGGGCATCGGCCGTCGTTTCGCTCGCGTGACCGAGACCCTCGCCGGATGGACCACCCTCAGGGTGGGGGGTCCTGTTCGTCGATGGGTGACCGCCACCGATCGTGCGGAGTTGCTCGCCGCGGTCGTCGAATGCGATGCGCGGGGAGACAACATCCTGCTGATCGGCCGAGGCAGCAATCTGGTTGTTGCGGATGGTGGATTCGATGGAACGGTGATCGAGATCGCCACTCGCGGCATCGCCTCTGTCGATGAGGGCTGCGGCGGTGCATGGGTCGAGGTGGAGGCGGGGGAGTCCTGGGACGACTTGGTGAAGTGGAGCATCGCCGAGCAGTGGCGGGGCATGGAGGCGCTGTCAGGGATACCAGGAAGCGTTGGCGCAACACCGATTCAAAACGTCGGGGCATATGGGCGGGATGTCGCCAGCATCATCGCTCGAGTGACTGTCTTCGACCGGCGATCAGCAAAGACAAGAGTCTTCGCCGCGGGTGATTGCGGCTTCGGCTACCGGCATTCGATCTTCAAATCCGAACCGGACCGATTCGTCGTCCTCGCGGTGGCTTTCCAGATGCGACGAGGTGACCTTTCCGAGCCGGTTGCCTACGCCGAACTCGCTGATGCTTTGAATATCGCCGTAGGGGAGTGCGTCGAGAGTGAACGCGTCCGTGAGGCCGTGCTCGGGTTGCGTCGGCGCAAAGGCATGGTGCTCGATCCCGATGACCACGACACCTGGAGCGTGGGTTCGTTCTTCGTCAACCCGGTCGTGCCGGCTGATCGGGTACCCGTAGGTGCCCCGGCTTGGCCACAGCCCGAAGGGCTCGTCAAGACGAGCGCTGCCTGGCTGGTCGAGAACGCCGGTTTCCCTCGTGGTTTCGCGCTGCACGGATCGGCGGCGGCAGTATCCACGAAGCATTCACTGGCACTCACCAACCGCGGCGGCGCCACGGCGGCCCAGATCATGGAACTGGCCCGGACGATTCACACTGAGGTCGAGTCGCGCTTCGGCATCGATCTGGTCATCGAACCCAGGCTCATCGGATTCGATTCGATCTGACGCCCGTTCGAACGCGTACCCGCTGAGATCCGGCTGCGGCTCATTCGGCGAGGAGGTCGGCGATGCGTTCTACTCCGGCGACAAGATCGTCGTCCCCGAGCGCATAGGACAACCGCCAGAAGCCCGGGGTGCCGAAAGCCTCACCTGGGACGACGGCAACCTCGGCTTCGTCGAGCACGATCTCGGCGAGTTCGGCTGACGTGGTAGCGGTCCGACCTCGGATTGTGCGGCCGAGCAGTCCCTGGACGCTGGGATACGCGTAGAAGGCCCCCTCGGGTTCGGGGCACTCGATCCCGGGAATCGCCCGGAGCATCGACACGATGAGTCGGCGTCGACGATCGAAGGCGACCTTCATGTCCGCCACTGCCTGGAGTCCGCCGCTGACTGCGGCGAGCGCGGCAACCTGCGACACGTTGGCGACGTTCGATGTGGCGTGCGATTGCAGGTTGGTCGCAGCCTTGACGACGTCAGCGGGGCCGATCATCCAACCGACTCGCCACCCGGTCATGGCATAGGTCTTGGCGACGCCGTTGATGACCACGCACTGCTCGGCGAGTTCGGGAACCTCGACGGGCATCGAGGAGAACCGGGCGTCGCCGTAGACAAGATGCTCGTAGATCTCATCGGTGACCACCCACAGTCCGCGTTCGAGCGCCCATCGTCCGATCTCGCGAACCTGCTCGGGGGTGTAGACCGCACCGGTCGGATTGGACGGCGAGACGAACACCAGCATCGTGGTGCGATCGGTGACGTGAGCCTCCAGGTCGGCGATGCTTGCGCGATAACCGGTGTCGACGCTGGTTGGCACGATGACCGGGTCGCCACCGGCAAGACGGATCGACTCCGGATAGGTCGTCCAATAGGGCGCGGGCAGCAGCACCTCGTCACCGGGATTCAACAGGGCAGCGAAGGCGTTGTAGAGGGCCTGCTTGCCACCGTTGGTCACCAGCACCTGGTTCGCCGCGACCTCGAGTCCGCTATCACGCAGGGTTTTGGCAGCGACGGCCTCACGCAATTCCGGCAGTCCCGCCGCCGGCGTGTAGCGATGCCAGCGCGGTTCGGCGCATGCGGCGGTCGCGGCTGCGACGATGTAGTCCGGGGTGGGGAAATCCGGCTCACCGGCACCGAATCCGATGACGGGACGTCCGGCTGCCTTCAACGCCTTGGCCTTCGCGTCCACCGCCAGGGTGGCCGATTCGCTGATGGCGCCGATACGGGTCGATACGCGGTGCACGGGTGCGGTCATGGGGTCATCTTTTCGCGCTCGTGGATCGAAGGCGGCGCCGGGGCGTTCGCACCGGGGACCAGCCCGGGTGTAGCCCGATCCCCGGTGCGCCGTAGACTCGCGCAGACCGGTGGTTGTCCACCCGTGTGCGGCAGCCTGCCGTGGCCACAACGTGCCGCTCCAGTCTGATGTGCTCGCGGGCTCGACCTCCACAGGGCCGTAGCTCAATTGGTAGAGTCCCGGTCTCCAAAACCGGTGGTTGGGGGTTCGAGTCCCTCCGGCCCTGCTGCACCCGTTTGGACAGACACGACCGGCCTGGCCGGGCCGCAGATTCAAGGAGAGGCTTCGCGATCGTGAGTGACACAGGCGCATCCAAGACTCAGCTATCCCTGCTGGGGCGGTTCGCGCTGTTCCTGCGTCAGGTCGTGGCCGAGCTCCGCAAGGTCATCTGGCCCACCCGCAAGGAACTGATCGCCTACACGATCGTGGTCGTGGTGTTCGTGCTGGCCATGGCGGGCATCGTGGCGGCATTGGATTACGTCTTCGCCCAGGTCGTGTTGTTCATCTTCGGCTAGCCGCCGCATTCGTCGTTGAGGAGAAGTCCCGATCGTGTCCGAGCAGCCCCCCATCACCGATCCTTTCGCCACGCCGGGCGCACCCGCCGGTGGCGGGGAGGATGCCGCTGCCGTCGTGCCGGATGAGGCGACCGGCGCCGAGGCCACCGAGACCACCGAGACCGCTGTGGTCGCTGCGGTTGCCGAAGCCGTCGAAGCCGTCGAGGAGACCGCCGCCGAGGTGGAGGCGGTCGTCGAAGCAGAGGTGGATGCCGACATCGCCGCGGTAGCAGCGGCTGAAGCCGAGGCCGAGGCCGAGGCTGTCGAGGACATCGATCCGGTGGAGGCGTTCCGTGACCAGATGCGCCTGTCGCCAGGGGATTGGTTCGTCGTGCATTCCTATGCCGGATACGAGAACCGGGTCAAGACCAATCTCGAATCCCGAATCGCGAGTTTGAACATGGAGGACTACATCTTCCAGGTCGAGGTTCCGATGGAGGAGGTCGTGGAGATCAAATCCGGGCAGCGCAAGATCGTCTCGCGCACGAAGTTCCCCGGTTACGTCCTCGTTCGAATGGATCTGACCGATGAGTCGTGGGGTGCGGTGCGCCACACGCCAGGTGTCACCGGTTTCGTCGGGCACGGCCACACCCCGGCACCGCTCAGCCTGGAGGAAGTCGTGACGATCCTGGCCCCGACACCGGAGAAGAAGCCCGGTGCCCCGGCAGCCGCCGGCGCCCCCGCCGCCACGGAAATCCACGTCGTGGACTTCTCGGTCGGAGATTCCGTCACCGTGGTCGATGGCCCCTTCGCGACCCTGCACGCCACGATCTCCGAGATCAATGCCGAAGCGCAGAAGGTCACCGGCCTCGTCGAGATCTTCGGTCGAGAAACCCCCGTCGAGCTCGCCTTCAGCCAGATCCAGAAGAACTGAACCGCCCCCAACCGATTCACCGCCCCGATTTTGCCTTTCGGGCCTGAACAAGGACACTATTGCGTCATGGCTCCATCGAAGAAGGTCGCTGGCCTCATCAAATTGCAGATCCAAGCCGGCCAGGCCAATCCCGCCCCGCCCGTGGGTCCTGCCCTAGGTCAGCACGGTGTGAACATCATGGATTTCTGCAAGGCCTACAACGCCGCGACCGAGAACAGTCGAGGCCAGGTGATCCCCGTCGAGATCACCGTCTATGAGGATCGCTCCTTCGATTTCAAGTTGAAGACGCCCCCCGCCGCGAAACTCATTCTCAAAGCCGCCGGGCTCGACAAGGGCTCAGGCAATCCGCCGGCTGTCGTAGGCTCCATCACCCGCGACCAGGTACGCGAGATCGCTGAGACCAAGATGGCCGACCTCAATGCCAACGACGTCGACGCGGCGATGCGCATCATCGAGGGCACCGCTCGCAACATGGGCGTGACCGTCAACGGCTGATCGTGACACTGCCGGCGGCATCAGCGGCGACATCAGCACTGCACGCTGGCACAGCAAGACCGGAAACACACTGATAGACACACAAGCGAATATCGAAGGTGGGAGGGTCGCGCGCGACCCGCTGACCACCACTGCCACCTGATGCGCACCCCTCGGTCGCATCGACATCCACCAAGGAGCAGCAGCATGAAGCGCAGCAAGGCATATCGTGCGTCGGCGGCCAAGATCGATCCGGACAGCCTGTACGCACCGCTGGCGGCCACCCGACTCGTGAAGGAGACCGCCACTACGAAGTTCGACCCCACCGTCGAAGTGTCGATGCGACTGGGTGTCGACCCGCGCAAAGCCGACCAGATGGTGCGCGGCACCGTCAACCTCCCGCACGGAACCGGTAAGACCGCACGTGTGATCGGGTTCGCCGTCGGCGACAAGGCCGAGGAAGCTCGGGCTGCCGGTGCTGACGAGGTCGGCGGGGACGAGCTGATCGACCGCGTCGCCGGTGGCTGGACGGACTTCGATTCCGCTGTGTCTACTCCCGACCTCATGGGCAAGGTCGGCAAATTGGGCAAGGTGCTTGGCCCGCGCGGTTTGATGCCCAACCCCAAGACCGGAACGGTCACCATGGATGTGGCCAAGGCCGTCGAGGACATCAAGGGCGGCAAGATCGAGTTCCGCGTCGACAAGAACTCCAACCTGCACTTCCCTATCGGCAAGGCGTCGTTCAGCGATGTTGCGCTCGCGGAGAACTATGCGGCCGCGCTCGACGAGATCCTGCGCGTCAAACCATCGTCGGCCAAGGGCCGCTACATCTCCAAGATCACGATGTCGACGACCATGGGCCCGGGCATCCCCGTCGATCCTGCGCGCACCCGCGACGTCGCCAGCGACGACTCCCCGGCCTGACCCACCCGCACCGCACTGCACCGGTTCCGACCCTCGCTTTGACCGGCGCGATCCCCGTCGCGTACTGTCTGCCCCCGGGGTTGGTTCGGCCAGCACCCAGCACCCAGTATTACCGAGTTCCAGCACTACCGAAGACCGCCGGTTGTGCCCTGCCTCACTACCGAGTTCCAGCACTACCGAAGACCGCCGGTTGTGCCCTGCCTGAGGCAGAGCACCTAACGGACCTACCGGGTCGACCAGCGCAGGTGGCGCCCTCGCATCGTTGAGTCGGTGCGCGGTCACCCCCGCGCGCTTGGCCCGGATGAACGCGAGGAGGTGCCCACGTGGCACGCGAGGACAAGGCCAAGGCCGTCGCTGAGATCACCGAGGAGTTCACCTCCTCGACCGCAGCGGTGCTCACCGAATACCGCGGCTTGAGCGTGGCCCAGTTGAAGGAACTGCGCCGTTCGCTGGCCGATATCGCGACCTACGCGGTGGTGAAGAACACCCTGACCCGCCGGGCCGCTGAAGATGCTGGCATCGAAGGCCTCGACGATCTTCTCGTCGGACCCAGCGCCATCGCATTCATCAAGGGTGATCCCGTCGCCGCCGCCAAGGGCTTGAAGGCCTTCGCGAAGGACAATCCCGCGCTGGTGGTCAAAGGTGGCTACCTGGATGGCCGAGTCCTGGATGCCAGGGAGATCGCCAAACTGGCCGATCTGGAGTCCCGCGAGGTGCTGCTTTCCAAGCTCGCCGGCGCGATGAAGGCTTCGATGAGCGGTGCCGCCGGGCTGTTCAATGCTCCGCTGTCGCAGGCGGCCCGACTCTTTGCAGCCCTGCAGGACAAGCTGCCCGCCGATGCCACAGCGGCGCCCGAGGCGGAGGCTGCACCTGAAGCGGCAGCCGCACCTGAGACGGAGGCTGCCGAGGAATCCGACTCTGAGGCTGCAACCCCCACCGCCGAGGCCGAGCAGGCCGAGGCCACCACGACCCCCGAGGCGTCCGCCGAGGGTTCGACCGAGGGCTGAACCGCCCACCTCCCATTCCGGCCCTCGGCCGGTTCGACGAAAGGAACGCCACCATGGCGAAGATGAGCACCGACGAGCTGCTCGATGTGTTCAAGGACATGACCCTCATGGAGCTCAGCGACTTCGTGAAGGCCTTCGAGGAGACCTTCGAGGTCACCGCGGCTGCCCCCGTGGCCGTTGCGGCCGCCGCCCCGGCCGCTGCTGGTGGCGACGCCGGTGGCGCTGCCGCCGAGCAGGACGAGTTCGACGTGATCCTCGAGGCTGCCGGCGACAACAAGATCCCGGTCATCAAGGAGGTCCGTGGGCTGACCAGCCTCGGGCTGAAGGAGGCCAAGGACCTCGTCGAGGGCGCTCCCAAGCCGATCCTCGAGGGCGTGAACAAGGAAACCGCGGACAAGGCCAAGGAGGCCCTCGAGGCCGCCGGCGCCACCGTCACGCTCAAGTAGGGACCCCGAGGTAAGCACCCCGAGGTAAGCACTCCGAGGTAAGCACCCCGAGGCAAGCACCCTGAGGTAAGCACCAACGCCCGGGTACCGGCATTCACGCCGGGGCCCGGACGTACCACCGCAGTCGTCACCCGTACCCCGGGTTGATGCCGAAGGCCCGCCCCGCACGCGACCCGTGCCTGGCGGGCCTTCGACTGAGCAGGTCCCCTCTTCCCCCGGCTCGCGTCTGAGTTACCTGAATGGTCGCTAACTCGCCGAGTTAGCGACCATTCAGGTAACTCA
>CAJXYI010000066.1 GCA_913063435.1 uncultured Actinomycetales bacterium | reverse complement strand
CGGTTCCGGTCCCCGACGTCGATCGCACCGACTACTTCCTCGTTCTCGGCGCGAACCCGATGGTGTCCAACGGGTCGCTGATGACGGCTGCCGACATGCCCGGACGCCTGCGTGCACTGCGCAAGCGCGGCGGGCGACTCGTCGTGGTCGATCCGATCCGCACGCGCACCGCTGATATCGCTGACGAGCACATCGCGATCCGACCTGGCAGCGACGCGCTCTGGCTGGCCTCTCTGGCGCACGTTCTGGCACCGGAATCGAACTTCGCCGCTGCCGAAGCGTGGCTCGATGCACAACAGTGGGAAACGTTGGTGAAGGCACTCGTCGATTTCACGCCCGAAGCCACTGCCGCCATCACCGGAATCGATGCCCAGACCACCCGGCGTATCGCCGAGGAGTTGCGTTCTGCGCAGTGCCCGGTGGTGTACGGCCGGATGGGCACCACCACGTCGGGTTTGACCCTGGACGGTGACGTCATCCCACTGGCGACGGTGTCGTCGTGGCTGATCGACGTGATCAACATTGCGATCGGTGCCCTCGATTCACCCGGTGGTGCGATGTTCCCGTTGCCTGTCGCCGGTGGTCCCACGACGGAGGGAACCCCCGGAGTCGGCCGTGGGGTCACCATCCCCGGACGCAGGCACACCCGGGTGCGCGGCCTATCCAGCGTGCTGGGAGAGTTCCCGACCTCCGCGCTCGCCGAGGAGATCGATACCCCGGATCCGGAATCGGGTGAACACATCCGCGCCGTGTTCGTCGTCGGTGGCAATCCGCTCGTCTCCACTCCCAATGGCAACCGACTCGCGGCAGCGTTCGCCTCGCTGGATCTGCTCGTGTGTGTCGACCCGTACCTGACCGAAACCGGCCAACACGCTGACGTCATCCTGCCGGTCGCATCGCCACTGACGAGATCCCACCACGACGTGGTCTTCAACAACCTCGCCGTGCGCAATCAGGCCCGCTATTCCCCTCCGGTGTTCGACATTCCCGAGGGTGAGAAGGACGAGGCGCAGGTGCTGCTGCAACTGGCCGCGATCGCCATCGGTGTTACCACCGGGACGGAACCGACACCCGATGCTGTCGATGACCTCGTTGCCTTCACCGTCGCCCAGCAGGCCTGCACCGATGAAGCCTCGCGGGCCCATGGTCGAGACCCGGCCGATCTGCTCACCGCTGTGGGACTTCGCCGAGGTGTCGATCGCGTTCTCGACCTGCGCATCCGTTCGGGACCGTACGGCGATGGATTCGGTACGTATCCTGACGGTCTCACCTTGGATTCGCTCATTGCAGCACCGCACGGCATCGACCTCGGGCCGCTGCAACCGCGCCTGCCCGAGGTGCTGCGCACCCCGACCGGCCGGATCGAGGTGGCACCGGGTGTCCTGCTGGATGCTCTCGCGTCGGCTCGCCAGTTGCTCGACCGGCAGCCGAACCCTGGCCACTTCACGTTGATCGGGCGCCGACAGCTGCGCAGCAACAACTCCTGGATGAAAGGTCTGCCCACTCTCAGCGGTGGATCGAATGTGCCAACCGCGATGATCCATTCCCACGACGCTCGAGATCTCGGCATTGCCGATGGTGATGATGTGCGAGTGTCGAGTTCTGTTGGCTCGATCACGCTTCCTGTGGTGATCAAGGACGAGGTCACCATGGGATGCGTGTGCATCCCACACGGATGGAGCGAGGCGAACGTCAATGTCCTCGTTGATGTGGCCGCGGTGGACGATCTCGGCGGAACCTCGGTGTTGAGCGGGATCCCCGTCGACGTCGTTCCCGCCTGATCAGGCCTCGTCGACCACGATGCGACCGGATTTCACCGCATTGACGAAGTGGGCGTAGTCCTTCTCGTTCTGGTCGGCATAGGCCTTAGCGAATTCCACCATCGCTTCGGTGTAGCGCTTCCCTGTCCCGAGATAGGACGTGATCGCGATCGGGTCACCGGTGCGGGCATGGGCCCGCGCCAGGACGACCGCGCATCCTGAGGCATAGAACGACATCCCCTTGGGATTCATCTCACTCGGATCCCAGGATCCCTTCCAGTCGCGCAATTGGCGGAAATAGAAGTCATGCGATCGACCATCGTCCAGTCCCCGTTCGAGGCGACCCCAGGTGAGGAACACGTCGCTGACGGCTTGCATGCGGCGCTGACCGATGACCACCCGCTCACCGTGCTCGGCGAACTGGCTGGGGCCGACGAAACGCTCGAGCACTGAGGCCTCCGCCTCCTTGGCCTGCAACATCAACACATCGTCCTCATCCCGCCCGGTCAGCAGCATGATCTGCGTTCGCGTGCCGACGCTTCCGACGCCGACGACCTTGCGTGCAATGTCCACGATCCGATAGCGGTCGAACAGCATCCGACGTTCATCGGAGAGGTTGTCGCGAGCCGCAGTGAGCAGGTTCCGCATATCCGATACGAAAGACTCGTGGCGGGCAGGATCGAATAACTCGGATAGGGGAACGACGAGGGGAGGCTCACTGATGAATCGACGCTCCCCATCGACGAGTTTCGTCAGGCGGGTCAAAGCCTGCTGACTGTCTCGCGTCATAGCCTTGTCGATGACCTTGCGCAGTTGAGCGAGGCTGTCTTTGTCCAACTGCGTGCGTGCATACGCCAGATCGGAACTCAAGGCGACATGGGTGTACCACACCTCGATGTTCCCCTGCTTTGCGAACTCCCTCATACCGGTTTGATAGGCATTGGCCGCGTCAGAGACGATTCGAGCTCTCTGCTTCTTGGAGAACCCATTTCGGCGAGCGGCGATCTCAATGCTCGCGATCAAGCGGCGCACATCCCAGTCCCAAGGTGCGGGAGTGGTTTCGTCGAAATCATTGACGTCGAACACCAACTGTCGTTCGGGGGATGCGAAGAGACCGAAATTGCTGATGTGCGCATCACCGCATGCCTGCACCACGAGACCCGACGTGGTTGTGTGCGCAAGATCCCACGCCATGATCAGGGCACCACCGCGGAAGAAGGCAAATGGGGATTCCATCATCCGGGCGTATCTGACCGGCACGAGTTCGGGCACACGGGTGACGGCCTGCTCCTCGAGCAGGTTGACCGGATCGGGCCGATCGCTCGCCGGTGCCCATTCCCCCTGAGACTCACGGCTTGCGGTCTTGCGTGCGCGCCTACCTCGAGCTACCCGCTCGGCAACGGTGAGTTCAACACTGCGCGCGGCGGCACTGGGATCGTCGTAGGGATGGAACAGCGTCATAGGTCCTCGTTCCCGCGAAGGTGCCATAGTGTGACATGAGACAGTCCCAGCAGACGACGGACCATGACGTCACCATGGTGGCGATGTTGACCGTCCATAGCCGATCTCGATCAGGAGGTGACCCAATTCATGACCAGGCGAGCAGTCGTCGTTGGCGCGGGACTCGGTGGTCTGCGGGCTGCTGAGGCGCTGCGCAAGCAGGATGTCGATGTCGTAGTCATCGGTGATGAGCCGCACCTGCCGTACAACCGTCCGCCGTTGTCCAAGGAGGCGCTCAAGGGCGGCATCTCTATCGACGCACTCGAATTCCGTCGCAGGGCCGACGGCATCGATTGGCGATTGGGTCAAGCAGTCACCGGATGCTCGCTGGTTGATCGCATGGTCGAAGCGGGTGGCGACAGCTATGCGTTCGACGGTTTGGTCATCGCCAGCGGTATCCGACCGCGCCACCTGCCTGTGCCTGGCCCGCAACCGGAGGTGCTGCGCACTGTTGACGACGCACAACGGTTGCGGGAACGACTGGCACCAGACACGCGACTACTCATCGTGGGTGCGGGCTTCATCGGGTGCGAGGTGGCGGCAACCGCTCGGGGTCTGGGATGCGATGTCACGGTGACGGCCTTCGACTCCCAACCCATGCTGCGGCCACTCGGCGAGGAACTCGGAGCGGCGATGCGCACCCATCATGAAGATCACGGCGTGCACTTCCACCTCGGTGTCGGCGTCGCGGAGTTCCATGCCGATGGCGTCACCCTGTCCGATGACACGAGGTTGACCGCAGACGTGGTGATCGAGGCGGTGGGAAGCCTGCCCAATGTTGAGTGGCTCGACGGGAACGGTCTTGATCTCAGCGACGGGGTGCTCACCGGCAATCTGCTGCGTGCGGTGGGAACCGATGTGCCCGTCGTCGCGGTTGGTGACATCGCTCGATTCCCGAATCCGCTCTTCGACGATGTGCCCCGTCGCGTGGAGCACTGGAATATGCCGACCGAAACCGGCAAGCGTGCCGGACTGACTTTGGGTGCGATGTTGCGCGGGGAGTCGCCCGAGGGCGAGTTTCGCCCGATGCCGTCGTTCTGGTCCGATCAGTACGACTACTCGCTGCAGTCCTATGGCATGCCCGGTCTGGGGCAGCCCGTGCTCGTCGAGGGTGCCTGGGGTGTCGACTGCATCGTGGAATATCGCCGAGATGACGAACTCATGGGTGTCGTCGGAGTGAATCGCACCGCTGAAGTGACGCGCTACCGCAAGGAGATCGGCCGTCACGTCCCCTAGCGACCTCACTCTCTCGTCTGAGTTACCTGAGTGGTCGCTAACTCGATGAGTTAGCGACCACTCAGGTAACTCAGACGGAGAAAAACAGGGGGAGGGGGTTAGCCGGCAGCGGGAAGCCCTGCGGTCGGGGGATACAGCGAGTACGACGGGAAATTCCCGTACAGGGTCTCAGACGTGCCGTCGGCCGGCTCGGTGATGGCCTGCACGAGGAGGTCGCCTCCCACGAAAGCCCCCTTCCACGATGCACCCTTGCCGCCGAAGATCTCATCTCGGTCGCCCCGGGAACGTGGCGCATTGATGCCGATCTTGAACGCCTGCAGTTCATCGGCGACGCGGTGGGCTAGGGACATGTCATCGGTCGCAATCGAGGAGACGAGCGCACCATTGGATGCATTCATCGCCGCGATGAACTCCGACTCGGAGTCGACCACGACGATGGAGTCCAATGGGCCGAAGGGTTCCTTATGGTGAAGTTCCCATGACGTCGGGGGCTGCAAGATACTCGCCGGTGCGACGTATGCGGAGGTGTCCTGGCCGTCGATGAACCTACCCTCATGCACTTGCCGGTGCACGAGCGGAATACCGCCGAAGCGCACGCCTTGATCGAACATCGCATGCAACTCAGAGGCTTTGTCTGCACTGATGACAGGTCCGAAATCCAACTCCGGGAAGGGATCGGTGGGGTTCTCGACGGCGAGAGGGTGTCCGAATTTCACACTCTCCACGATGGGCAGATACATCTGCAGGAACTCAGCGAACATAGAACGCTGCACGACGAACCGCGGGTAGGCGGTGCACCGCTGCTTTCCGTACTCGTATCCCTTCTTGATGTGCGCACCAAGAAGATCCCACTGCGTGAACCCCCAGATCCCCCAGGCGTTCAGGCCTTCCTGCTCCAGGAAGTGTCGGCGACCCGTGTCCGCCAGGGTCGTCGCAGCCTTGCGGCCATTGGCGCGACCGCCCACGAACGCCAGGCAGCCGATGCCGTCACCGCGAATCAGGACGTCACCGAGCGCAGAACCCTGCCCCGACACCAGCGTCACCGGCAGTCCTTCGCGCGCCATCAACGCATGGGCAAGGGTCAGGCAGTGGAAGCCGCCCTGGCTGGGAGTTTTTGCGATCACCGCGTTGCCGGCGAGCATTTGCACGAGTTCGGCATGCACCTGAACGCTCATCGGGTAGTTCCATGAGGCGATATTGCTCACCGGGCCCGCCAGCGGTTTCCGTCCCGCGAGCTGGCGGTCAGCCTCAGCGATGTACCAGTCGACACCGTCTAGTGCTCGGTCCACATCCGCACACGCCAGCCGCCACGGCTTACCGATCTCCCACACCAGCAGCAGGGCGAGGAGATCACGGTGTTCTCGCATGGCTGCTACGGCTCGCGCGACTTTGTCCTTGCGCTCGTCCAAACCGACGGACGCCCACTCGTGATGCTGTCGAACGGCTCCGGTGACTGCCGCTTCGGCCTGGTCGTGATCGATGCGTGGCGGTCCCTCGATCTCAGTGCCATCGACCGGCGTTCGGTGCTGACCGGGAATCCCGGCTCGAGTCCACTCCCCATCGATGAGATTGCGAATCCGATCGGGATCGAACGCTTCGGGGGCCGCCGCGACGCACCGGCGATACGTCTGCGCCCAGGACATGCCTTCCATCAGTACGAGACTCATGGTGATTGCTCCTTTGCCGTGGCCGCCCCGAGGGGTCGACCCGTTGTGTGAGAGGACGCGCCTGCTGCATTCGGTCGGCCACGTTACCGTGGCGAACGCTATCCAGCCCGTTCGGGAAGGAAGATCGCTCGTGAGTTGAGTGCGCGAGGGGGGAGTTGAACCCCCACGCCCTTTCGGGCACACGGACCTGAACCGTGCGCGTCTGCCTATTCCGCCACTCGCGCGCGCCGGAGAAGGCTAGCACGCGAAAGGCCGGTCGAGGCCGGCCGCATAGTCTGGCGGGATGGCTCGCATCGGCACCTCCGACCTCGAGGTCTTCCCACTCAATCTCGGCGGCAACGTGTTCGGCTGGACCGCCGATGAATCCACCTCATTCGCGATCCTCGATTCCTTCGTCGCGGCCGGCGGGAACTTCATCGACACCGCCGACGGGTATTCCCGCTGGGTGCCCGGACACGTGGGCGGGGAATCCGAGACCATCATGGGCCACTGGATCAAGCGACGCGGGCGACGCGATGATCTCGTCATCGCCACGAAGGTCGGCAAGAAACCCGATCTTCTGGGCCTAGCCCCCGACACCATCCGCAAAGCCTGCGACGGTTCCCTCACCCGCCTCAACCTCGATTACATCGACCTGTATTACTGCCACGCCGATGACCCGGATGTGCCACTCGAGGACACCCTGGGAGCGATGGCCGACCTGGTCGCCGCGGGCAAGGTGCGTTACATCGCCGCGTCCAACTACACCGTCGATCGAATGGCCGAGGCGCTGGCGATCAGTGATGCCCACGGTTGGCCGCGCTTCGTGGCATTGCAGCCGCACTACAACCTCGTAGTGCGTGATGAATACGAAGGACCGCTGCAGTCGCTGTGCGCCGAACAGGACATCTCCTGTTTGCCGTACTACGCCCTGGCCAGTGGCTTCCTCACCGGCAAATATCGGAATCCGGAGCATGCTGCCGGTGATCGCGCGGAGAAAGCGCAAGCATACGAACACGATCGCGGTGCGCGTGTCCTCGATGCGATGGGGATCGTTGCGCAGCGGCATGACGTCACCCTCGCCTCGATCGCAATCGCCTGGCTGACGCATCAGCCCACGGTCGCCGCGCCTATCGCGAGTGCATCACGACCCGATCAACTTCCTGCCCTCATGACTGGTGCGACCTTGTGTCTGTCGTCTGAGGACCTCGCACTACTCGATGAGGTTTCCGCACCCGGTGACGCATAACGCCCTTTGGGCGCGAGTCAGACGCATAAGGCAAGATAGGCACATGCCCGACCGCGAGTCCGAACCGTATGCACATGCCGGGCAATCATCCGATCAGCCTCATCAGGAACGCCCGAACGAGAAGCGCGACAGAGTTGCGACCATCGGGTGGATGCTCGTTTCACTGCAATTCCTGCTGCTGATTGCGCTTCTTGTCGTGCCATGGCGCCGTTCACTCGGCGACCTGTGGCCGCCAGATGTGACAGCAGTCATCGGTGTGCTGTTCCTCCTCGGTGGTCTCGTGATCAGTTCCCTAGCATTTGTTCGGCTTGGTTCCGCGTTGACGCCGACTCCGGTCCCAGTGAGTGGAATGGCGTTGCGCACCAACGGAATCTACGCGTGGATCCGACACCCGATCTACTCAGGCATTCTTCTTGCCGCACTGGGTTTCACGATCGCCGTGGGATCGGTGTGGCAGGTCTTCGTATGGGTCTTACTCGTGGTCTTCTTCATCGGCAAGTCGATGTGGGAAGACCTGTTGCTCTCAGAAGTGCACGGTGTGACGTGGTACGAATACGCCGATCGCACCGGTGGTTTGATTCCCATGCCGTGGCGGAGAGGCTAGTCCACACTCTGCGGGAATAACCGTGGGCGCAGCCGCCATCTGCGGTCGCTCTTCATTTTGCGATCAGACGAGCTGGACACCGGTCTTTTCGGTCATGGCTTCTCGCGGTCATCTATCTGACCGGACGTGTGCACAGGGTCGGGAAGGTCGAGCGGTGGTGGAACACGACGCGGGAAGAACGCCTCGGTCAGGAACGCGCCAATTGCCGCCCCGATCAATTGGAAGCCGATGAACGGCAAAACGTCGGCGGGAGCGATCCCAGTGAAGGTGTCGGTCATGCTGCGACCGATCGTCACGGCTGGATTTGCGAATGAGGTCGAAGAAGTGAAGAAGTAGGCGGCCCCGATCCACGCGGGGACCAGTAGGGGGCCCAGATGTCCACGCCCGGTGCGAGTCAACGCACCGATGACCCACAGCAAGCCGGCCGTGGCCACGATCTCCCCCAGCCAGATGCCTCCACCGCTGCGCTCATTCGTGGAGGGCTCCCAGGCGGGAAGCGTGAACATCACGTTGGCTAGAGCGACCCCGGCAAGCCCGCCGGCGATCTGGAAGATGACGTACCCACCGGCCTCACCGGGATGGATCTCTCGTCGGATCACAGCCACCGCGGTCACCGCCGGGTTGAAGTGGGCGCCACTGATCGAGCCCAGGGTCCAGATCAAGACCCCCAGCGCCAACACAGTGGCCATCATGTTGAGGATGAGGATGACGGCAAGATCGTTCGACAATGCCTCGCCCATGATCCCCGAGCCCACGACGGTGGCGACGAGGAGGCAGGTTCCGATGAACTCCGCGCCGAATCGGCGGATGACCATGCGGTCACTATATCGATGACTATCGATGAATCAAGGGTGCGACCTGAGTCGCAGCCCCGGCGCAGCCTGATGAACGCATACGATCAGCAGGTGGGTTTGCTCGATCGCTTCGAAGACCGGCTCGACCGGCTCGTCAACGGGGCCTTCGCGCGCGCCTTCAAGTCCGAGGTCCAGCCGGTGGAGATCGCCGCAGCCTTGCAGAAGGAGATGGACGACCGGGCAGCCGTCGTCTCCCGGGGGCGCACCGTGGTGCCCAATGTGTTCACCGCCGAGCTTTCCCCCACCGATGATGAGCGCCTCAGTGTCCATCGGGATGCACTCGAGGGGGAGTTGGCCCAACTCGTTAGCGACTATGCCAAGCAGCAGGATTACACGCTGCTGGGACCGGTGATCGTGACACTCGATCGAGACGACGATCTGGAGACCGGGATCTTCCGCATTCATTCGGTCTCTCGTTCGGCGACGACCGCAGGGTCGCCTCCGCCGAATCCCGGCCAGCCCTCGTTGACGATCGGGGATGCGCATTTCGCTCTCGTGCGTCCGGTGACGCGCGTCGGGCGAGGCAATGACGCCGATATCCGCATCGACGACCCCGGTGTGTCGCGACTGCATTGCGAGGTCGTCCTCGGCACCCCGACCGTCGTCCGCGATTTGAACTCCACGAACGGTGTGAGCGTCGATGGCACGCGCGTCACCCAGGCGGCACTCGTCGATGGCAGCACGGTGACGCTCGGGCAGACGACCATGGTGTTTCGGAGCGGCTGAGCGATGACCGAGTTCGGTCTGACCCTGCTGCGCCTGTCGTTCCTGGCTGGCCTGTGGTTGTTCGTCATCGTGACCGTGCTCATCCTTCGCCGAGATCTCGCCCAGCCGCGCGATGCCCGTCCGGCAGCGGCTTCCACGCCCAAGCGAACCCGACAGGCGCGTGCCCCCAAGGCCCCCAAGCCCGCCAAGGTGCCGCGGTCGGCCGGGCCATCGCTGGCGGTGGTCGAGGGACCCTTGGCGGGAACGGTGATTCCCCTCGGCAGCGCTCAGATCACGATCGGCCGCGCCCCGGATTCCACCATCGTCATCGACGATGATTTCGCATCCAGTCGGCACGCGCGTGTGTATCCCAGTGAAGGCGCGTGGATCGTCGAGGACCTGGGATCGACGAATGGAACATGGATCGACCGCACCCGCATCACATCCCCGACCGCCCTGCCGTCCGGTGCGCCGCTACGCATCGGACGCACGACATTGCAGTTGAACGCCTAGGACACCGCCGATGACCCTCACCTTGCGATACGCCGCTCGGTCGGATGTCGGGCTCGTCCGGTCCGGCAATGAGGACTCCGGCTATGCCGGGCCTCGACTCCTCGTCGTCGCCGATGGAATGGGTGGTCATGCCGCCGGTGAGTTGGCCAGTGCTGCAGCGGTGGCGCGGCTGGCTGAGCTCGAGCAATCCGATCCCTCACCCGACAGTGTGCTCGCTGGACTCACCGACGCCATCGAACAAGCCGGTGTGAGTATCGGTCAGGTCGTGCAGGAAAACCCTGATCTCGCGGGCATGGGCACCACGGTGACCGCGCTGTTCTGGCGTGGAGAGCGGGTTGCCGTCGTGCATGTCGGTGATTCACGCGCCTATCTCCTACGTGATGGCGAACTCGGCCAGATCACCCACGACCACACCTATGTGCAGACACTGGTCGATGCCGGCCGCATCAGTCCCGAGGAGGCGGCTCATCATCCCCGCAGATCCTTGCTGATGCGCGCGATCGACGGGGTGCAACCTGTGGAGGCTGACCTGTCGGTACGAGAGGCTCGTTCCGGCGATCGCTATCTGCTGTGCAGCGACGGACTGACCGGTGTGGTCAGCGATGAGGAACTCGCGGCGGTGCTGTCCGATGGTGAACCCACCGGCGTGGTCATCACGCTCGTCGAGCTTGCCCTCTCCCGCGGTGCACCGGACAACGTGACCGTTGTCGTCGCCGATGTACTTCCCAGTGACG
>CAJXYI010000065.1 GCA_913063435.1 uncultured Actinomycetales bacterium | reverse complement strand
TCGGCCAGGTAGCTCAGTTGGTACGAGCGTCCGACTGAAAATCGGAAGGTCGGCGGTTCGACCCCGCCCCTGGCCACCCACATCCCTCACCCGCGAGTTTGCGAAGGAAAACCGCACATTCCGAGGGGTAAATGTGCAGGTTTCCTTCGCAAAGTCGCCCGTGTAGGCCGGGCGACGTGGGGTCGATCCTTCATGAAGCGATTCAAGCCACTGGTTCCCATCTTGCTGCAGGTGCCCTCAACACCGCTTGCACTCCCTCAGCGTCAATAGGGCCGGTCGATATGGTTCCGGGCCCAGTACGGGCACGCTCCCTGGCTGTTCATCGATGCCAGACGCGACAGGGTTCACCAGCCACGAGCAGGCAAGCACGACAGCCTCTGCTGGTGCCCTCCGGCTCAGGAAATTCGTGGTCGGTTGTGCTGTTCGCCGCAATGGGTCCCACTGCACGGGCTGAGTAAGACCTACAGGCGACCGGAAACTGGTTCAAGGTCGTACATCTCGAAGGTCTCGATAATGGAGGCCATGTCCTGTTCGTCACCGTGCTCCTGCTTGCCCTGGTCGGTCTCCAGCCACTCGTAGAGATCGCTCTTCTTCTCGAAAGTCGTCCATACGATGACGGTGTTGCGATCCCGATCGACGCTGACCTGACGACCCAGCAGGCCCGGCACATGGCCGTCCATGAGTTCACTGGGGCGGCGTGCGATCTCAACGAGGTCGTCGAGCCTGCCTGGCTTGGCGGTAGAGACGCTCACGAAGGTGTATCCCGGAGTTGTCATGGCTTCCTCTTCCTTGCTGGGCGAAGGATCTTGTCCACCAGTAGGTGAACGCGATCGATGGTGTCGGGTTGGGCTTGTTGTGCGAGTCCAAGAATGAAACGAGCGTCAGTGGCCGGGTCGATCTCTGCCGCGAAACATCCGGACTGCACTCCGCGCAAGAGAATGTCGGCCAATATGCTGCGCGCCCTCTCTTCGTGGGATCGAAGCAATTCTCGGCCAGCGGGGGGAAGAGCAGCTTCGATGGCAGCGGCCGTCATGGGCCCGTGTGAATCCTGATTGACGACCTCGTCGAGAAAGATGCGCAGTTGTGTCGACGGATCGGGTTCAGCACGGATCACCGAGACGAACGCATCATCATGCCGGGCTACGAGCTCTGCGATACCGATCAGGACGCTATCCAGATCGGGGTAGTAGCGGTAGAGCGTGGGGCGGGAGATGCCCACTGTCTCGGCCAAAGCCGACATGGACAAACCGGAACCGCCGGACTCGATGAGCATGGCAAAAGCCGCTTCCGCAATGGATTGACGCTGCGCCGTTCTGTATGCCTGCGTTGCGTCTGCCCACGCCAGTCGGTCACGAGTCAGACGATTCGTTGTAGGCACATTACACAGTGTAACACCTGTCCATCGAGGATGCCGCGCTGTTGAAAACCGTCTGATTCAGGACGAGTTCGCCGTTTCGTGGATTTCGTCGGCAACCTCCCTTCCACGGGCAGCCAATGTGGCGAGCTGACAGGCTCCCGCTGTTTCGGTAGGCAGCGACCGAGATCGCTAATCTGCCGCTATCGCTGGAGGGCCATTGACGAACGAACTCAACGTAGTGGGAGCCGTCATCATCGAGGACGGTCTGGTGCTCTGCGCCCAGCGCGGCCAGGACCAGAACCTCGCCGGACTGTGGGAGTTTCCCGGCGGAAAGGTCGAGCCAGGAGAGTCCCCCACTGCTGCACTCGAGCGTGAAATCGCCGAGGAGTTGGACTGCACCATCGAGGTAGGCGATCTCATCACGACGACAACTCATGAATATGAATTCGGGGTCATCACCCTGACGACGTTCTACTGCCGGCTCATCTCAGGCAAGCCCGCAAACTCCGAGCATGCCAGCATCCGTTGGCTTCATCCCGAGGAGTTGCTGGCGATCGAGTGGGCGCCCGCGGATGTTCCTGCGGTTCAATGCATTCGGGCGGATTTTGCGTGATGCGAGCCGACTTTCCATGGTTCGACAGTTTCCGGCGCAATATCGAATACGGCTATCTCGTTGGCGACGAAGCCGGCAGCGGCCACTGACCGTCGCCGAGCTCGCTGCATAATCGCGGACTTCGGCACGCTCCTTCCCTTTTCACCACAATGCGGCACGAAGTCCACGCCTGCTACGCCACGTGATTGGTTCGCGCTTCCTTCGGCGACATTCCCGTCCATGACCGGAATGCGCGACGGAACGACCGCACGTCCCCATAGCCCAACAGGAACGCGATCTCCGCGTTCGAAAGATGACCCTGCTGGATGTAGTGCAAAGCCAAACGTTCGCGGGTAGCACTCAAGATCGGTTGAAACGACGTCCCTTCAGCCTGCAATTGGCGTTGCAGAGTGCGCACGCTCACCGCCAACTCCCTGGCGGCCGCTTCGATGGAGTCCTCACCTGCGGGAAGGAGTTCGATCAGTGCTGCGCTGACTCGATCCTGCGCGCTTGCCGCGGCCTCCATATCCCTCAGCCTCTTGCGCAGAGCCGGCTCGAACACCTGCCACATCGCGTCGTTCGCGGTCACCAAGGGGCGATGCACATCGATCGCGGAGAATTCCATACGGTGCACCGGGCCCAACGCGATCGGAACTCCGAAGAACTCCTCGTAGGCGTCCATGTTCTCGGGTAGATCCGGGCTGACGACCCGCGTTGGCTGGACGTGGACCTGCGTGGCCTGGCGAATCAGCCACACTCCATAGACCTGTCCCGCCAGGGACACCACGGGTGGCGCATTGAAGGGTGCCGGCCACCAGTACTCGATACTGATTCCGGTCGGCTTCTCGATCACGCGCAACCGGGACACGGATGTCGCCTTGGTGTACTGCGCGTTGCGAAGGATGCCCATCTTCACATTCGGGCTGTTCAAGAAGGCGAAGATCATCGGATCGAAGTACTCGACACTGACCAGCTCGACCAGGCGCAACGGTAATGGGCCGTTGCCCACCAATTCGACCTCCGCCTCCATGGCGGACCACAGCGCGAAGTAGTCCTCGGGAGTCAGCGCCTCGGGTGGGTCGGAGAACAAAGTCCGCCGCAGGCCGCTGTGGCGCAGGACCGACTCGACATCGCCTCCCATGCCCTGCAGCAGGCCGGGCACCGTCGAGAGCAGCAACCCGCCCTCGGAGGCACGCTCCACACTGCGGCGTGCCGGCATGACGGATCTCACCTCACTGATCCCTAGGAAAGCTTGCAGTCACCTTTCCTTCATGATCCCTGACATCTCGGAGTGAAAGCAGGCGCACGGGGGACAAATCACGCCATTTGCATCACAACGTGCGCCAGGCCCAGCCGCCTTCAGTTCGTCGACGGGCCTGCTCGAGGAATTGGCGCGATCTGTTCCGAGATTGGCGCGAGCACGGTCATTTCGGGTTTCCGTATCTGCGACTTGGCTCCATAGCGTCGTGATGACACGACAACCACGGAACAAAGGGAGCACACGTGTTCATTCGCAAGAGTTCGGTCGCACTTGTCAGCTTTGCTATGGCCGGTGCAGGCATGCTGACCCTCGCGTCACCGGCGCATGCAGCGGTCATTATTGATTGCAATGTCGGTGCGAGTCCCGCCCCGATTACTGGCGCCGGACCATTCGAGTTCGATCAGGGCTCCCCGTACTGCCGCGGATATAACGTAAGAACAACGATCGCCTCAAGCGACATCTCGATAGCGGAGGACCGCACCGGAAGTGGGGGATGGGTAACGATGCCCAACGCCGTCGTACTAAATGCGGGCGGTCCAAGTGGAGAAAATGCCAATGAAGGATTGCAGATCACGGTTGCGCCGGGAGCATCCGGAACTGTGTACGTTGACTTCTACGAGAATCAGTACAACACACTCGCGGTCACGTACACCATCACTATTGGTGGCGGTGGAGGTACGCCTGCTCCGGTGATCTCGTCTGTCAGCCCGGCGAGTGGAACTGATGCCGGGGGTACATCGGTGACCATTATCGGGACGGATCTGACCGGAGCCACAGCCGTCACCTTCGGTGGAACTGCGGCGACGTCCTTCAACGTTGACGACTCCACGAAGATCACTGCCACCACTCCAGCAGGTACGCCCGGTGCCGTCGATGTTGCTGTCACCACCCCTGGCGGTGATGACACATCAGTGGGCGCCTTCACCTACACCGCAGCCCCTGCTCCCGATCCGACCCCGGCGCCCGCTAATCCACCCTCGGCCCCCGTCGCGCCGGAGTTGGCGCCCGGTGATGGCGAGGTCACGGTCTCGTGGGACGCACCTGCCACACAGGGATCGTTCCCTGTGACCGACTATCAGGTGCAGTCTGTTCCCGGCAGTGTCGGCTGCCTGGTGCCCGCGACTCAGACCCAGTGCACGATCGGGTCTCTCACCAATGGCACGACGTACGAGTTCATGGTGCGGGCCCTCAATGGCGGAGGGTGGGGCCCGTGGCTCGATGCGGGAATTGTCACCCCTGTCACGCCTGTTGAAGCGAGCATCATGATCACCGGTTCGCGCGGAGACGTTCGGGGTCGGCCCGGAGTTCTCGCAACCGGCTCCACTTTCGGGATCAGTCAGGGCAGTGTTCTGCATCCCTGGATCCGCCTGCCTGAGCATGCGCGTCCGACGGAAGGCAAGGCGCGGATCACCCTCGACGCATCTGGCGACTTCACCTGGCAACGGCGCACCGGCAAACCGATCGAGGTACACATCTGTACCTCCGACCGCTCGGTCTGCTCCGAAGAGATCACCATCGCAGTCCGTTAGGGGATAACCTCGGCCAATTCTTCAAGGTCCGGTGCCTCGACTCGCGGCCGCGCGCAAGCACACCTACCGTGACGTTGTGGATATTCAGCGTCTCGTGGGGGTGTACCGGGCGGATGGGGGTGTGCGCGGGGAGTTCCGGTATCTGATCGATCACTACCTGCGGGGGGAATCCTGCAGCCTGTGCGACATCACGCATTCACCCTTTCGCCGCAAAGCCGCGTGGGATCAGCACGTCGGTGAACTCGGCATCCCGTTCACTCTCCTGCACTTGAACGAACTCGATGACTCGCTCGCGCGATTCGTCGGGGATCGCGCAGCCTGCGTCGTCGCTGAGTCCGCAGAAGGTCGGATACTCCTCATCACAAATGACGAGTTGGCTTCACTCGATGGCTCTGTCGAGGAGTTCTTCACCCTGTTGCGCACGCGCCTCGCTGACGCGTCGAACTAGCCCGACAAGAACGACAACCGCACCTGGCGGTGCGGGTTGTCCGGGTTGGGATCGACCAGGACGATGCTCTGCCAGGTGCCCAACTGCATCCGGCCGCCCAATACCGGAACCGTGGCACTCGGCGAAACCAGTGCCGGCAGGACATGGTCGCGACCATGACCCGGTGATCCGTGCCGATGCAGATAGGCAGCATCGCGGGGCAGGATCGACTCGAGGATGAGTTCGAGATCCTCCTCCGATCCTGCGCCCGTCTCGAAGATCGCGATTCCCGCCGTGGCATGCGGGACGAATACGTGCAACAGCCCATCGCTACGCCCCCGGCAAAATTCCGCCGCATCCGCCGTGATGTCGGTGGTGAGACGACCACCGGTGGTGAGTTCCATAACGACCGAATCCATGCTCCAACCGTGCCAGGCTCACGGTGAGTAGTGGAGATCAGCCACGCCATTGCCCGTGTGACCGATGCGTTAGCGAATCTCCCGCAACCTCGTGATTCCCGAGCCCTACCCTGTGACCATGACCATCGTCGACCCGCAGACCATCTCCGACTACGCCCGTGACGGAGCCGTCGTGATCCGCGGCTGCTTCACCCCGGAGCAGGTCGACCTCGTCCGCGCCGGTGTCGCCCGCAATCTCGCCGATCCTGGGCCACTCGCCGCTGTGGCAAGTGAAGACTCCGACACTGGCCGTTTCATCGAGGATTTCTGCAACTGGCAGCGCATCGACGAATACGAGGAGTTCATTCGCACCTCCCCAGCCGCTGGAATCGCCCGGGAACTCATGCAATCAGAACACGTGCGGCTCTATCACGACCATCTGCTCGTGAAGGAAGCGAAGACCCGCCAGCGCACACCGTGGCACCAGGATCAGCCCTACTACAACGTCGAGGGTCGCCAAAACGTGTCCATGTGGATGCCTTTGGATCCCGTCCCGCGCGAATCCACCCTGGAATTCATCGCCGGCTCACACCTCGGACCATGGCTGATGCCGCGAACATTCCGCGACGAACAAGCCAAGTGGTTTCCCGAAGGATCCCTCGCCGAATTGCCGAAGATCGACGAGGACCGCGACTCCTATCCCATCCTCGGCTGGGACCTCCAGCCCGGGGACGCCGTGTGGTTCCACATGCTCACCCTCCACGGTGCGGGTGGTTCGCAAGGGCTGCGGCGAGCGTTCTCGTTGCGATTCCTCGGTGATGACATCATCCACGCCCCACGCACCTGGCGCACTTCTCCGGAATTCACCGGGCTCGTGGACGAGCTGCCCGTGGGTTCTGCGATGGATCATCCGCTGTTCCCACAGCTCATCTGATCCGCGAAATGAAACATCGGGTAGTTCTTCGGGTGAAAGAGGCCGAAATCGGGCGCGAATTACCCGAAGAAGGGCTAGGGAGGGTTAGTGCATAGCGAGAACATCAACTCCGCGTTCCTGGATCCGGTCGTCGCGGGCGACGAGGTGGACAACTACTACCACCTCGGTGTCTCCAGCGACGACCCCCTGTTGGCCGAACTGCACGATCTGCGCGCGGTCATCATGGGTGGTTCAGGGGCGCGGATGACGTCGTTCGCTTCGACCTGGTCGGCGATGAACGATGACGCACCCATCCTGTCCTTTCCCAAAGAGGACCGGTTCGTCACTCGGTACACCGCCGGTGTCCTCTTCGTCTCCCACGGAATGGGGATGCCCAGCGCCTCGATCGCCGTGCAAGAGCTCATGCGCCTGGCGTATTTCCTCAAGCGCGGCAACCTCGATGAGTTAGATCGTGTTTTCTGGGCTCGCGTCGGCACCAGTGGCGGCGTAGGCCTGCCCGGAGGCACCGTCGTGGTGACGACCGAAGGTGGGATGGCCGACCTCAAGCCATACCGACTTCTCGACGCACACGGTGACTACACCTGGTTCGACGGGCATTTCCCCGCTGACATCGCATCAGGGATCATCCAGGCCAGCGAGGGCTCTGGGATACCGGTCGCCATGGGTGCAACCGTCGCCACGAACGAGTTCTTCATCGAACAGTTCCGTCTTGACGGAGCCATCGCCCTCACCACACCCGAGGAGAAGATGGAGTGGCTGCGCCGCATCGATGATGCAGGTGTGCGCAACATCGAGATGGAGGGCGCGATGCTGGCCGCCTATTTGAATCATTGGGGTTTCTCGCGTTTCGCGATGATCTGCGCAACCGTCGTCAATCGCCTCGAAGGCGACCAGGTCACGTCGACACCGCAGGAGCTGCATGACTACAACGAACGCGCCGGACGAGTGCTGTTCGACTACCTGCGCCGCATCCTCATGGCGTAGGTGGAAACGCCCAAGATCGCGACCTCACGGTAGCGGGGGGATCCGCGAACAGGCGGATTCGATCGCGCCTGGATTCGCCTTCAATACCTGCCCCGAGGGGTCGGCTTCGAGCGCGCCCCGCGCTGTCCCGACGGCACCTTGCAGGTCGGATACACCGGGAACATCCGGATAGGTCGTGACCACCGAGTCGACGATCCCCAGGGCCTGCCGGAGCAGCACCGCGGACTCCTCCGCCGGAGTCTGCGGCTCAACGGCTGCTCGAACGAGATCGCAGGCAGTGTTCAACTCCCCCACCACCGCGGCCGTGTCTCGCACCTGGCCGACCGCATCCTGTCCCGCTTCGATCGCACCTCGGCCCGCATCGATCGCCGACTGACCGGCCTCGATAGCTCCCTGACCTGCGCGCACCACATCGTCGGTCGCATTGCGCAGCCCGTCTATACCGAAGACCGCCACCAGGGCGATTCCGGCAGCGGCAATCAAGACCAGGAACTTCTTCAATATTCATGACGGTAAGTTCCGCACATCGCCGATGGCAACTCGACGCACCGCTGATCGCACAGCCCCAGTCGATTCCCAGGCTGGAGCCATGCCACGATGAGGATATGTCTGTTTCACACGAGGCTGATCCCGGTTGCTCCGCTCTCGGCCACCTGTTCCGCCCCGAGGGTGATCACAAGGTGTGCATCACCTGCGGGCATACCGTCCCCACAACGCAGGGGGCGTCCACACAGACGGACGAGGAGTGAGGACCACCTCTACTCCTCGAGCAGTGCATGGAAGGCAGGAGCTTGCTCATCTCGTCGCACCACAGCACGGGCCACACTGGTCAGGGGTGTGCTCGTCTGCCGGGATACCTGAACTAACCGGGTGAGTGCTGCCTCCGAATCGATTCCGAACCGCTGGCTGATCATGCCCCGCGCCTGATCGAGAGCGTTGCGGTCCTCGATAGCGCGTTGAATACGTTGCATGACGATCGTGTTCTCGGTTTGCGGATCGATCTGCAGCAGCGACAGCGTTGCAGCATCCGCAAGAGCCTGGGCCACGACCAGTCGATCGGGCTCCAGCGGCGACACGGCGAAGAGATTCAATGCACCCACGGTGATACGCCGAGACCGAAGGGGAAGGGCATATACGGAACTGAATTGGTAATGACGGGCCAACTGACTGAAACGTGGCCATCGTTTCGTGGAACCGAGTTCGACGTCGAAAACCTGCTCGCCCGTCTCGAGGCATTCCAGGCACGGACCTTCCTCGTTCTGAACCTGGAATAGGTCCAGAAGGTGAGCTGAGGCGCTCGAGGCGCCGACGACCTGGAGATCCCCGGCAACATCTCGCAGCAGGATTCCTGCGGACGATACAGGGAGCAGTGACACACACTTCTGCGTCAGATCGGTGAAGACCTCGATCGTCTCAGCGCCGCTGGTGATAACACTGGTCAGATCAATGAACGTCCGAGCCACCTGAGTGTCACCCTCGACATCGGAGATGCCTCCCGATCCCTTCAACACCTTCACCTCCTTCTTCGCATCTTCATCTATAGATCCAACACCAGTCGACCACTGGCGATGAGTTGAGCGACCTCAGTGACCGTCAGGTTCGATGCGTAGGCGTGAGCCCGGATGCGAACGAGAGCATCGACGATACTCGTATTGAGTCGCTCAGCAAGCATCCCCGCAGCGAACTGAACAATCGATTGATCGAAGGTGATCGCATCCTGGGCCTCCACGACGCGATCGGGATTGCCGGCCAGACGACGAACTGTTTCCGCGGCGGCGAATGCCGACAGGACCAGTCCGTGCGAAAACTGCGTGGGTGTCAATGCGGCGACGGACGTTCGGTAGGCCGTCATCACCCCCAGGTTCGCGGCACCGATTCTCAGGGGAAAGGCGAACAATCCCCTGACTCCGTGGCTTCGAGCCGCATCGCAGAACAGCGGCCACTGGCTCACCGCATCATGATGGGCAAGATCTTCGACGAGAATCGGATCGTTGTCCCCGTGAACCGCAAATGATGGTCCATCTCCGATGGCGAATTGCAACTCGTCCATCCTGATGCCTCGTTCGTCGGTGCTACCAAGAGGTTCATACCCCCCGTCCACGACGAGTGCAATGGTCATGGAATCAGCCCCGAGGAGTTCTGCGCCGGCAATGCAGATGCGTTGCGGATAGGGAAGTTCGGCATCGGTTTCCTCGATGCGGGTTGCGATCTGGTGCCATAACCTATCGCCCATTCCATCAACTCCGGCGGTACTCGATCATTGCTTCCCTCCGATCCCGCCGTCCCCTGTCGCGTGAACGCTAGACCATGGATCGCATTCATGAGGGCGTCACGTGCGGAATACCCGGGCAAGGTCTCTGTCATGACCGGTCATGCTCGAGCCCAGGATCGCTTCACCTACAGGCCGGCTCGCTTCGCTTTGGCGAGGACGTCGGCTCTGCCATGAGCACCGAGGAGCTTTCCCAGGGCCGTAATATCGGCCTTGATCGTCGCTGGGGAATAGCCCAGCAGCGCAGCAATATCTCGGGTGGACATGCCCTCTCGCATATGCACCAAGATCGTGCGCTGGCGACTGGTGAATTCCAACGGCGGAGTCGTTCCTTCCCAGGTTCTGGCTTCTCCGTTGCGATGGGACTCGGCGATCGCCCAGAGTGCAGTCGCATCCGCGACGGCGTCCAGCATGGCGCGCGCCTCCCAGGTGCGTTGAACAGCACCGGCGAAACCGAGAACGAGGAAACCGATCGGCGCGCCTCGATGGATGAGGGGCACGAACCCGATGTCACCACGCGCTGGCAACGCTTCGAAGAATGGAGCTGCCAGCGGGTATTCCTCGGCAACCTTCGCGGCCGGCAGGAACTTCTCGACGCCCGTGCGGAAAGTCTCGGCGCCGGGTAGGTGCATGTCCGCAGTCACGACACTGTAGATACGGGTCTCCGTCGGCCCCACCCCGAAAGAGCCCACCAGATCGGCGGTGACGCCATCGGATCGCGCGGCATAGATGATCGCCAGGCTGGCATCCAATGAGCCGAGTACTCCTCGGACCATCGCATAGGCGACCGTATCGCCATCGGGCAGATCCCGAAGGATCGACAGGAGACTCGGCAGCGGTGCCGATGCGACCGGTTGCCGATCCTCGGCAGGGGGTCGATGCACGCTCCGCTTCGATGCCGCCACTGTCGCCCCCTCCGTAGATTCCGCTGTGGCCGCTGGGCGATAGCCAGGCTATAGCCAGCACAATCTCACTGACGCGATCACCGGAAGTTCGTTAGAAATAGTGCGTCCGTCAGCTGCGGGGGGTGACGGAACAGGCTCGGGGCGCCGCCCGACCGGGGG
>CAJXYI010000064.1 GCA_913063435.1 uncultured Actinomycetales bacterium | reverse complement strand
CCTGACCGACGTTCACTTCAATCCCTCGACGAGGCGACCGTACCAAAGCGCGGTGTCCCCGTACGTCCGCCGATCCAGCGTGGCAATCTGCGAACGGGTTTGACCGTTCGATGAGTCCCTGATCACCTCACCCTCCGGCCAGGGTGAAGCGTCGTCACGGGCATCGCGTTCCACGAGCAGTTCGCACTCACCTTCCAGCCACCCCGATCGCACGAGGTCGACCAACACCTCCCTGAGTCGCGGTGCCCCCAGCGCATAGGGCGGGTCGCACAGCACCAGGTCGAAGGGGTAGCGCGCAGCATCGATCCGCGCCCGGTCGGGAGCCTCCTTCGCGAATGCCGCCGCATCGGCAATCACCATTTCGGTCCCGGGCAGTCCGACCCGGTCGATGTTGTCGGTCAACGTGCGGGCAACGGCACGGTTCGATTCGACGAACACGACACTGGCCGCCCCTCGACTCAACGCCTCCAGTCCCATCGCGCCGGAGCCGGCGTAGAGGTCGAGGACCCGGGTGCCCTCGAGTGAACCGATACGCGATTGCAGAGTCGAGAACACGGCCTCGCGCACCCGATCGGACGTGGGGCGGGTTGTCGTTCCTCGTGGTGCCTGCAGACGTCTTCCCCGGGCGAGTCCCGACACTATGCGCATCGGTTCAGCCCTTCTCGAGGAAGTCGGTCCGCTCCTGGTCGAGCAACCGCGCCACGGCTGCGCGCAATGGTCGATGTCGACGCAGGTCGATATCGGTCGCCACGATCTCCGTTGCGCTGTCGCGCGCCGATCGAACGATGTCCTCATCGCGCAGCACCTGCAGCAACTGCAGCGAGGATCGCCTGCCCGACTGCATGCTGCCGAGCACGTCACCCTCGCGACGTGTCTGCAGATCCACACGTGCCAACTCGAAGCCATCAGTGGTCGAAGCGACAGCGTCGAGACGCTCCCGGCCGGGCGATCCCGCTTCAGCCGAGGTCACCAGCAGGCACAGACTGGCCACGTCACCTCGGCCGACACGTCCGCGCAGCTGATGAAGTTGGGAGATGCCGAACCTATCGGCGTCCATGATGACCATGACGGTGGCCTGGGGGACGTCGACACCGACTTCGATGACAGTCGTTGCGACCAGGACATCGAGCGCGCGTGGATCGCTATGGTCGGCGGCGAAGTCGCCCATCACCTGCTCTTTAGCCTCGGCTGACATCCGCCCGTGCAGCATCCCGATCCGCAGGTCCGGAAGCAGCCGGTCACGCAGATCCACGACGACATCGAGAACACTGGACATCGGCGTGGAGGACGCGTCACCGCGATCACCATCGTCGAATGTCCCAGTATCTCCGGCGCCTCCCGCGCCATCGTCACCAATGCGCGGACACACCACGTATGCCTTGCGGCCCGCTGCGACCTCCTCTGTGATGCGAGACCAGATCCGGGCTAGATACGCCGGCTTCTCCTTCGGTACCACGACATGCGTGGCGATGGGTTGTCTTCCAGGCGGGGCCTCATCGAGAACGCTGACATCGAGATCGCCGAACACCGTCATCGCGACGGTTCTCGGTATGGGTGTCGCCGTCATCACCAGGACATGGGGTCTGGTCCCGTCCGGTAGCGCCCGGGAGAGTACTGCTCGCTGCTCGACACCGAAGCGATGCTGCTCATCGATCACGACCAGACCGAGATCAGCGAACTCCACCGACTGCTCGAGAAGGGCATGCGTTCCCACGGCGATGCCGGCGGTTCCTTGAGCGAGTGCAGCGAGGGCATCTCGACGCTGTCGGGATCGCAATGATCCGGTCACCAGCGTGATACCGGTCGCATCCTCACCGGCACCGAGCTGCCCGCCCTGGGCCAACGGACCGAGCAGGTTGGTCAAGGTGGCGAAGTGCTGTTGCGCGAGGACCTCGGTAGGAGCCAGCAGCACCGCCTGGGCACCGGCATCGACGACCGCGAGCATCGCCCTCAGCGCAACGAGCGTCTTGCCAGTTCCGACATCACCCTGGAGCAACCGGTGCATGGGGTGCCCGGTTGCCAGATCGTCGAAGATCTCCTCACCCACCCTGGTCTGCGCGCCGGTCAGGGTCAACTGCATCCTTTCGTCGAAGGCATGCAGGAGACCCCCGCCACGGCGCTGCCTGGGGGTCGCGGTCACCGCACGCAATCGTTCCCGACGTTGAGCGAGCAGCACCTGCAGTGTGAAGGCCTCGTCGAAGCGCAGCCGACGCTTGGCCTCCTCGACCGCAGCAAGGTCGACCGGCTGATGGATCGCCTGCCAGGCGGCGCGCAGCCCCATGAGCCCCTCTCGTTCCCGCACCGCATCGGGGAGGGGATCGAAACGTGCGTCGAGATCGTCGCTATCTCGCAGTTGCTTCACGAGCATCTTGACGGTTTGCGCGATCCGCCAACTCGTCAGTTTCTCAGTCGCGGGATATATCGGCACGAGCCGATCGGTGAACAGTTCCACCGACTCCGCGTAGTCAGGGTCTTCCGGGTCATCCGGCAGCAGAATGAAACGCGGGTGCGTCAGTTGATAGGTGCCGCGGTAGGACGACACCGTTCCCTCGAACAGACCGCGTCGACCGATCCGGCACTGCTTGGAGCGCCAGGGTTGATTGAAAAACACGAGCTTCAGCTGTCCGGAGCCATCACCGATGACGATCTCCGCCCGACCCGACGCTCGGCGACGCTGGCTCTTGCCCTGCGCTTTGGAGGTGCTCCATTCTCGATTGTTCTTCTTGGGGTCCACCGCCACCGATGACAGCACCTCGGCGAGGACAGTCACATGCTCACCCACCGTCAAGGTGCCCAGATCGCTCATTCCGGCCGGATCGACATATCGGCGTGGGTAGTGAGACAGCAGGTCATAGACCGTACGGATGCCGAATGCCTCCTCGAAGGCGTCCGCGGTCTTTCCACCGATGACCGAGCCCAGTGACGCGTCGATGTCGATCCCCGCCATCGACGCCCTACTCCACGCCCACGATCAAAGGCCACAGCGGTTGGCCGCCTTCGATCACATCGATGTCGACTCCCGGGTGATCCCGAGCGATGCAGACGCGCACGTGGTCGACGACCCCGGGGTCTGCATCCGCGCCGACGACAGCAGTGACGAGTTCACCTCCCGATGACATCAGACGGTTGACTACCGCGACGGCGACGTCACCAGGATCGGATCCGATCTCGACGATGTCACCTTCCACGAGCCCGAGCACATTTCCCACCTGGCATCGACCGGCACTGGTCAACGCTTCCTTCGTGGCGACCGTGATCGCCCCGTATCGAGTGGCCCGTGCCGCATCAGCCATCGTGACGACCGCATCGTCGAATCGAGCCTGCGGGTCGTGCACCGCGATCGCCGTGAGCGTCTGCACGATGCTTCGTGTGGGAATGACACTGACACGCACGCCTTGTCCTCGGGCCTGTTCTGCCGCCACCTCCGCGACGGGGATGGTGTCCGCATCGCTGGGCAGCACGACGACCTCTTCGTGTCCGTCGGAGGACACGGCAGCGAGAATCTCCGAGGTGGACGGACGCCGGTCCGGCCTACCCGCGACGACGGTGACCCCCGCTTCTTCGACGAGGGACCGCACACCGGGTCCGTGCACCTGCGCAACGACACCCCGGCCGGTGCGAAGCGATACATCGCTTACCGTCCGTTCACGAGCAGCCTGCGCCTGACTCGGAAGGTGCGTGACGCGCAGATTCTTCGCGCGCACAAGATCGTGCACCGCTTCGATCGTGTCGCCCGCATCGTTGACGTGCACATGCACACTCCACTGATCCGGGCCACCACTGATCACCAGGGAGTCCCCTCGCGCATCCAGCATCCTGCGGAGTCGATCGATGGTCTCGCCTGCAGCCTGGCACCAGAACATCACCTCGAAATCCCCGGTCTTCGCGGCTTCACCACGATCTCGATCATGCGGAGCTTCATAGTCACCAGGGTGTGTCGAACGCCCCTCGACCGGTGCGTGGCGACGCCGGACACCGCTCATTTGATCGAGTAGTGCGTCGTAGATCAGTACGAGTCCCTGCGCACCGGCATCGACGACACCGGCACGAGAAAGCACGGCTAGTTGCTCGGTCGTCGATGCTAGGGCTTGATGCATTGCTTGCGACACCCGCAGCAGTTGATCGCGAAGCGCGACCGGCTCCCCGCCGGGTTGCTCGCGAGCCTGCTCCTCTGCGGCTCTCGCTGCAGCGGCCGCGACGGTGAGGATGGTTCCTTCGACGGGATGGGCGACGGCCGCGCGAGCGCGGTCACTGGCCGCACGCAGGGCCTGGGCGAGGTCTGCGATGGAGGTGACGCCGGGCGATCGGGCCACGACATCACAGATCCCGCGTAGCGCCTCTGCGGTGATGATCCCAGAATTCCCTCTGGCCCCCATGATGGCTGCCGTACGGATGGCCTCGGTGAACTCGGCGAGTTCGAAACCGTGATCAGGCCCGGGATCCACCTGCGCAGCAGCCTCCCAGCAGGCCTCCAGGGTCAAGAACATGTTCGTCCCCGTGTCCCCGTCGGCGATGGGAAAAACGTTCAGCGAGTCGATCGCCGACCGGGACTCCCCGAGTGCGCCGAGGGCCGCCGACAGCCACGAGCGCACGCTCGGGACGTCGACGATGCCCAGGGCACCGGACTCGTCCGCGGCGTGCTCACCCACCGGTCGTATTCCTCCCTCAGGGACCGGTTGGCCAGGATCTGGGCCATACCGGTCGCTTCCCGCACCCCGAGGTGCGAAAACCCCACGGTAGCGCGAGACGCGACGCCTGCAGGGCTCCCGTGCGAGCAGGAGCCCGCGGGTGGGCTATCCTTGGCGGTCGGCGCGAATCGAAGACCCCCGGATGGGGCGCTCCTCCTTCGCCCCACGAGATCAGACAGTGTTCAGCAAACCCGAAGGAGAACTCCGTGGCTGCCACGTGTGATGTCTGCGGCAAGGGCCCGGGCTTCGGCAACAGCATCTCTCACTCCCACCGACGCACCCCCCGGCGTTGGAACCCCAATATCCAGACGGTGCGTGCCCTCGTCGGTCGCACTCCCAAGAAGCTGAACGTGTGCACGTCGTGCATCCGCGCGGGCAAGGTCACCCGCGCCTGATCCACGCGATCACCGCGCGTTCGATCCGCCCATCGGTCGTCCATCGGTGGGGTCCTCACCCCTATCCAGCGCATCCCACATCGTGATGGCTGTCGCACCCGTTCCCGTGGTGTCGGATCCGGACCCAGCGGTATTCACCCCCGTCGGGGTCGTTGCGGAGGGCCGTTCATATCGGGCCGACAGGCTCGGCCAGTTTCGTCCGCGCAGCGCGGTGACGGCCCCGGCGACCATCCCGGCGAGCCCCGACAGCGCTGCGATCACCCACCAGGCATTGCCGGAAACCTCGAGCGCCTCGTCGCCGGCGAGGGCATCGGTCACCAGCGGTCCGCGACTGAGAATGAACGCGATAGCCGGAATGCCTCCCGCTGCGCCTGCCAGTGCCGCCAGGATCCCGATCGCGGTTCGACCCCATGTTCTGGTCGCCACGATCCCTGCCGCACACGCCGCGGCGACCCAACCTGCGCCAGCCCCGGAGCCGATGAGCATCGAGCCCGTGAGACTGACGAGTCGAGTCGGTGTCACCTCCCCGCGAAACACCGGCACCGTTGCAGTGATCCAGGTTGCGCCGTAGGCGACGATCATCCCGATCGCGGCCACGATCAACACCGCGATCGTCATGCCGTATTCACGCCGTGGATTCATCACCGACCGTCCAACATCACTGACCATCCAAGGGGCCTGACCCGACTGTCGCCAGGGTCTCGGCAACGCCGATCGCCCGGAGCACCGCGGCTGCCTTCGCCTGGCATTCGGCGTCCTCGGACGCAGGATCGGAGTCTGCCACGACTCCCGCACCGGCTTGGACGTGAGCGACACCATCCTTGAGCAGCGCGGTGCGAATCGCGATGGCCGTATCGAGATCACCGGCGAAATCCAGGTAGCCCACGCACCCGCCGTACAGCCCGCGGCGCGCTGGCTCGAGATCATCGATGATCTCCATCGCGCGCGGTTTGGGCGCCCCCGACAACGTGCCAGCAGGAAAGGTCGCCCGTAACGCGTCATATGCGGTGCGGCCATCGGCCAGTTCACCCACCACGGTCGACACCAGATGCATCACATGCGAATACCGCTCGACGGACATGAACTGCACTACCTCGACGCTTCCCGGGGCGCACACCCTGCCCAGATCATTACGCGCAAGATCGACGAGCATCAGGTGCTCCGCACGTTCTTTGACATCGGCGAGCAGGTCCACGGCGAGGTCTTCGTCCTGCTGGGGTGTCGCACCTCGAGGGCGTGTGCCGGCGATCGGGTGCACCCGAGTTCGCCCTTCGGTGACCGTCACCAGGGCTTCCGGCGACGAGCCGACGATGTCGAATGCGACCTGTGGATCGTCAGGATCACTCGTCGGATCGGGCATGCGAAGCAGATACATGTATGGGCTCGGGTTAGTCGTCCGCAGGATCCGGTACACGTCCAGAGCACTCGCTGTGCAGGGTGAGTCGAATCGCTGCGACACGACGATCTGGAACGCATCCCCTGCCCGGATGTGCTCCTTCGCCTGGTCCACCGCTGTCTGGTATTCAGTGCTCGCAGTTCGCCGAGTGGGTTCATGTGTGGCATCTGCGAGGAATGTCGACACCGTCGACGGCGCGGCGGCCTCCAGGGACGACTCCATCGCATCCAGACGTCGAACCGCATCCAGGTATGCCTCGTCGACCCGCTCGTCAGTGGCGTCATAGTTGATCGCGTTGGCGATCAGCCACACGGTTCCGTCCGCGTGATCGAGCACCGCGATATCCGTGGCGAGACAGAAACCCATCTCCGGCACGCGCACTTCATCAGGATTGGCATCGGGGACGCGTTCCCACCGTCGGACGGCGTCGTATCCGACGTAGCCCACCATGCCCCCGGTCAGCGGGGGTAGGCCCGCCGAGCGTGGCGTATGCAATAAGCGAAGGGTGTCGCGCAGTGCCTCGAGGGGATCTCCCCCGTTCGGCACACCGACGGGAGCCTGGCCCCACCAATGGGCCGCACCATCGACCTCGGTCAGCATCGCGGTGCTGCGCGCCCCGATGAAACTGAAACGGGAGAATGCCCGGCCGTGTTCGGCGGATTCCAGCAGGAAACTCCCGGCGCGTTCACCCGTGAGTTTGCGATAGAGACCCACCGGGGTCTCACCATCTGCGAGGAGCCGGCGGACCACCGGGATCACGCGTCGATCCCGCGCTCGCTCTCGGAACTCGACGGCATTCGGCACCGTCACGCCGAGGGGGATCGATCCGGTATCCGCGTGCGTCACGAAGACACCGCCGGAGTGCGATGATCGAAACACGTTGGCGTCCCCGTATGACAGGCCGGACCAACCTGATCGACGAGCAAGAGGAGAGCATCTCCATCGCAGTCGATGCGAATGTCACGGACCGTCTGCGTGTGCCCTGACGTCTCTCCTTTGACCCAGTAGTCCTGACGGCTGCGGGAGAAATAGGTCGCACGGCCGGTTTCCCGAGTGCGTCGCAACGCCTCCGCGTCCATCCAGGCCAGCATCAGGACTTCCCTCGACAGGGCATCCTGGGCGATCACCGGGATCAGGCCGTCGGCGCCGAACACCGGGTCGATGACCTGATCAGCATCAGGTGCGGCACCAGATTCGGTCATGTCGCCATTGTTCCCGGCGCTCAGTCGCGCTGTGGCACCGGCCTGACAACGACCCCTGACCGGGCGAGGGTGGTCTTTACATCGGGAATACGGACAACTCCGAAGTGGAAGATGCTGGCGGCTAGCACGGCATCTGCACCCGCCATGACAGCTGGGGGGAAATGTTCGGCAGCACCCGCTCCGCCACTGGCGATGATCGGCACGCAGACCATGCCGCGCACCAGCGTGATCAAGTCGGTGTCGAATCCTTCTCGCGTGCCATCGGCGTCCATGGAGTTCAACAGAATCTCCCCCGCTCCCCGACGGGCACCTTCGCGAGCCCACTCGAGGGCGTCGATCCCGGTGCCGATCCGGCCACCGTGGGTGGTCACCTCGAATCCGCTTCCGGTATCGGAGCATCGCCGGGCATCCACGCTCAACACAACGCACTGCGAGCCGAAGCGTTCGGCAGCCTCGTCGATGAGTTCGGGCCGGGCGATGGCGGCGGTGTTGAGGCTCACCTTGTCAGCTCCCGCGCGCAGGAGGCGATCGAAGTCATCGATGCTGCGCACACCACCACCGACGGTCAGCGGAATGAACACCTGCTCGGCTGTTCTGCGCACGACGTCGTAGGTGGTCTCCCGGTCTCCGCTGGATGCGGTGATGTCGAGGAATACCAGTTCATCAGCACCCTCGGCGTCATAACGGGCAGCGAGTTCCACCGGATCACCGGCGTCGCGCAGACCGGTGAAATTGACTCCCTTGACGACTCGCCCAGCATCGACGTCGAGGCAGGGGATCACCCGTGTGGCGAGAGTCACGGCTGCGGTGGGCCCCAGAAGAACATGTCGAAGCGCGGCTCGATCGCTGCCACTGCCTCAGCGAGGGTGAACGCGTTCTCATACAGCGCTCGGCCGATGATGGCCCCCTCGATTCCGTGCGTGGCCAGATCGGCGAGTTTGTGCAGATCTTCCAATCGCGCGATGCCGCCTGACGCGATGACCGGCCGTTCCGCGTGATCGCACACCTTCTTCAGCAGATGCAGGTTGGGCCCGTGCATCATGCCGTCCTTCTCGACATCGGTCACGATGTAGCGCGCGCACCCATCGGCATCGAGGCGACCGATCGTCTCGAACAGATCACCGCCCTCGGTGGTCCAACCTCGTGCCGCAAGCGTGTGACCGCGCACGTCGAGACTCACCGCCAGGCGATCGCCATAGCGATCGATCGCAGATCGGACCCAGTCGGGATTCTCCATCGCGGCAGTGCCGATCACGGCCCGAGATGCACCGCTGGCCAAGGCAGCGTCGAGGGAGGCGTCATCGCGGATGCCACCGGCGACCTCGACGTGCACATCGCCACCGACTGCCTGGACCACCCGATGGATGACAGCGCGGTTGTCGCCTCTGCCGAAGGCTGCGTCGAGGTCGACGAGGTGGATCCACGGAGCACCCTGTTCGACCCAGGAACGCGCCGCAGCGACGGGATCGCCGTAATCGGTCTCGGTGCCGGCAGCGCCTTGCACCAGACGCACAGCGCGTCCCTCGGCGACATCGACCGCGGGCAGGAGGGCGAAGGCGGGCTTCTGGGGAGATGGGGCCATGAGCGATCACTCTACGGGGTGTGACGATCACACCCGACCGAAGGACAGCACCCAGGCAACCGGCGCTGCCATCAGCAGACCGACGAGCACGATGATCCGTGCGCCCCAGTCGGGCAGCAGCGGCCAGGTGATCGCGCAAACCACCACGATGATCCCCAGCAGCGCAGCCAATCGGCGCCGGCGTCGACGAGCGAGCAGACCGGGTGTCGTGTGCGGCTTGTCCGGCAGCATCGCCCGCAGCCGTTGGCGTCGACGCTGCACGCGGTCGGCACGTCGCCGCTGCTTCGTGCGACGCTCGCGCTGCTCGAGCGCAGCTGCTTCGCGCTCGGCACGCTTTCGAGCGCGTTCCTTGGCCATGGAGCCCTTCTCGTGTCGTCAGCTACGGCGGGTGTGGATCAGTCCAGATGGGTGAGCCACGTGCGCAGCAGGTGGGCACCTGCATCGCCGGATTTCTCCGGGTGGAACTGCGTGGCCCACAGCGGACCGTTCTCTACGGCGGCGACGAACGGCTGACCATGTTCGGCCCAGGTGACCTTCGGCTCGGGCATCGGAGGTTGCGCGGGCATCGTCCACGATCGCGCAGCATAGGAGTGCACGAAATAGAACCGCTCTTGTTCGATCCCGGCGAACATCAGCGAGCCCGGAGCGGGTGTGACGGTGTTCCACCCCATGTGCGGCAGCACATCGGCATTCAGTCGTTCCACCTCCCCAGGCCACTCGCCTAGACCCTCGGTTACCACTCCGTGCTCCACACCATGTTCGAACATCACCTGCATTCCCACGCAGATACCGAGCACGGGTCGTCCACCGGCCAGGCGGCGTTCGATCATCTGCGGACCCCGCACCGCATGCAAGCCGTTCATGCACGCCGCATACGCACCGACACCGGGCACCACGAGTCCGTCGACTGCGGCGACGACATCGACATCCCGGGTCACCGCCACATCGGCGCCGACGCGTTCCAAGGCACGCTGCGCCGATCGCAGGTTTCCCGAGCCGTAGTCCAAGACAGCGACGCTCGGGCGCCTCACGCGGGATTCCTCATGTGGCGTTCCAGGCATACAGCGCACCAGCGATGAGGGACATCGTGGCGAGGACGATGAGGATCACCATCGCCGGGCGTTTGCCCTGGGAATACATGGAGTACGCACCTCCTGCGAGGAAGGCACCGAGTCCGAGCAGGACCACCGGGAACCAGTTCATGAGGAGCGTCCCTCTCAGGCGGAGGACACGGACGCCTGCGAGGACAGGGTCCCCTTCGTCGAGGGGATGCCGACCACTCGCGGGTCCATCGCCACGGCATCGCGCAGTGCCCGTGCGAAGGACTTGAACTGCGCTTCCACCACATGGTGGGCGTTGCGACCACTGAGCACCCGAATGTGCAGGGTGATCTGAGCTGTAGCGACGAAGGACTCGAAGATGTGGCGGGTCAGCGTCGTGTCATAGCTGCCGATCAACTCGACGATCTCCGGTTCCTCGTGCACGAGATACGGACGACCGGACAGATCAACGGCGCACTGTGACAGCGTTTCGTCGAGCGGGACGAGGGCGTCACCATAGCGGCGGGG
>CAJXYI010000063.1 GCA_913063435.1 uncultured Actinomycetales bacterium | reverse complement strand
CATGCTCGACGTCGATCTCGACGATCGCGAGACTCGACTGCTGATGGAGTTGGAGCTGCTGTGGGAGGGCTACCGCTCCCACTAGCCCTTCTTCGGGTAGATCACGCCCGATTCGGGCACTATTCACCCGAAGAATTGCCCGAAGATAGGGGTGGCCCCTCGCGGTACGGGGGGGAACCTGCGAGGGGCCACACGAACGGGCCGGCCGGGGGGGCGGCCGAGATCCGTTAGTCCCACCCTAGGGCCGAAGCAGCGGAATTCTCTTCGGCGAATGGCACGAACTTGGCCGGTCCGCGTTGTCCGTTTCGACTAACCGGCGGTCGCCGGAGTCCCGCGTCGTACAACGCGCGCACAATGTCTTGACTACTCACCTCGAGCGCACCTTCATCGATCGCGATTACTCTCATGCGTTCACTGATGTCGTAGTGGTCGCCACCATAAGCGCGTTCAGGGACACCGATCCATCGCGCGAAGGAATGTAACTCATCGAGGCTGGCATCGCTGACAAGGTGACAGAACAGCATCCCCCGCCAAGGCCAGATCGCCGGATCGACCAGCAGCGCCACCGTTGTATCTCCCCTGCTCCGCGCACATGTCGGGTTGTCTTCGATCGCCACGAACGACTGACGTCCCCTCATTGTGTCCGATGGGCGGATCGCCCACGATCCTGGGCAGGATGACTAGCGGCGTGGGCGGATGATGACGCGGTTGGAACGCACCTCGCGATCCTCGGTGAAGAAGTACACGTAGACCTTCTTGCGCGTCTTGCGTTGCCAGGTGAAGTCACCAGCCTCATCGACCACCGGGCGTGACACTCCGTCCTCGTAAGGTTTAGGTCCGGGGAATCTCACCCGGGGGATCAACGTCTCTCCCACGAGACCGGTGGTCACACCATCCACACTCACCGAGCGTCGATCACGCGTGCCGGTGATCATGATGCTCGGCCCTGGTTCGGGGGTGACGTCGGTGGTGAAGTCACTCCACGCACCCCAACCCGCACCGGTCAGCGCGCGAACGCGGAAGGAATACACCGTGCCGTTGATGAGGTCCTCGATGACGCAGGACAGCGGATCACCAGGCGCAACATTCAGCAGGCAGGAATTGACTCCGGTGGAGTCATCGACCTGGTAGGCCGTCACGGGGAAGGTCCCCGTCGATGCCGGTGGCATCCACGACACGAGGATCTCTCCATCGCCCGCCGCAACCTGAACATCGCGCGGAGGCGAGGCGGGAACTGCGGGTGGAGGGGCAGGCTTTGCCGAACGTCCCTGGATCGCCCCCATCGACACTCGGCCACCGGCATCACGAGGGAATCCCGCGCCACGATGATCAGTCGCCGGCGGTGCTTGCCAGTTCGGATCGCCGGCCTGGAAGGCGGGGGAATCCCATTGCGGCAGCATCGTCAGAGTCGGGCCACCGTTGTCCGCGAGCCCATTGAGCCTCGGCGCCCCGAAGATGCTTCCCGGACCGTCGATAGTCGCCCCGGACACCGCATCAGCCGAAGTGAACAACGAGAACGAGTCATCAAGTGTGGCATTCGCATCCACCAGCACATCCAGTCCAGGGTCCGTGGACTGATTACCGGACACGATGGAGTTGATGACGGTGCCTGCGACATCCCTGTAGAGAAATAATCCACCTCCGTCGTATGCGGTGTTCCCTGACACCGTCACGAAGTCCAGCAGAACAGAACTGCCCGGATCGCCGCCTACGTATACTCCACCGCCCCGCGGCTGGGTAACCCCAACGGCCTTGTTCCCCGTCACCGTGGTGTTGCGGATAAGACCCGAATTCGCATCCAGATCCACGTAGAACCCGGCTGCGCCCTGCGTCGACTCGTTGCCTACGAAGGTCGACGCTTCAATGCTCACCGAATCTCCGACGTTGTACACGGCCACACCACCAGTTCGCGTGCCCGCTACATTCCGGGCAAAGGTTGAATGACGAAGTGATGTGGTGTGAACAGATTCAATGTAGAGACCACCCGCTTCGGTCACGGCTCCAGAGTCGGAGACGGAGACTCCATCGACAGTAAGTTGATATGCGTCCCTGACTTTGATTGCCCCAGCTCGCCCACTACCACCTGTGGCTCGGTGATCAGAGAACGTCGAGTTCTCGATAAGGAACTTTGCTTGGGTGACACTGGAGTCATCAGATGTCAGGTATGCAAACCCGCCTTCGTCTACGGCATTCGATCCCGATGCCGTGATATCCGACATAGTGAGTGGACCTTCGACCCACGCCCACACACTCCCACCACTCTTGGCGGCTGAATCATCGGTGAACGTCAGGCTGCTCAGAATCTGGGTATCGTCCACGCCGTCGTTGTTATTCAGGTGGATGGCGCCGCCATATTCCCCGGCGAAATTCCCTGAGAAACGGGAATTCGTGATCGTCGTACTCACCGGAGAGTACACATAGATCGCGCCACCGTCGGCACCTGCGGTGTTGCCCGTTGCAGTGATGTCATCCAGCTCAACCACGCCATCACTGAAAACGATTTTGACTCCTCCGCCCTCACCTCCAGTCGAGTTACGGTCGAAGGTGACCGAAGTGAGTGCGACAGTGTCATCAACGTTATTGATGAGGATGCCGCCACCGTCGTCATTGGCCACTTCATTCAGTCGGAAGACGGATGAGGTGATGTATGCGGAGTCACCATTTAGAACTCTCACTGCACCCGCATCACCCGAAGCTTGATTGCCGATGAAATTCGAGTCTTCTGCTCGGAAGATCCCCGCGTTCCTGGAAAAGATAGCCCCTCCGTCGGAGGAGGAATCATCGGTGAATGAGGATTGGTATACGAACAGATCACCTGAAGTCTGCTTGATCGACCCTCCATCGGCGGCGGCGTCATTCCGCTGCGAATCCATGTCAGTGATGGTCAATGCTGAGGTCAAATCGTATACTCGCAGAAAGCCTCCGCTGCTGGCAGACGTGTTGTCGTGAGCTGTGACACTCTCGAGAACGACGGGACCGTCCTGGTCGGAGATATAGAGACCACCGCCGCTACCCCCTCCTGTCGTCGAGTTTCCGTAGAAACCTGAATTCCTCACGGCAACAGTGTCATCGCTGCCGTCAATGTAAACACCTCCACCATCATCGGGGCTTGAATTGCCGGTGAAAGTGGAGTTGAGCACCTGGACGTAGGTGTCATCCTTCAGGAAAACAGCACCTCCGTGATCTGCGGAGCGTCCATTCTCGACGTCCACGGCGTCAAGCCTCAGGTCCGCGATATCCACCAGGGCAAGGGAGCCGCCGTAATTTACCGTGGAGTCGTCCGTGAACGTTGAATCCTTCACCAATAGATAGTCGCTTCCACTGAAGACATGAACCGATCCCCCATCGTCACCCGATTCGTTGTCACTGAATGTCGAGGAGTAGACCCGAACATCGAGTACATCCTGGAACTCGAAGGCGCCTCCCGAGTTGTTGATCGCCGTGTTTCGTTTGAACACCGAGTTCCGGATCACTACTGAGTTGGCGAAATTGATCTCGAAGGCGCCCGAGTCGCTGAAAGCTGAATCATCGTAGAACCGTGCACCGCTGAGTCGCACATACTCCATAGAAGCCAGCGCAATGGCTCCGCCATCCTCGAAGGAGTAGGAATCCGTCACCGTGATGTCTTCACCGATGAAGGTGTCGGCCCGGCTGTTACCTCTCACCAAGACCGCACCGCCATCGGAGTCATCAGCATTCAACGACGTGCCTTGGGCGAGGGTGAGGTTCCTGAGGATGAGCGTGTCGTCCGATCCATCTCTGAAGTCCGCGAAGAGGATCCGTGTAGTTCCCCCGCCGCTCAATTGAACTGACGAGTCATCCCCCTCCAATGTCACGCTCGTGTCATCAAGCACGAGTGTCTGGCTCACCGTGATGTTCTCGGTAACGCAGATCACCGCGCCATCGGCTGAATTGGTGATCGCCTCTTGGAGTGAATCGTCAGTCGCAACCTGGGTGGCGTTTCCCGAGCATCCCGACTGGGCGCTCATCGGATCGGCTCGCACATAGGAGAAATTGCGAAGACCACCGGCATAGGTGGACAACAGGGCGCCGACCGCTACGGCGCTTACTCCGACCAATCGTCGACGGGAGCGGGGACGTGAAGCACGCGACGACATCGGGGGACCTCCTCGGTCGACCTCGCATGTGGGGGGATCGCTAGGGCTAGCCCCAAAATGTCAGTCCAGCGGCCTATCGGCAAGCGAAAAGTAGGGAAAACCCCACCAACTTAGACATTGCGGCGGTATTGGCCGCCCACCTCGAAGAAGGCCTGGGTAATCTGACCCAGCGAGCAGTGCCGCACCGCACTCATCAGTGCATCGAAGACATTCCCGCCGGATGTCGCCGCATCCTTCAACCGCTGCAGCTCGAGCGGAGCCGCCTCACCGTTGCGTGCCTGGAAGTCCGCCAGCCGCTGCAACTGCGACTGCTTCTCCTCCTCCGTTCCGCGGGCGAGATCGAGATCAGCCACGACCTCCTCGATCCCATCGGCCAGGAACGTATTCACCCCGATGATCGGCAGCGTGCCGTCATGCTTGCGATGCTCATACAGCATCGACTCGTCCTGAATGCGTCCACGCTGATAACCGGTTTCCATCGCACCGAGCACCCCGCCGCGATCGGCGATCCGCTCGAACTCCGTGAGCACCGCCTCCTCGACCAGGTCGGTGAGTTGCTCGACGATGTAGGAGCCCTGCAGCGGGTTCTCGTTCATCGACAGGCCCCACTCGGAGTCGATGATCATCTGGATCGCCAAGGCCCGGCGCACCGACTGTGCACTCGGTGTCGTGATCGCTTCGTCATAGGCGTTGGTGTGCAGTGAGTTCGCATTGTCATATAGCGCACACAGCGCCTGCAGGGTCGTGCGGATGTCATTGAAGTCCATCTCCTGGGCGTGCAGGGAGCGCCCGGACGTCTGCACGTGGTACTTCAACTTCTGGGACCGATCATTCGCGCCATACACATCGCGCATCGCAACCGCCCAGATGCGCCGTGCAACGCGACCGATCACGGTGTATTCGGCATCCATCCCGTTGGAGAAGAAGAACGACAGGTTCGGCGCGAAATCGTCGATATCCATCCCGCGGGCAAGATAGGACTCCACATAGGTGAAGCCGTTCGCCAAAGTGAATGCCAGCTGGCTGATGGGATTCGCCCCTGCCTCGGCGATGTGATAGCCGCTGATCGACACCGAATAGAAGTTGCGCACATCGTGGTCGATGAACCACTGCTGGATGTCGGCCATGCAGCGCAGAGAAAACTCGGTGGAGAAGATGCAGGTGTTCTGCCCCTGATCCTCCTTGAGGATGTCAGCCTGCACGGTCCCGCGCACCGTCGACACCGTGCGGGCGGAGATCTCCGCATGCTCGCTCTCGGTCGGTTCACGGCCATGCTCAGCGCGAAATGCGTCGACCTGCTGGTCGATCGCGGTGTTGAGGAACATCGCCAGGATCGCCGGAGCCGGTCCGTTGATCGTCATCGACACCGACGTGTTCGGCGCGCACAGATCGAAACCGGCATACAGATCGCGCATGTCATCCAGCGTCGCGATCGACACCCCGGAGGTGCCGACCTTGCCGTAGATGTCCGGCCGCAGCGCCGGGTCGCGCCCATACAGCGTGACCGAGTCGAAGGCCGTCGACAGGCGGGTCGCCGGTTGGCCCTCGCTCAGCAGGTGGAACCGTCGGTTGGTGCGTGCCGGATCCCCCTCGCCGGCGAACATCCGGGCCGGTGCCTCACCGGTGCGCTTGAACGGGAACACCCCGGCCGTGAACGGGAACGCACCGGGCAGGTTCTCCGCGCGTAGGAATCGCACCAGCGCACCCGGCTCATCGTCGGGAGGCAGGGCGACCCGGCGCACCTCGTTGCCCGACAGGGTCGTGCGCGTCAACGGTGTCGTGAACTCGCGATCTCGCACGGTATAGGCGAATTCGTCACCGGAATACGCCTCGCGGGTTGCCGGCCACGCCTCCAGCAGGTCACGCACCTCGGGGGCAACGTCACCGGCGGCTGATGCAACTAGTTCCTCGAGTGCCGACGTGTCGCGCCCGGCAGCGGCGAGTTCATCACGCGTTCGCGCCAGTGCGTGATGGCGGCGCACCGCTTCGATCTGCTGGCCGGTGGTGGCGTGATAGGCCCGCACGGTCGAGGCGATGTCGGCCAGATACCGTTCGCGGCCCTTGGGCAGAACCCCGGCAAGATCAGTCGACACCTTCGTGGTGACCGGCTCCAACACACCGGGAAACTCGGGCAGGCCTCGCTCACGCAGGGCGTCACGAAGATGCTGATACAGCGCGGTCACGCCGTCGTCGTTGAACCGCGCGGCCGAGGTGCCGAAGACCGGCATGTCCTCCCACGCGGTACCGAATGCCTCGCGATTGCGCACCATCTGGCGGGCCACATCGCGACGGGCATCCTCGGCTCCGCGGCGCTCGAACTTGTTGATCGCCACGACGTCGGCGAAGTCGAGCATGTCGATCTTCTCCAACTGCGATGCCGCACCGAATTCCGGCGTCATGACATAGAGGGACACGTCGCAGTGGCCGATGACTCCCGTGTCGCCCTGCCCGACACCGGGCGTCTCGACGATGACGAGGTCGAATCCGGCGGCCTTGGTCGCCGCGACGATGTCGTCGATCGATTCCGGCACTGCGCCACCTGCACCGCGGGTGGCCAGGGACCGGAAGTACACGGTGTCGGGATCGAGGCTGTTCATCCGGATGCGATCACCGAGCAGCGCTCCACCCCCGCGACGACGCGTGGGATCGACGGCGATCACCGCGATGCGCATCTTGTCCTCGCTGTCACGACGGAATCGGCGGACGAGCTCGTCGGTCAGGCTGGACTTGCCCGAGCCTCCCGTGCCGGTGATGCCGAGAACGGGAACCGCTCGCGATGCCGCTGCTGCGCGCACGGTGGCCGCGAGCGCGTCATCACCGCCTGCTTCGAGCACCGTGATCGCGCGCGCGAGATCGGGCAGTGACCCGGTCAGCAACGCCTCCACGTTCGGACCGGTGGTCCTCAGGTCGACATCGCATTCGCGGATGAGTTCGTTGATCATCCCCGGCAGTCCGAGCCGCTGACCGTCCTCGGGCGAGAAGATGCGCACGCCGATATCAGCGAGGCGGGCGATCTCCTCCGGCACGATGACACCACCGCCACCGCCGTAGATGCGGATGTGGGATGCGCCCAGGGCGTCGAGCTGCTCGCGCAAATAGGTGAAGTACTCCACGTGGCCGCCCTGATAGGACGACAGCGCCACACCCTGGACGTCCTCGCTGATCGCGGCGGTCACGACATCGGCGACGCTGCGGTCGTGGCCGAGGTGGATGACCTCCGCGCCCTGGGACTGCAGCAGCCGACGCATGACATTGATGGCCGCGTCGTGCCCGTCGAACAGGCTGGCCGCGGTGACGAAGCGCACCGGGTTGACCGGCACATGCAGATCCTGGCTCACGCCGAAATAGTAGGATGTCCAATTATCTTAGGTCAACCGGCACAGTGCATGCTAATTGCATGTTTACTATGCTTATCGCATGTCCACGCTCCAGATTCGAGACGTACCCGATGAGATCAGCCGCATTCTCAAGGCGCGCGCTGCCGCTGAGGGTCGATCCCTGTCTGACTACGCCCTGCGCATTCTCGCCAGAGAAGCCGACCGGCCGACCCGGGCGGAGATCCTCATGCGCATCCGGTCGCGCGAACCTGTCGAGACCGACGTGTCCAGCGTGGAGTTGGTCTCCCGCGAACGTGCCCGGCAGGCGTGAGCGAGCATCGAGTTCTCGACGCATCCACGCTGGTGGACCTGCTATTGCAGCGACCATTGGATGCGCGAGTGGCCGCATGGCTAGCTGACGAGACAATCCACTGGCACGCCCCGGACATCATCGGGGTCGAACTCACCTCGGTGCTGCGCCGATTGACACTGACCGAGGCCTGTTCCGCGCAGCGGGCCCAGGCAGCCCTGCAGGATTACCGGGACCTCGGGCTCGTCCTCCATCCGAGCAATGAACTTCTCGAAGCGGCCCTCGCTCTGCATGGCTCGATCAGTGCCTATGACGCGGTGTATGTCGCCCTCGCCATGGGGATTCCTGCTCCCCTGGTGACCGCTGATCGAAAGCTTGCCGCATCCGCGAACTCCCTGTGCGACATCATCGTCAGCACCCCGAACTGAGTCCGGATTCATTCCCGATGCCTGACAGGATGTCTTTCGTGACTTCGCCAACCGATCCCATTGCCGAGGCGACCCGGCAGTGGCGTGAGCACGGTTGGGCCGATGCCGCTGCGGGCATGGCGGCGATCACCTCGTTGATGCGGGCTCACCAGATCGCCCTGGCCCGGGTCGAGGCGGTGTTGAAACCGCACGGCATCACCTTCGCCCGATATGAGGTGCTGATGCTGCTGTGGTTCTCCTCCCGCGGATCGCTGCCGATGCGGGTGATCGGATCACGACTGCAGGTGCATCCCACGAGCGTCACCAATGCGGTGGATCGACTGGAGTCCGCCGGCCTGGTGCGCCGAGAACCGCATCCCAGTGATCGGCGCACGACGCTGGTCGAGATCACCGATGCCGGCCGCGATGTCGCAGCCGTGGCGACGAAGGACCTCAACGATCAGGTCTTCACCGATCCGGGGCTGACACCCGAGGATGTCGCGGCAGTGACAAGCGTCCTCGAGACCTATCGGCGCAACGCCGGCGACTTCTAGCCCGCGTCGGCAAGATCACTGTCTGCTCGCACGCAACCGGCATCGCCCACCGTCCGCACCAGGTCGGCGACCGCGACCGCGAACCGTCCCGGATCATCCTGATGCGGCAGGTGGCCTGATTCGCTGAACACCTCGAACCGACTGCCCGGCAACAGGGCATGGGCTCGTTCGCCATGTGCGATCGGCAGCACACCATCACGCGCACCCCAGGTGATGAGCACCCGCGATGCATCGAGCCCGATGAGGGCCTCCAGTCCATTGGCGCGCTGACCCCGATGATCGACCACGTGGCGCAGAGTCGAGAGGAACGCGTGACGCTGACCCTCATCGGCATAGCCGGACAGGCTGTCCAGTGTCCCCTCTCGAACGAGCACGGATTCGACCCCGAATCGGTGCAACCGCTGACCGATCCACGTCGCACCGGCCACTGCTCGCCGATCGGAGATCCCCCGCAGCACCAGATCGGCTCCGGGCAGGGAAATAGCGCGCAGCGGCCGACCCACGCGCGATCCGAGCCCCCCGGATGAGGCGAGCGTCACACTGGCGAAACGCTGCGGCCAGCGATGCACCAACTGCAAAGACACACCTCCGCCGAGGGAATGACCGACCAGGTGCACACGATCGATACCCAACTCATCCAGGACGGCGATCGTCGACTCGGCGAACGATTCGATCGTGTATTCACCCTCGCCTTTGCTCGATGCTCCATGACCGGGCAGATCGATGGCGACGGATCCGATACCAACAGCGGCCAGCAGCCCGGGCACCTCGTTCCAGGTGGTGTGGCTGGCGCCGACCCCGTGCAACAGGAGCACCGGCGCACTGTCACCGTCGATCGAGCGAGTGAACAGGGTGCGATGACCGATGTCGATCACGCGTGCCTCGATGCCCATCACTCACCTCCCCGGCTGCGGAATCCGGTGAGTGTACGCGGCGAAGGTGAACTGTCCAGCCGGACGGACCGGCCCTATCGTTTCGGGGGTCGAATGATGATGCGTGATGATTTCACTGAGGCGTCCTCGGTCTTGAAGATGACGTAGACTTTCTTCCCCGTTCTGCGCTGCCAGGTGAAGGTCCCATCGTCGGCAACCGTGCGCCGCGCAATCCCATCGAAATAGCCGGCTGGTCCGGGGAAGCGCAGACGCGGCATCACGGTTTCGCCCACGAGACCCGTGGTGGTTCCGGTGACCTTGATCCCGGGTCGACCCCGGACCTCGCCACGGCTGCCCTGAATCAGGATCGAAGCAGTCGGCTCGTCCGCTGCCACCGTGACCCCGAAGAAGACCGAGAACGGCTCATTGTCTGCATTGACCGCGGCTAGTTGCAGCACCGCGTTTCCTGGCGGGAGTTGATCGGGGACCGCGACCGTGTCGTCGATCGTTCCGTCTTCGCTGACCGTGATCGTCGGCATCTGGATCTGGGAATCGTCGGCGGATGCGCGGAGCCATGCATGCAGGAAATCCGGCACGGGCAGGTTGCCGAAGCGGATGACGTCGGGGTTGGTATCGGAATCGAACACCCAGACAGGAGTCATCTCCGACAGCGGCGCAAGTCCATCGATCGTCACATTGGTTCCACTGCTCGCATTGATGATGACTGGCTCATCGAGGCTGCCACGCGACGGTGTTCCTACCGACACAGTCATGTCCCCAAAAAAGACCGTCCAGCGATCTGGAGGTCCCAGGACGAGTTCAAGCGATACCGGCTCACCCCCCACCACAGCGAGTGACTGGCCTGGATCGACCGGCTGTGGCAGCGGAGTAGGGGTCGGCAGCGGTGGCTCGGGCGGAGTGGGCGGCGGCGCAGGTGCGGGAGCTGGTGGCACGAAGGGCGGTGCCGGGTTCGGGTTCGGGTTCGGATCAGGATCCGGCTGGCTGGACTCCACCGAGATACTGACCGTTGCCGACGCGCTTCCGCGAACGGCTCCGCTCGCCGTGACCGTGTAGTCGGTGGCGTCTTGAGCGGTGACTGGTGCCCCCGAGATCGTTCCCGCCGGTGACAAGGAAAGACCCGCAGGTAGTTCCGGCAGCACCTGAAACGTCACTGCTCCGACGAAGCCGCTGACTGTCGACGTCACACTCGACACAGCCTCAGCGACCGTCGCGGATATCTCCGAAGTGCTCAGGCTCAACGAGGGGATGGTGGCCAGAGCGAGAGTGTGGCCGGCATCCGAGGCGTTTCCTCCGACAGCGAGCGCATGGGGCACCACGGGACCGAATACCCCCGACTCATCGACGATGACAGGCCCGGTTCGATCCGTGGTTGCGCCATCACCCAACTCGCCGCGAAACCCCCTACCCCAGCAATACACCGCGACGTCATCGCCGATGGCACAGGTGTGACTACTTCCGGCTTCTAAACTGATCGTCCCGGTGAGACCCTCCCCCGATGTGACGGCGACGGGAATGGAGGAATCAGTCGTCGAACCATCACCGAGTTGTCCCTCGCTGTTATCACCCCAGCAGTACACGGAGTCATCGGTGCCCAGGGCGCAGGTGTGATCCCGCCCTGCGGTCAAGGAGACGTACGCCCCAGGACCGTCTCCGACCTCGACGGCAACGGGCGTGTTCGAATTCGTCGTTGTTCCATCACCGAGTTGACCGTGGTCGTTGTCGCCCCAGCAATAGACCGAATCATCGGTGCCGATGGCGCAGGTGTGAAAGAAGCCAGCCGTGACGAATTGGAACTGCCCGGGCGTCACACCAGTGTCCACGCTCACCGGATTTGTTCGATCGGTTGACGTTCCATCTCCGAGTTGACCAAAGGTGTTGTTACCCCAGCAGTACAGGGAATCATCCACACCTACTCCACAGGAATGGTTGGCCCCTGTGGTGATCTGACGATATTGCCCAGGACCTGATCCTGCAGTCGTGGCGACAGGTGTACTCCGATCGGTTTTGCTCCCATCGCCAAGTTCACCAAAGGGGTTGTCGCCCCAGCAGTACACCGAATCATCGAGACCCAGACCGCAGGAGAAGTAGTAGCCGGTCTCGACTTGCCGGAACGTTCCCGAGGATTCGCCAGATGACACCTTGACCGGGGTCAACTTCGACGCAGTGAGGCCATCTCCGAGCTGCCCCTGGTCGTTATCGCCCCAGCAGAACGCGGAGTCATCCGAACTCACACCACATGAGTGGTATACCCCGGTGCTGATGTCGGAATACACGCCGGCAGCATTCTGTCCGTCGAGCGCGGCCACCGGGACATTCGTCTGGCTCGTGTCATCGACCCCGAGCGCACCCCGGACATTCTCTCCCCAACCGAACAGCGAGCCCGTCGGGTTGGCGACCCCCAGCGAGAAGGTAATGCTGCCCGTGCTGCCCCCTGTGCTCGTCACCGCTGCGGTGTAGGTCCGCGTTGCGTCAGCCCTCGTGGGGGTTCCACTGATGGTGTGCGTGTCAGGATCGACCGATAGGCCGGGGGGAAGTGCCGGAGTAATCGTCATGGATGTCGTACCGATGAAGTCAGTCACAGTGAAGGGGATCGGCGTGATGGCT
>CAJXYI010000062.1 GCA_913063435.1 uncultured Actinomycetales bacterium | reverse complement strand
CGGGGACCACGGCCGCGGAGTCCGCAGAACTGCGGGATCTACGCAAACGTAACCGGGTCCTGGAGCAGGAGAACGAGGTGTTGCGCCGCGCAGCTGCCTACCTATCGCAGGCGAACCTGCCGGGAAAAGGCTCTACCCGCTCGTGAGTGAGCTGGCCGCGGACGGGATCCCCGTCACGGTCACGTGTCGGGTATTGAAGCTTGCTCGCCAGCCCTACTACCGGTGGCTGGCCAACCCCGTGACCGGCTCCGAGTTGGTCGAGGCGTATCGGGCGAATGCGCTGTTCGACGCTCACTGCGACGATCCGGAGTTCGGCTACCGGTTCCTGGCCGACGAGGCCGCCGATGCGGACGAGGTGATGGCGGAGCGGACCGCGTGGAGGATCTGCTCGGCCAACGGCTGGTTCTCCCGGTTCGGCAAGAAGCCCAGGAGGGGAAAGGGAACGAGGATCGGAGCGCCAGTTCACGACGACCTGGTGCGCCGAGACTTCACTGCCGACGCACCGAACCAGTTGTGGTTGGGCGACATCACCGAACATCGCACGACGGAAGGCAAACTCTACGTCTGCGCGATCAAGGACGTGTTCTCCAACCGCATCGTCGGCTATTCGATCGACTCGCGGATGAAGTCCCGCATCGCAGTCAACGCGTTGAACAACGCGGTCGCCAGGCGCGGCGACGTCGCCGGTTGCGTGCTGCATACGGACCGAGGATCGCAGTTTCGAAGCAGGAAGCACGTCCGCGCCCTCGCCCGGCATTCCATGGTCGGATCCATGGGCCGCGTCGGTGCCGCCGGAGACAACGCCGCCATGGAGAGCTTCTTCAGCCTCCTGCAAAAGAACGTCCTCGACCGTCAGGTCTGGGCCACTCGCGACGAACTACGCATCGCGATCGTCACCTGGATCGAGCGCACCTACCACCGCCGCCGGCGCCAGGTATCCCTCGGGCGGTTGACCCCCATCGAGTTCGAGACCATCATGACCACGCCAGCCACTCAGGCTGCGTGACCGTACGTGTCACCTGATCGTGCAGCAGACCCGGTGCAGTTGCTAGAACCTCATGCACCACAAGCACTTTGGGCACTTCAAACTGTGGGGCGGGTGGGGCTCGAACCCACGACCTGTCGGATTATGAGTCCGCCGCTCTGACCAGCTGAGCTACCGCCCCGCTACTGTGCGCAACAACACATCAGCGGTACGCGAAACGGTGGGATCCTTCGCGCACCCTCATTCTGGCGAAGGGCATAGGCGACATGTCACACCGGGACATCAATCAACGACACCGGCCACTCGGGTGGATCACCGCCATGATCAGCGCGAGCGCCCTGGCGCTGGGACTGGCCTCACTGACGGCTGGTGTTGCCTCGGCGGGCGACCGAACGGTCACTCGCACCCTGACCTTCACCAGCACGGTGACCAGCGTGGGCACCGAACTCAACGAGCTGCCCGGTGACGTGGTCTACGGCTGGAACCACTTGACGGGCAAGACTCGATGGGGCAAGCGCTCGGCGTCGCTGGACTTCCTGGGCGATGTCGACTACGTCGACGGCTCCGGTCCCTTCGGTGGTTTCGTCACGGTCACGCATCGCAACGGCACCCAACTCGCGTGGCGCGTGTCCGGCGAGTCAGTGTCGCCACCCGGACCGGGCACGCAGGACGCGACGTTCACCGGCACCGTGCGGGTCATCGGGGGATCCGGCCGCTTCACCGGTGCCACGGGAACGGGAACGATGACCGGCTCGCGCAGCGCATCGCTCGGCGGTGCGGTCACGCTGACCTTCACGGTCACCGTGACCAGACCGGCAGCATGACCTGATCGGCTTCGTGACCCGACCCCCATCGTGATCCGATCCGACTCGAACTGCGGCGATCCCCAGAAACGTGTCCGATTTTCGGATATTTTTGCCAGGTTCTTCACAATTTCGCCCCGGTCATATCCTGGATTTGCTCGTTTAGTGACCTTCCCGTTACCTTGATGGATCAGTTCGTCGCAGTTACACGACCGCCGGGAGGGCACTGTGCCGCGAGAACACCGTCGCATGACGATCGGCTTGACCGCCATCGTCGCCTCCGCCGGGCTCGTCGTCGGCGGACTTCTCTCGGCACCGGCAACCAGCGCCTCGCCTGAGCGCATCGCCGCGATCGAAGCCGAACTCGACAAGCTCGGCCAGGAGCAGGCCTTCGTCAACGAGCAGGTCCTCACCGCGGAATACGAATACAACGAGATCACCGCAAAGATCGATAGGACGAAGAAGAAGGTCAAGTCCGCCAAGTCCGATCTCGAGGAAACCCAGGGCTCGATCGGGCGCTACGCCGCGGCTGCCTATCGCACCGGCGGCATCGACTCCTCGCTGCAGTTGCTGCTCGCCGACGATCCGCAGGAGTTTTTGGATTCTGCGGTCGTCCTCGACATCGTCGCCAACAGCCAGAACGCCGCACTGCGCAAGACCCAGGTCGCACGGTTGCGACTGGCCCAGGCCAATGCCGAACTAGGCCAGCAGCAGGCTGAGGCCGAGGTCGCCCTGGCCAACATGCAGTCCTATAAGGACGCCCTCGACGACAAGATCGCCGAAACCGAGGCCTACCTCGCGCAGCTGAAGGAAGAAGAACGTCAGCGCATCGAGGAAGAACGCCGTCGCCGTGAGGCAGAGCAGCGGGCCGCCGCACAGGCCGCCGCGGCCGCAGCAGCCGCACAGCAGAGCAGTTCGTCCTCCAGCGGATCCAGCGGCAGCTCGAGTAGTGGTTCCTCCGGCGGCTACACCGGCGGCAACACCGCAACCTCCGATAAGGCCGCGATCGCCGTCGCTTACGCTCTGGCTCAGGTCGGTGCTCCGTATGTGCTGACTCCGCCCGGTGCCCGTCCGCCCTACTCCTGGGATTGCAGCAAGTTGACCTCGTGGGCATGGGCCCAGGCGGGCATCAGTCTCACCCCGTATTCGGCCGCGCAGATCAACCAGGTCCGCACGATCCCGCAGAGCGATCTGCGCCCCGGCGATCTGCTGTTCTACTACAACCCCAGCTGGGGTCGAGTCGGCCACGTGTCGATGTACATCGGCAACGGCATGGTCGTCGAGGCGTCCACACCGTCGACCGGCGTGCGCATCCATCCCGTGTACTGGTCGAACTTCGTCAAGGCCGGTCGCCCCTACGGCTGATCGGCCCTGCGCGGTGACGCGCCGCAAGATCACAGAAACCCCTCACGCGTGACACAACTGTTACCGTTGATCGATCACTGTGATGAGAGGCAGCCTCGTGATCGAACAACGCACGAACCTTCGCCGGTCTAGCGCTGCCCTCATCGCTGCCCTGACGTTGATCATGGCCGGCATCCTCACGGCTCCGGCAACCAGTGCGGATCAGGACAAGATCGAGCAGGTCGAGGCCTATCTCGCCGATCTCGAGATGCAAGCCGCGGCTGCCCACGGCCGACTCGAGGACGCCGAATACACCCTGGCTCAGATCACCTCCCGCATCGAATCGACCCAGGCCAAAGTCGACGAGGCGAAAGCGCAACTGAGCGAAACCCAAAGTTCCATCGGACGGTACGCCGCAGCGGCCTACCGCACCGGTGGAATCGACTCCTCGCTGCAACTGCTGCTCGCCGACGACCCCCAGGAATTCCTCGACTCCGCCGCCATCCTCGACATCGTGGCCAATAGCCAAAATGCCGCGCTGCGCAACACCCAGGTCGCCCGACTGAACCTCGCCCAGGTCAGTGCACAACTCACCCAGCAAGAAGACGAGGCCCAGGCCCTGGTCGTCGAGGTTCAAGCACTCAAGGCCGACTTCGACGACAAGATCGCCGAGACGCAGACATATCTCGCCCAGCTCGAAGAAGAAGAACGTCAACGACTGGAAGAGGAGCGTCGCCGCAAGGAGGCCGAGGCGAAGGCGGCGGCTGAGGCGGCTCTCGCCGCACAGCAGGCGGCAGCACAGGAAGCGGCAGCAAGGGAAGCGGCAGCACGCGAGGCGGCAGCACGCGAGGAAGCGCAATCGAATTCCGGCTCATCGGGTTCGCCTTCGACGAACGCACCGTCGCCCGGCTCGTCAGACTCATCAGGCTCACCCGGCTCGACGACGTCGGAGAACGGCGGCCCCGACGACGGCGGCTCCTTCACCGGCGGTCTCACCGGCGGCACCGAGAACATGTCCGAACGTGCGGCGATCGCGGTCTCCTACGCACTCGCCCAGGTCGGTAAGCCCTACAGTTTCGCCGCACAGCCGCCGAACTCCTGGGACTGCACGAAACTGACCGCGGCAGCCTGGGCCCAGGCCGGGGTGAGGTTGACGCCCTACTCCTATGTGCAGGCCCGTGAAGTACGCCAGATTCCCACCAGTGAACTTCAACCCGGCGATCTGCTGTTCTTCTTCAAGAACGGCGCTCACCACGCCTCGATGTACATCGGCGGCGGACAGATCGTCGAGGCTGCCAGCCCCCAGAGCGGGGTCCGCATCACAGCCTTGTGGAACGCCTGGAATGTCGCGCACTTCTCGTGGGCGGGACGCCCGTATTGATCGGCGGGACGCCCGTACTGATCCGCCCTGTACTGATGCGCCCTGGACTCACCGGTGGAGATCGTGGGCTCCCGCACCTGGACTCGAACCAGGAACCCTCTGATTAACAGTCAGATGCTCTGCCGATTGAGCTATGCGGGATCGAAGCGACGCACACTCTAGCAACCCCACCGGGTGGGCTAGATCCCCAGGCTGTCGCGCAGATCGGCCAGTGCAGTCACGGCAGCAGCCCGCAGGGCCGGGTCGTCAGGATCCAGTCCAGGGTCGAAGGTGACGCTCCATTCCACGGCGGAATCACCATCCGTGCGACGACCGACGATGCGAGCTCCTCCGCCCTCGACGAGGTCGACATGCTCGCTGATCACGATGCTCGCCGTCACCCGTTCGCGGATCACCTCCGGCAGTCGACCCGCGTCGGACAGCATGACCCGCCAGCGTCGCGCCGATCCCTCGAGGCGACCTTCGATCACGATCTCCGGTTCCTCCCAGGCCGCCCGATCGACACTCGTCCACGCCAGCCGAGTCCAGCCTGCTGCCGCGAAGTCCCCGGCCGAGGGCAGGTAGATCGCTCGATTCGACGCCAGCACCTGACCGGCCGCACCGGTTCCCCACGTCAGCAACCGCTCGCCTGGTTCGGCGAACTCGCGAGGCAATGTCGGGCGGGCCACTACACCTCCCCCTGCTCGCGAAGATCACGCCGATATGCCTCGAGACTCATCAACTCGGCGAACAGCACATCCCGCTGGGGCGAGTCGGCATCGGCGCGCTGTACCCGACCGCGCAGGTCCTCGATCCGTCGAGATGCATCGAGTTCCAGCAGCCGAGCGATCACCGAGGTGATGTAGCGCGCATCCGCGGCGTTGCTCACCGGCATCGGCTCGACAGCCAACTCCCGAACCCGGGTACGAACATCGTCGTCGGGACACGCATCCAACACCGCCTGGATCCAAGCAGCATCGGCAAACCCCGCCCGCGGTCCACCCGCAGCCATCACCGCATCGTGCACCGAGAGATACGCCGGATGCGGGAAAGCACTCGCCTCGACTGTTGCGTACCAACCACTACTCAGGCCAGGTTCCTGCAAAGCGCACTTCAAGGCCTCGCGTTGCACAGCAGTCGCGGGGTCGTTCGGCGTTGCGGGCCGATTCTTCGCCGAAGCGGTAGCAGGCGCAGTATCCCGGCGTAGAGCCCGGGCCACCTCACCCTCGGCTAGTCCAAGCCAACCTGCCAACCGACGCGCATATTCCGGCCGCAGCGCAGGATCCTTGATCGACGCCACGATCGGCGCTGCTTCGCGCAACGCGTTGATGCGTCCCTCGGCCGCATCCAGGTCATAGGCGGCCAGCACGGAGCGGATCGCGAACTCGAATAGCGGCACTCGGCGATCGATCAGGTCGCGTACGGCGGCATCCCCCTGCTGCAGTCGCAGATCGCAGGGATCGAGTCCGTGCGGCTCGACGGCAACGAACGTCTGCGCCATGAATCGCTGGTCGTCTTCGAAGGCCTTCAGCGCTGCCCGCTGACCGGCCGCATCCCCATCGAAGGTGAATACGACCTCACCGCGCATCCGGTCGTCGTCCATCAACAACCGCCGCAGGATCCTGATGTGATCACCACCGAAGGCGGTGCCGCAGGTTGCCACGGCGATCGGCACGCCCGCCAGATGGCAGGCCATTACATCGGTGTATCCCTCGACGATCACAGCGCGCTGACTCTTGGAGATGTCACGACGTGCGAGGTCGAGGCCGTAGAGAACCTGGCTCTTCTTGTAGAGCACCGTCTCTGGGGTGTTGAGGTACTTCGGGCCATCGTCATCGTCGAACAGTTTGCGCGCACCGAAACCGACGACGTCACCGGCGAGATCACGGATCGGCCAGATCAGCCGTCCGCGGAATCGATCGAAGGTCCCTCGGCTGCCCTGGGACACCACACCGGCTGCGAGCATGTCGGCCTCAGCGAATCCACCACCGCGCAGGTGCTTGATCACCGAATCCCAGGTCCGTGGTGCGTAACCGACTCCGAACGATGCCCATGCATCCTCATCGAAACCCCGCGAGGTCAAGAACTCGCGTGCAGTCTGTGCTTCAGGGGTCCGCAACTGCTGGGCGAAGTACTCCGCTGCGCCACGATTGAGGGCTACCAGTCGGGTGCGTTGACCGGTGTCACGCTGCAGGCCGGCCGTTCCCTCGACGTAGCGCAGGGTGACTCCCGTGCGCCCCGCGAGTTTCTCGATCGCCTCGGTGAAGGATAGGTGGTCGATCTTGGTGAGAAAACTGATGACATCGCCGCCTTCTTGGCAGCCGAAGCAGTAGAACATTCCCTTGCTCGGCGTGACATGGAACGACGGCGACCGCTCATCATGGAAAGGACACAGTCCCTTCAGCGATCCCCCACCGGCCGGCTTGAGTGCGACGTAATCACGAACGATGTCGTCGATGCGGGCCCGTTCGCGCACGAGCGCGACGTCCTCATCTCGGATCCGACCGTTCATACGCGCGATCCTAGGCGCCCGCTGAGATCGATGCCGGAGTCCATCCCCAGGTCATCGACGCTCAGGACACTCATCGGCACGCGCTGCTCATCGGCATAGGCGCTGGTGCCAGGCGGCTGCGCTGGCGTCGGTGAGGCTGGCGACCTGATCGATGACCACGCGCAGTCTCTGCGCATCCGTGGTGGCCCGCTCGAACCGCGGGGCCAGCCAAGCCTCGATATCCCGCCCACCACGCAACACCAGCGCAGCGACGAGCTCGGCGAGGATCTCGCGCTGTCGGGCATATTCGGCATCAGCGCCCTCGCGGTTCATCACATAGATCGCGGTCATCGCCTTCAATGCAGCGACCTCGGCCCGCACATCATCGGGCACGATGAGGTTGGCGTCATACCGCGTCAACCGCGCTCCCGGATACGCCTCCCGCGTCGCGTGCTCGGCAGCGTTGCAAAAGCGGCCGATCAGCCCTGACGTTGCCGTCTTCAATGCGACCAGGTCGTGCATCGAGGCGTCGAATGACACCGGCCATGATTCCCAGGCCAGCAGTCGATCCAGACCCGCACCGATTGCGGCCGGATCTACACCGGGCAGGTACACGCGATGGGCGACATCCATGATGTTCTCGCGCTCAGTAGCCGACGTGAACATGTCGAGAGTGATCAATCCGGTGTGCAGGGCATCTTCGAGATCGTGCACCGAATAGGCCACGTCATCGGCCCAATCCATCACCTGCTCTTCCAAACAGGTCCGCTCCCCCGGCGCCCCCTCGCGCAACCAAGCGAAGACCGGGGCATCGTCTGCGTAGTAACCGAATTTGGCGGTTCCCTCGCGTCGCGGCCAAGGATATTTGCATGAGGCATCCAGGCTCGCCCTGGTCAGATTCAATCCGACGCTGTCGCCATCTTCTGTCAGCGTCTTCGCCTCGAGCCGGGTGAGCACCCGCAGGGTCTGCGCATTGCCTTCGAATCCACCGATCGAATCTGCAATGCGATCGAGTTCGGTCTCGCCGTTATGACCGAAAGGCGGATGCCCGAGGTCATGGGCGAGACCTGCCACATCGACAAGGTCGGGATCGCACCCGAGAGCAGCACCGAGTTCGCGGGCGATCTGGGCCACCTCGAGGGTGTGGGTCAAGCGGGTGCGGGGAAAGTCGGCATATCCGGCGGTGAGCACCTGGGTCTTCGCCGCCAACCGCCGCAGCCCCGCCGAATGCAGAACGCGAGCGCGATCTCGTGCGAATGCGCCGCGCGTCGAGCGATCATCCTCGGTGACGATGCGCGCTCGATCGTGTCCGGTATAACCATCGTCGAACACAGCGTCAGCCACCGCTCACCGACAGTTCCGCTTCGCGCAGCAGCACGCAGCCCGCGTCATCGAGCAGTGGTGATTCCAGCCAACCCTCGGGCAGGCTCGGCGTTCGCTCACCGCCGGTTCGACCGCGCGGAGCGCTCATCACGGTGGCATCCGCTGGTTGGTCCGGGTCGATCTGCGCCAGCAACTCGTCGAGCTCGCTGAGTGTCGCCACCGTGCCCAATGCCGCGCGCACATGGCGGCGCACCACATAGCCCTTGAGATACCAGGCAATGTGCTTGCGGATCTCGCGGCAACCGGTGAGTTCGCCGAACGCCTCCACCATGAGTTCCGCATGGCGACGCAAGGTCGCGAGCACGGTGGCCAGATCGGGATCCGGTGGGATCGGTTGACCGGCGAAGGCTGCGACGAGTTGCCCGAACAACCAGGGCCGCCCCAGACAACCGCGACCGACGACGACTCCGGCGCATCCGGTCTGGTCGACCAATGCGAGGGCATCCTGCGCGCTGAAGATGTCACCGTTGCCCAGCACGGGAGTTCCGGGAAGATGCTCGACCAGGCGAGCGATCGCAGACCAGTCCGCACGCCCGGAATACATCTGCGCTGCTGTGCGTCCATGCAGGGCGACCCAGGCGACGCCTGCATCAGCGGCCAGCCTGCCAGCATCCAGATACGTCAGGTGGTCGTCATCGATGCCCTTGCGCATCTTCACACTCACCGGCACACGACCATCAGCGGCACGGACTGCGCCGGTCACGATGGCCTCGAACAGGTCGCGCTTCCATGGCAGTGCCGATCCACCACCCTTGCGTGTCACCTTGGGCACCGGGCAGCCGAAGTTCAAATCGATGTGATCGGCGAGATCCTCAGCGACGACCATGCGCACCGCCTGGGCGATGACGGCCGGGTCGACTCCGTAGAGCTGGATCGATCGCGGGGATTCATCGGGTTCGAACCGGATCATGTCCCACGTTGCCTCATTGCGTTCGACGAGCGCACGAGAGGTGATCATCTCGCTGACATACAGTCCCGCGCCCGCTTCACGGCACAGTCGCCGGAAGGCGCGATTGGTGATGCCTGCCATGGGGGCCAGGACCACGGGGGGCGTCACGACATGCGTCCCCACTGCCAACCCGGTCACGGGCCCATTGTGGTGCATGGAGTCCAGACTGGTTTCGCGTGGCGTGTTGGCGAATACGCACAGGTCCGGGTGTATGCTAATGAGAATCATTCCCATCTAGGAGGACTCATGAACCGCTCCGCCCTGGTCGCCGCCATCGTCGAACGAACCCAGCAGCCACCCGCCACGGTCGACGCTGTGATCGAAGGGCTGGCCTCGGTCCTCGTGGAATCTGCCGCGGACGGAACCCGCGTCCACCTGCCCGGGCTGTTGACCTTGGAAAACGTGGTTCGACCAGCACGCCAGGGTCGCAACCCGCAAACGGGCCAGCCCATGATGATCCCTGAGCGCCGAGGTCCCAAATTGAGTGCAGGTGCGACCTTGAAAAGGGCTGCTGCGGGTGAGTAGCACGCCGCCCGCCGGTGTCCTGGGCATCGATCAGCGCGGAATACCTACCCATGCCTGCCTGGTCTGCGGCAGCACGGTATTCACCATCCATGCCAGCTTCGAGGACTACGAGATCGTGGCCTGGTGGATGGACGCTGAGTGCACCCAATGCGGTAGTCCCCTGACCGCGCCGTGCCCGGCCGATCGGCCGATCGAGGAGTTCTAGCGCTTGAACAGGCGGCCGAAGAAGGAGTGCTCGCGCTTATAGGCGGCCATCTCCTCGGCCGTGCACGAGCAGCGCTGGTTCTTGGGAACCCCGGCAAGGACCTGGTTGACGTGCTGGCCGCACCCGGCCCAACTCGCCTTCTCGCAACGCTTGCACATCACCTGTCGACACATGATGAGCAAGATACCCCAGGGGGTATGTTGGGATCAACTCAGCGGGCAGTTCCGACCAGCGTGGGCGCCACCGGCGGCAGGCTGGTGATCGTGATGTCGCGCAGCCCCGCCACATCGAAACCCGCGCGAGCCAGTGCCGCCCGGGTGTCTCGATCGGCATGGCAACCACCGGCCATCCGCGGCCACACCGGTGCGACGAGCCGTTGGCTTCGCCGCAGCCAGGTGCCTTCCGGAGCACGCACGTGCTCCATGACGCAGACCACTCCACCAGGACGCAGCACTCGGCGGACTTCGGCGAGCGCAGCATCGACATCCTCGACGGTGCACAACACATAGGCCAGCAGTACCGAGTCGATCGAGTCGTCGGGAATCGGCAGGGCCTCCCCTACTGCGTCGACGACCTCGACGTCGATGCCCCGTGCTCGCGTTGCAGCGACGCGTGACTCTGCGGAGGTGCGCATCGATGCACTCGGCTCGATGCCGACGACGCTGGTGACCTCATCGGGCAGATGGTCGAGATCGTGGCCGGGGCCGAGGCCGAGGATGAGCAGTCGGCCGGTCGCGTGGGCCAATGCCCGCTCTCGCAACTCCCCCAGTCCGGTTCGCTCCCCCGCGCCAGAGACCGCGCGATACACCAGGGTGAACAGTGGATGATCATGGCCGGCCATAGGTCCATTGTGTGGCACGCATTCAGACCATGTCGGGAACTCAGGCGGTGAACTCCTGGAAGGATCCCGACCAGGAGAGCTCGCGCGTTCGCGCCTGACCGGTGAAGTCGACCTTGGCTAGGTCGATGGCGTAGACGTTCGGGTCGGTCACCGTGCGAAAGGCATAACGCTTCCCGGTGAGATTCGAAATCGAGTTCCAGACTGTGACCTCATCGGCCGTTCCGCCATGGGGCGCAGGCTCGCGGATGATTCCCGGTGTGATGTCGAAGGAGTTGAGAATATGCAATGCCGTCAACTCCGCGGCGTGACCGTCCGCCGGCTGATCGCACAGGGTGACCTGAACCGCGGCGCGCACGAAACGTCCAGGCGGTGTGTCGTCCCCAGGAATCCCCCGGAGTCCCTGGCCCTGGCCAAGGGCTGAAACGGTCAGTTTTCCGACCTGAACCGGATCGGGTGTCGTAGCCGAGATACCCACGTAATTGCTGAGGTTCGTCAGATGCCAGTCGAGATAGGGGGCATTCGTTCCCACGCCCGTCGGATTGTCCACCAGATGAACTCCATCGGGATGGAGTTCGATCGCGAGCGAGGAGGTGGCATCGTGAACCAGGATGTGGCACGGCGGGGCAAACCCCATGCCCGGATCGACACCCCAGATGCGCACCCCATCCATGGCTTGCTTCACCTCGGCGATCGAGGAACATGTGCCCAGCAGATAGGCGATCACATCGAGTCCGCCCAGGTCGTTCCCATCGCCCACGAACGCGGCGTAGGAGCAGAACCCGCCTGGCATATAGAGGAAGTGCGCTGACAGGCCCGCGTTGTTCATTCCATCCGAGAGCCATTCCGGGCGCCCGAAGGCACTCATACCCACGACGCCGTGTCGCGCCGTCCAACTCTTCGCACGCTGGCCTTCAGGAGCTGTGGCCTGACCTGCGAAATCCCCCGGGAGCACGGCCAGCGCAGTAGGGACACCCATGGGGAATTCCATCGATCGGCCGACGACAACGCTTCCGTCCTTGGCGGTCTTGACCTTGAAGTTCGTGCACACGAGAAAACCCCTTACCAGGTATGCGATCGCTGGGAATCCGACTCGCAGTCTAGCCGGATTCCCGGTCAGTCATGGCCGCTTACGTGGATGAAACCGGACTAGCAGGAAGGGAGGCGCTGGGCGAGCCAGCCGATCAAAGCATCGAGACCGATGCGCTCCTGCGACATCGAGTCACGATCGCGGACGGTGACAGCCTGGTCCTCGAGGGTGTCGAAGTCCACGGTCACGCAATAGGGCGTGCCGATTTCGTCCTGGCGGCGATAGCGGCGCCCGATCGCACCGGCATCGTCGAACTCCACATTCCAGCGCTTGCGCAGTTCCTCAGAGAGCTCGCGGGCC
>CAJXYI010000061.1 GCA_913063435.1 uncultured Actinomycetales bacterium | reverse complement strand
CGACACCCATGAGTTCGTCATCTCGGCGATATTCCACGATGCAGTCGACACCCCAGGCACCCTCGACGAGCACGGGCCGCGCCGGCCGGGGAATGCGTGCGTTCCAACCGCATCATCATCACGCGCTTGATCTAGCCGAACGGTGGTGATTTCACGATCGTGAAGGGTCGGTCGTCTGTGCCAGGTGTTGGCCGAGGATAGGCGCATGAGCGAACCGTCCCCCCGGATGAGAAGACTCGTTGCCGTCCTCGCCGCTTCGACGCTGGGCGTGGGACTCCTGACCGGAACTGCAGCGGCAACGCCCGAAAGTCTCGTCGGGGTTGCGACCGGTGCCCCCTTGACCCTCGCGGCAACTGCATCAAGCCCGGAGGTGAGACCGGCAGTCGCCCTTGGTCCTTCTTCCGTCGATCGCATTTCCAGGATGAGCGGCTTCAACGCTCGGGCCTGGACCGTGACCCAACCCGATGCGAATGGTGTGCGTTACGTCGGTGGGGACTTCACCTCGTTTCAGGCGTGGGACACCGGTAGGGCCGCTCGGGTATCGCTGTCTGACGGAGCCGTGGACGCGACGTTCCCCAAAGTCAGTGGCGACGTGGACGCAGTTGAATCCGACGGCAATGGTGGGTATGTCATCGGCGGCATGTTCGGATCCGTCGATGGGCAGACCAGGACTCGCTTGGCCCATATTCGGGCGGATGGATCGCTCAACCCCGATTTCGCCCCCGTGGTGAACCATCGCGTGCAGTCGATCTCGGTCAGTGGTTCCGTCGTCGTCATTGGTGGGCTGTTCACTGATGTGAACGGGTCCACGCGCAACCGTCTCGCCGCACTTAGTCTCAGTGACGGATCTCTTCTGGATTGGGATCCCGCGGCAAACAACTGGCTTATGAAGGTCTTGGTTGTTGGAGACGACGTGTACGTGGGTGGACGCTTCACGAACATCGGAGGACTCGGTCGAACGCTGCTAGCCCAAGTGCGCATGGGTGCGCGGACTGCACCTGCGACGGGTACCTGTCTCGACAACTGGGATGCCGCAGACTGTGTCACGGATTTCGCGCCCACGATGACGGGTTATGCCGTCTTTGACGTGGCGGTCTCCGGGTCCACCGTGTACGCGACCGGGAATTTTTCGATCACTCCATCCGGTGGGTCGGCCCTTGCGAATCTCGCGGCCATGGATGACGCGACGGCCGCAGACAACGTAGGCGTCAGTGCATGGAACGGGCGGCTTATCGGCCAGGGCGAAGCATTAACCATCCACAACGATGTGCTGTACGTAGGGGGAGGAATCAGTGGTGCAGGGGGTCAGGGGCGTGGGATGGGCGCGGCCTTCGACATCAGTTCGGACCCACGAAATCCCACGCTCACTGACTGGAACCCACGTGCGACTCAAGGTGGAAATTACAACGACGCGAAACGGATCACCGATATCGAGATCGACGGCGATACCGCATATCTCGCCGGAAGTTTCTGGGCATTGGGGACCGCAACCGGGAGTATCGCCCGTAATCGCATCGGTGCAGTAGACCTGGTCGATGGTGATGCCACGTCCTGGGATCCGCACATTTGCGACTGGACCAACGGTGTGGCGAGGACCAGCTATGACATTGCCGTTTCGGGGTCGACCGCCGTCTTCGGTGGGAATTTCGACTGCGTCGGCGGACTCCAGCGCAAGCATGCTGCTGCCATCGGGGCCGACGGCATCCTGACATCGTGGGCTCCGGCCGTCGATGGATCGGTGTACGCCTTCGCTTCGAACGGCCAGACCATCTACATGTCCGGCCAGTTCTCCCGCGTGATCGGCGAAGACGGCAGCGGTGGATCCAGATCGTCCACGGCTGCCGTGGATACATCAGGATCGGTGACCAATTGGGCGCCAGCGCCAAATGGCCGACCCGTTGACCTCCTGGTGTCCGGTTCCTCGGTGTACATGGCCGGCTTCTTCAGCACAGTAGGTGGAGTTGCGCGGCGGGGCGTGGCGAAAGTCGATGCAACGACGGGGGCTTTGGACAACGCGTTCGATGCACAACTGAACGCGGAAGCCGAGCACCTAGCTATTGCGAACGGCAGGCTCTATATGGCGGGCCGATTCAGCACTGCGGCGGGACAGGCGCGCCCCAACTACGTCGCGGTCGATGCGACAACGGGGGCGTTGGATTCATGGAATGTCGGTACTCCCAATGCTTCCAACAATGAGGGTGAGTCACATGGGCGTGGGTTGTATGGCACGGCTATCGCTGTGATGGGGGATCGGGTCTTCCTCGGTGGTTCGTTCCTGTCGATCACTCCCGCCTCGTCGGTGACTCCGGTGACGCAGCGGTACACGGCCGCAGTCGATGCGGTGACCGGAGAGTTGGACCTCGACTGGCGTCCGGCGACGGTTCGGGGTAACAACGGCAACGGTGATGTCTACGAGATCGCCACGACATCGTCGGCCATCTATCTGGGTGGTCAAAATGCATTCTCCGTCGTTGACAACGGTGTGACTCGCGAGCGCCTGGCCGCGGTCGATCCGCAGACGGGGTCTCTGCTGAGTTGGGATCCCCAGGCAGGAACTGGAGAGATTCGCGGGCTGTCCACGTCCACCGCTTCGGTGTTCATCGCCGGATCGTTCAACAGCATGGGCGGTGTCACTCGGCAGAACACGGCCGCGATGGGTCGAAATGGAGTAGTCGGGGATCCATGGCCGATGAATCCCAGCACGTCTCAGGTGGTCGCGGTCACCACGACGAGCCAGGAAACCGACCAAGGCACTGTTGTGTCTGATCCGCCGGGCCTCGCATGCGAAGACGGTAGCGACTCCTGCACCTACGGCTTCACCACCGGCCAGTCCGTCACCCTCACGGCGGTGCCTGCTTCGGGGGCGAGTTTCGATCGTTGGGACGGAGCATGTACCGGATCGAATCCCACGTGCATGGTGACTATCGGTTCGACGACGACGATCACTGCGAACTTCATTTCCGGCTCGGCTCCTGCCCCGAATCCGGTTGATCCGCCGGCGATCCCGGCGTCGGCGCCTATCGATGTTGCTGTCGTGGCCGGGGATGACTCCGCCTTGGTCTCGTGGTCTCCACCGCAGTCGAATGGGTCGTTCCCCATCACGCACTATGAGATTTCGACGCAGCCTCGTGCGGCTTCGTGCGTGGTGCCGGTCGAGGAGATGGAATGCGAGCTGTCGGGGGTGCGCAACGACACGGAGTACGAGATTCGCGTGCGGGCCTTGACCGGTGCGGGCTGGGGGTCGTGGAGTGAACCGGTGTCGGTGACTCCGCAACCGGCCCGGGATGCGGCGTCCATCGTCATCACCGGTTCGCGGGATGGAGCCATGGTGCGGGTTGCTGGGCAGGTCACCGGGATGAGACCGGGTGAGGTCATGGTGATGGTGAGGTGGCCCGGACAGCGGGCCTATTCGCCGGCTCGCACGCTTAGGGTTGACCGCTCGGATGGGGATCTGCTGTGGCAGCGGCGGGCGAAGAAGAAGGTGTACGTCTACTTCCAGGCCACCGACCTGGCTGGGGAACGCGTGCGTTCCAACCGCGTCATCATCCCGCGCATGGGACGGTAGGCCCGTGCGCCCCACTCGGTTGATCTACGTCGAGAACGACCCATCGCTGCGGTCGATCATGGCGCAGTCGTTCACCGAGCATCCTGACGTTGACCTCATTCTCGACGCTGGATCACCGACCGAGGCACTGCAGCGTCGTGTTGTCGAGAATGCCGATGTAGCCCTGATCGACCTCGCCCTCGGGAGCGAGGAGATGAACGGAATCGACCTGGGGCTCACGATGAGGGGATGGAACGAGAACATCGGCATCGTGATCCATTCGCAGTACCGGCTGGACACCGTAGCCCGCAGCGTTCCTGCTGATGCGCTCTTCGGGTGGTCGACACTGCCGAAATCGGGAGAGACGACACTGCGCGAAATCGTCGAGGTGGTGCGCCGAACGGCAGAAGGACATAGCCGGTTGACGGGCACGCCCAGTACATCCGGATCGCCCCTTCTGCAGATGACGATGCGTCAGCGAGCGGTGATGGGAATGACTGCTTCGGGGATCAAGGCCACGGAGATCGCCCGTCGCCTCGCCGTAACACAAGAAACGGTGCGCCAGGATCTGTCCAAGGCTTATCGGATTCTCGTCCCTGAGGCGAATGAGAACGACGATATGAGAATCCGAGCGATCTTCACCTATCTGGAACTCATCAGAGACGATGACGACGTCGACGGAATCTGACCCCCTTCCCTGGCGGCGGTTCTTCGGCCCGTGGCCGTTACAGCCGCTGCCGGTGGCAGCCATAGCCGGGCTTCTCTCCGTGACTGTCGGCCTCGTGCCGGGGCGCTGGCTCGAACAGTGGCCGAATTTCCTGACCGGGGTGGTCGTCTTCTTGTTGACCTGGGTGGTCCTGGGTGCGGCATCGAGAATGGCGCCAAGATTAGTCGTCAAGCCGCTGGGGTACGCCGCGGTTTTCGTCATCAACGCTGTGGTGGCTACCACCGTGCGGGAAGTCGCAGGTGTGATCCCAGGGTCCTTAGATCTGTCTCAGCGATTTGTTGCTGCGGCCATCACGACAACACTGGTCGGCCTATTGGTTCAGGGAGTCCTCGGGAGCGCTTCGGCACGGCTACGTCGTGAGGTCTCCAGGGCGAATGAGGCGGCGGAGCAACTCCGGGAACAGCAGACTGCCCTGCTCAGGGCGGATGAGTCGGTGCGTCAGCAGGTGGCCGTCGTCCTCCACGACCAGGTCCAAGCCGGACTTGTCTCCGCGTGCATGAAGTTGCAGCGTGTACGTGAGAGTGGTGCTACCGGCGATGCTGAGAGGATGCTCGTTTCGGACGTTGTCACCCAACTAGAACAATTACGTTCGCTGGATCTGCGCAGAGCCATTCGGTCTCTGAGTCCCAATCTCCATGACATCGATATGCACACTGCGCTGGAGGACCTCGCCGAGATCTGGGCCCCCACGATGCCGGTGAAAATCGACATTCGAGGTGTGTTTCCGCGGAGCCGTGAGATTCGACTTGGCGCGTATCGGATCATCGAGCAGGGGCTGCTCAACGCTGCCGGTCACGGGAATGCGAGTGAGTGCCGTGTGACCGTGGAAGTGGGAGATGGCGAAGGGCGGAACGCAGGTCGGGTAGAAGAGGTAACAGTGGCCGTGGACGACAACGGGTCGGGACTCTCGCAGCCCTACACACCGGGGCTTGGCTCGACACTCATCTCGACCTGGTGCGCGACCCTGCAGGGGGATTGGGGTTATGTCGATTCCGACCTCGGGGGAGTGCGGCTGGTCGCTCGATTCCCGGTGGAGGGGTGATGCAGTCCTACCGCGTCAACCCCCGTAGGGCGGTCGGGCGTGAAGGTGGGCACCGCCGTCGGAAACCGGGCTCACTGTGGTCCTCTCACCCCCATCGATCACACATGTGATCGAGGTCCACAATGAGCCCGTGACCCCGTCCCGTGCAGTCCTGCTCGCCTCGGGTCCGGGCTTCGCCGGCATGTTCGTCCTGTTCGCCGTTCTGCCGGTGATCGGATCGCAGTCGATGGGTGCGGTGGGCGCTGGGCTGGCGACCACGGCCTTCATGGCGACCACCGTGATCACCCAACTCTTCGTGCCCACGCTGCTCACCCGGTTGCAGCCCGGCGTGCTGTTCGCGGCCTCTCTCGTTCTGTTGGGCATTCCCTCGATTGCCTATCTCATCGATCTTCCGGCCGCGCTGTTCCTCGCCATCACCGCCATCCGAGGAATCGGATTCGGACTACTCACGATCGTGTCGGTGTCCCTTGCCGCCCACTACGCCGATCCACTGCGCCAAGGTGCGGCGCAAGGAGCGCTCGGCTTGGTGACGTCCCTGTCGGGTGTCGCTACGCCGGGTATCGGACTGTGGCTGCTGGAGAACACGACCAGGGGTGTTCCTGTCCTGCTAGGTGTGGTCGTTCCCCTCATCGGCCTGGGCTTCCTCCGACCCGTCTTCGCTGCGTCACCGAACCCGGTGTCGAACCGTCATGATCCATCGCAGGGAACCCGCGAGCCGATATCGATGTGGCTGTTCGTTCCCGTGTTCGTCTTCCTGCCTTCCGCGATCGTCTACGGTGCGCTCTACACGTTCCTACCGCTGGAGTCCTCAGTCGCACCGATCGCTCTGATTGCCGTCGGCCTCGGTTATGTACTCGGCCGCTCGACGGGTGGACGACTGGTTGACGTGTCCTCGATGTCGGCGGTGCTCATCCCCGCAACATTCATCGGGGCTGCAGCGATCGTGATCTTGGGAGTCGTCACCTCCGACTTCGTCGATATCGCGATGTCGGCGATCCTCGGGGCAACGATCGGCGCTGGCGGCACGGCCGCGCTCACCGGGATGCTGCACCTCGTCGAGCCATCGCGATTCGGGTTGGTGTCCATGTCGTGGAACATGACCTTCGATGGCGGAATCCTGTTGAGTGGGATCCTCATCGGTGTGCTCATCGCGACAGCAGGATTCACCACCGCGATGATCGTCTTGGCGATCTGGCTGGTGGCCGTGAGCATCGCGGCTGTGTTCTCCCGACCGCAGTTGCGCACGGGTCGGAGCACGTCTCCTGACCCTGCTGCAGCGTAGGCTGCCGTCCATGACGCAACAGCCCATATCTTCATCGGGAACATTCACCCTCGACGCGAACGGATCCGATCCGCTGACCGTGCACCGACTCGGTTTCGGGGCGATGCGTATCACCGGTCCGGGAATCTGGGGCGACCCGGGTGATCTGGACAACGCCCGGGCTGTCTTGCGCAAGGCTGTGGAACTCGGGGTCGACTTCATCGACACGGCCGACTCCTACGGCCCGGAGGTCTCCGAGCGGCTCATCCGCGACGCGCTGCACCCCTATGACGGGATCGTCATCGCGACCAAAGGCGGTCTGACCCGGCAGGGGCCGGATCAGTGGACTCCCGTCGGACGACCGGAATACCTGCGCCAGTGCGTGCAGATGTCGCTGCGTCGGCTGGGAGTGGACCGCATCGACCTATGGCAGCTGCATCGCATCGACCCGAACGTCCCCGCTGACGAGCAGTTCGGGGTGATCGCCGAGATGGTGACCGAGGGACTCATCCGGCATGTGGGGTTGTCGGAGGTGGGGGTCGCCGAACTGCAGGCGGCCCAGCAGACACTCAAGGTCGTCAGCGTGCAGAACCTGTATCACGCCGGCCTGCGGCAGAGTGAGGAACTTCTCGCTCACTGCACGGTTCACAACATCGGGTTCATCCCGTGGTTCCCGCTCGGCAATCGTGAGCTGTTGGCCGAGGGTGGGGTCGTCGCCGAGCAGGCAGCCCGCCTCGGAGTGCTGCCATCCCAGGTGGCGCTGGCCTGGCTGCTGCAGCGCTCGCCGGTGATGCTGCCGATCCCCGGCACGGGATCGATCGCGCATCTGGAGGAGAACTGCGCGGCCGCCGAGGTGAACCTCGACGAGGCGGCCATCGCGGCGATCGACGCCCTCGCGTAGGGGATGCCCGACGCCCGACATGCATTCGTCGGGTGTTGTCTGATAGGCAGTTCCTATGCGTCGGAAAATCATCGCCCTGCTGTCCGCGCCCGCCCTTGCCCTGGGCCTCGCCGCCCCCGCGATGGCCACCGGTCCGGTGCTGCCCCCGGCCATACCGGATACGCCGGATAATCGGTTCTTCTATGGCCTGTGGTTCGGCCCGACGAACCCTGAGTGGGTTCCGCAGGGAACCATCGTGGCCGATTCGGGGTTCCGACCGTTGGCGAACGGCCTGCCGTATGCGAACTACGGCGGCTCTCTGACCGAGCCTCCCCTTCCGCTGTTCTTCGGCACGCCCGATAACGAGTTGCAGCCCATGACATCCCCCTGGATGCGGTCGCTGTATGGCGATGGCGTATGCCAGGGCAGGGTTTCCGCAGACGGAACCTGCGATCTCACCCCGGCCGCGCGCTACATGTCCGAGGTGCTGTTCGAGGCAGTCAACGGCGTCGGGCACTGTGTTGGGTTCGCGATCGTGTCCGCAGGATTGTTCAACGGCCAGCTGGAGCCTGAAGAGGTGGCGACGACGGCGCTCGGTGGCAACTCCCAACTCACGCAGGATGTACAGCAGCTCATCGCGCGCAACTGGTCCACCCAGTTGACCTGGGAGATCTCGGATCTGACACCCACAGGGGTGGTGAACGCACTCATCGAGGGATTCTCCGAAGGCAACGTCCCCTTCACGCTCAGTCTGCAGTGGCAGTCTGCCGAGGGTGCGACCGAAGGCCACCAGATCACGCCCTATGCGGTCTACGACCAGGGGAATGGGCTCTACGACATCGCCGTCTACGACAACAACTACCCCTTCCAGGAGCGGGCGATCGAGGTCGATACCAATGAGGACACCTGGGCCTATGAGGCGCTGATCAACCCCTCCGCTCCCCCCACCATCGCCCGTGGCGATGCCCAGACGAAGACGTTGCAGTTGGTGCCGGTGAGCGACTCGCTCGCGGTACAGGACTGCCCCGTGTGCCTGGGGGGTCGCGATACGAACCTGATCGTCTTCGACCCGATGCCGGCCACGGCGGTCAACGACGTCCAGCTTCGCCTGCTCGACACCCAGGGCCAGGGTCTGCCGGCGGATCGGTATTCAACCCTTCCCAGCCTGGACTCGCACAATCCCAATCTGGGAACGCTTCCCTCGCTGGATATCGATCCCGGCGATGGATACCGGCTCGTCGTGGATGGCTCCCAGACCACCGAGGACGTGCCGCTGACGGTGAATGAGCTGGCAGCCGGCGGCGTGAAGATCGCCAGCGTGCCCACCTTCCCGGCGGGTGCGACGGGGGTGATCCTCTATGACCAGGAGGGCACCTTCGGCTTCGGCGCATCGGTGCCGCTCAAGCCGCGCATGGAGCACGCCTTCGCCGAAGGCGTTCGTCACTACACGACCGTGGTCTACGGCGGACAGACCGTGGCTGCCGATAACGGCCGCGAGATCACCGTTGAGCGATCGGGGGAGTACATCGCCTACGGGGATGCGGACGATGCCGGCGGGTCGATGACGGTCAACGTCACCCTGGAACGTCGCGGGGAGTCGAAGAAGTTCCGGGCGACGCGGGTGTCCTATCCGGCCGGTGGCCAGCTCGTTCTCGACTACTCCGATTGGCGTCGCATGACGCAGCGCCCAGTCTTCGGAATCGACACCGATGGTGATGGCACCATCGATGAGCGGGTGAAGATGAGGCGCGTGGGTCGGTAGTCAACCAGTGGTACGAGGCTGATCGGCGCCGGATAAACTCCTCGCGCATAACAGGAATCCCCTACGGCTTATCTGCTAGAAACTTCAGATGCGCCGTCGAATCCTCGCCCTGATCAGTGCCCCAGCGCTCACCCTCGGCCTCGCCGCCCCCGCGCTGGCTACCGGCCCGGTGATGCCCCCCAGCATGCCGCAAACCCCGGAAGCCCAGTTCTTCTACGACATGTGGTTCGGACCTCCCGACCCCGAGTGGACTCCGCAGGGCACGGTCGTCGCCGATTCCGGATTCCGGCCGACTCCGAACGGGTTCCCCTATGTCAATTACGCGGGCTCCCTGTCCCCGTTCAACCTCTTCTTCGATATGCCGGACAACGATCTGCAGCCGATGACGTCTGTGTACATGCGTGATCTGTACGGCGATGGCGTGTGCGCCGGTCCGGTGCAAAGCGATGGCACCTGCACGATGACACCGGCCGCCGAGTACTGGTCGTTGTCGCTCTTCGAGCAGGTGGATGCTGTCGGACACTGCGTCGGTCTCGCGGTGACGTCCGCAGGGTTGTTCAACGGACAGGTCGAACCATCGGCGGTGGCCGCAACCACTCTCGCCGGTCAGTCACAACTCACCCCGGACACCCAGAATGTCATCGCCCGAAACTGGGCCACTCAGAAGACGACTCCGGTTTCCAACCTCACCCCGAATGCCCTGGTGCAGCAACTGATCGAGGACTTCCAGACACCGGGGGCGGTGCCCCACACCCTGGTTCTCTGGGGATCCTGGGGCGGACACGGGATCACTCCCTTCGCCGTGTACGACAAGGGGAACGGGCAGTACGACATCGCGGTGTACGACAACAACTTCCCCTTCCAGTCCCGCGCCATCCACGTCGATACTGCGACGGACACGTGGGAATACCAGGTGCTGCTCAACCCCACCGCGCCCGCGACGATCGCTGCTGGCGATGCCACGACGAAGAATCTCCAACTCCAGTCGGTCGCTGATTCGCTGGCGGTGCAGGAGTGCCCCGTCTGCGCGGGGGGACGAGATACCAACCTGGTCCTGATGAACCCCGTCCCGGCATCCGTTGCGGATGCCCTGGAGCTCGGCCTCCAGGATACGGACGGAAATGCGCTTCCTCAGGATCGCTTCAACACGTTGCCTGCGTTGGATAGTGGAAATCCGGATCTCAAGGGCAACTTGACGTTCGACGTCGATCCCGGTGACGGGTTCGCCTATGTCGTCGATGCCAGCAACGTCACTCAGGCATTCCCTCTCACCGTGAGCGATATGTCCGTCAACGGGGTCAAGCAGGTGTCCGTTCCGGCATTCCCCGCGGGTGCCGAAGGAGTCGCGGAATTCGACGCGGCCGGTGTGTTCGGTTTCGGTGCCACGGTTGCGGTGAAGCCGCGCATGGAGCGTGTCTTCACCCAGGGTGTCCGCCACTACACGTCCGTCGTCTACGGCGGCCAGGCGGTAGCGGCGGAAAACGACCGGACGATCACGGTGAAGACCGGTGAAGAGGCCGTCTACTACGGGGATGGCAACAACGCCGGCGGGTCGATGACGGTGACGGTCGAGCTGGATCGCGGCACCGACTCGCGCAGGTTCCGGGCGACGCGGGTGTCCTATCCGGCCGGTGGTCAACTCGTTCTCGACTACTCCAACTGGAAGCGCACCACGCAGCGTCCCGCTTTCGGCATCGATACCGATGGTGATGGCACCATCGATGAGCCGGTGCGGATGCGGCGGATCGGCCGCTAGCGGCGACGCCGCGCTGGCGGTGGGCGGCGCGACCCGTGCCGTTCCAGCAGCGCCCGGGTCGAGCCATCCCCCCGGATGCGTTGGCGCACCGCACTGATCCGTCTTTTCGCCTGCGCAGCAGCAGCAGCGTGATCGACGATCGGATCGGGATAGTCGTGGCGCTGCTTCGGCTCGACCAGCCACGGTGTGGCCAGCAGATCATCGGGCACATCGCGTAGCTCGGGAATCCAGCGGCGCACGAAGACTCCCTGTGGGTCCTGATCGAGCTGCTGCTTGACCGGGTCATAGATCCGCAATGCGTTCATCCCCGTCACGCCAGATTGCATCTGGATCTGCGGCCAGTGGATGCCCGGGTCGTAGTCGGTGAACCACCGGGCGAGCACTCCACCGGTGGTCTGCCACGGCAGCCACAGGTCATAGGAGGCGAACGAGGTCACCATCGAGCGCATCCGGAACGTCGTCCATCCGGTGGCTGCGAGTGAACGCACTACCGCATCCACCATGGGATAGCCCGTGCGTCCTGCGGTGAACGCGTCGAGAGCGGACTGGTTCGGCGTTTCCGGCCGCAGGCCGTCGAATGCCGGATGGATCGCGCGCTGCTCGATGAACGGTGCATCCTCGAGTTTCTGCGCGAAGTGGTCACGCCACGCCAACCGCTCGCCGAATGCCTCCAGCGATAGACGGGGTGATCCCGGTTCGCCGTGGCGGCGCTCGGCCCGCTTGTGCACCTCGCGCGGACTGACCGTGCCCAGTGCCAGGTGAACCGACAACCGCGAGCAGCCATCCCAGCCGGTGTTCGGGCTCGACAGATTGCGCTGGTAGCCGTCGACGCGCTCGGTCAGCCAGGACCTCATCACCTCACGGCCGGCCTGCTCGCCACCGCGCTGACGGTATTCCATCGTCTCGGCGGTCAGTCCCAGGTCGCTGTGCGTCGGAATCGGGCCCGGGTCGACCTGCGTACCCCGGATCGCCGTGGGAACAGGGTGCAGTGGTTGGGCGAACAACTGCATGCGCTGCCTACTCCACGTGTTGCGGGTGCGCAGGCCGCGCATCGCCCCGGTCTGACGGTGCTCGGTGTAGGCGACACCGCGGGCCCGACACCAATCGGCGACGGCACGGTCGCGTTCCCAGGTTGCGAGCACCCCGAACTCTTCGTGGGAGTGCACGGTCTCGAAGGCAATCTCTCGATTCAGCGTCTCGAAGACGTCGACGACCTCGCCGATGCGCACCACTAAAGGCGCTCCGATTCGCGCCAGGGATTCGCGCAGGTCGTGAAGGCCGTCGAGGATCAGTTCGATATGCCGGGGTGCGGTGTGCGGATGGGCGAGGAGCGAAGGTTCGACGACATACACCGGCAGCACGGGCCGGCCGGTCGCGACGGCTGCAGCGAGCGCTGGGTGGTCGTGTACGCGGAGGTCACGCTTGAACCACACCACCTGAACATCAGCCCGACCCACGGACCCATCCCACACCCGGGCGGGCTGTCCCGCGACTCCACAGCTGCGCGACTTTGCGCAGGAAGGGACTACATTCCGGGATGGGAAATGCGCTCTTTCTCGCGCAAACTCCAGGTTGGCGACCGTCGGCGCCCCCGTGATCAACCCCTAGGATGGCGGCGATGTCAGCGGCTCCGGTCAACCTCATCAACGTCGAGGACGCTGTCATCACCTATGGGGAGAAATCGA
>CAJXYI010000060.1 GCA_913063435.1 uncultured Actinomycetales bacterium | reverse complement strand
GGGCTGCACATCCAGCGGCACATCGCGCACGAGTTCCGTCAGCCGACGATTGACCAACACCTGCGGCAGCGCTTCACGAAGGGCATCGCCCACCTTCCCCTTGACCTCGTCCACATGATCGACGAGGCCGGCGAGGCTGCCATACGTCGTGATCCACTTCGTCGCGGTCTTCTCGCCCACGCCGGGGATTCCGGGCAGATTGTCACTCGGATCACCTCGCAACGCGGCGAAATCGGGGTACTGCTCCGGAGTGAGTCCGTATTTCTGCGCGACAGCATCGGGAGTCATCCGGGCGAGGTCGGAGACTCCTTTACGCGGATAGAGCACCGTCACCTCATCGGTGACCAGTTGCAGAGCGTCGCGATCCCCGGTCACGATGAAGGTTTCCAGACCCTGCTCCTGAGCCTGCGTGGCGAGTGTGGCCAGGATGTCATCGGCTTCATAACCGGGGACTTCCAGCCGCGTGATACCCAGAGCATCGAGAAGATCGCGGATCAGATCGACCTGACCCTTGAATCCCTCGGGACTCTTGGCTCGATTCGCCTTGTACTCGGGGAACGTCTCGGTGCGAAACGTCGTTCGAGACACGTCGAATGCCACCGCGATATGCGTCGGCTTCTCATCACGGAGGGTGTTGATGAGCATCGATGTGAAGCCGTAGACCGCGTTGGTGGGCTGACCCGTCGACGTGGCGAAGTTCTCTTCCGGCAGCGCATAGAACGCCCGGTAGGCCAAGGAGTGACCATCGAGCAGCAGGAATCGGCCGCCCTGTTCATTGTCACCGGTACTTCTCACCTTGCCCTGCGCGCTCATGTCAGGCGATCCTAGGCTGTGTCTCCATGGCTGACGATGCGATGACGACCGGCGATGTGACCGACGACGCCGATTCCTCCACTCCCACCTCTATCGACCCCTTCATCGCGATGGGTCAGGGAGACCTCGGCGAACGCATGGGCATCGAATGGCTCGAGCTCGATGTGGAGAGGACCGTCGCCCGGATGCCCGTGGCGGGCAATACCCAACCCTTCGGCTTGCTCCACGGCGGTGCCAGCGCTGTCCTCGCCGAATCGGTCGGTTCCGTCGCCTCGAATATGCACGCCGGGGCGGGCAGATACGCAGTCGGGATCGAGTTGTCCTGCACCCACCATCGCAGCGCTCGCCAGGGGTATGTCACCGCAGTGGGCACCCCGCTGAGCCTTGGACGAACGCTGGCCAGTTACGAAATCGTGATCACCGATGAAGCAGGGGCCCGTATCTGCACCGCACGACTCACTTGTCTCATCCGATCACAGGACTGATCCCGTCGAGCACACGGCAGATGAACACGATGCGACGCGATCGTGACCTTAGGGTCTCGATTTTGCATCCACATCGATGCGTTCGCCGATATGCTCGCGCTTTGTTCGCTTAAGTCAGGGGCCATCGCGGTGTCCAGAACCTGTCCACGGCGAACATGACGCAACGCAAGACGATGAGACCGGCCAGCACGGATCGACGAGGAGGGCGTGTGCAGCGGAGCGCGAGAGGATCATCCCCCCGGTGGCTCCTGAGGCTCTTCATCGTCGGACTTCTCGGAATCGGTGTGAGCGTCGGTATGGCACCGGCAGCCTCTGCGGAGGACCTGCAACTCACCGTCCGGGTGCAAGACGAGGAGCGTAACGCGATCCCCGGCGCCTCAGTCACCGTCGAGGCGCCCGATGGCTACTCAGCGGCGGGAACGACCGACGATGAAGGCCTGGCACTTATTCCCGTTTCCGCCAACACCATCGTGACGGTCACCCTCGACGAGGCCACGGTGACCCAGCCGGTGATCGAAGGCAACGTGCGCGAGGTCAGCATCCTCACGCGCGATAAGACCGTGATCTTCCGCCTCGGCGAGGGGGGTGGCGGCGGGGGCGGCTCGGGAATCACCCTCGAGCGAGTGGCCCAGCTCCTCGTGGGAGGTGTCGTCCTGTCCTTCGTGATCGCGCTCGCTTCCCTGGGTCTGAGCCTCATCTTCGGGACCACCGGCCTGACGAACTTCTCCCATGGCGAACTGCTCACCCTCGGCGCCTTCACCGCACTCGTGCTGAACACCGCCGCGGGCATCAACATCATCATCGCGGCGCCGATCGCCATCATCATCAGCGCCGCCCTCTGGGGTTGGGGTCAGAACCAGTTCCTTTGGAGACCTCTGCGTCGGAAGGGAACCGGCCTCATTGCAGCGATGATCGTCTCGATCGGTCTGGCGATCACCATCCGCTACGTCATCGTGTTCTTCTTCGGCGGAGCACCGAAGAGCTTCGAGCAGTTCGCTGGGCAGACCCCGATCGATCTCGGCATCGTCTTCGTGACCCCGAAGGAACTCATCCTGTCGGCGATCGCCATCGTCGTTCTGACGATCACGGTCCTGTGGCTGAAGGGTTCCCGGCTCGGCAAGGCCACCCGGGCGGTGTCGGACAATCCCGCTCTCGCATCCGCTTCGGGCGTCAACGTCGAACGGGTGATCTCCACCGTCTGGATCCTCGGGGCCGGGCTCGCCGCCTACGCGGGTGTGTTCCTCGGACTCACCCAGAACGTGGTCTGGACCATGGGCCAGTACCTGCTGCTGACCTTCTTCGCAGCCGTCGTCCTCGGTGGTCTCGGCACGATCGGCGGCGCGATCGTCGGATCCTTCGTGGTCGGGATCACCGTTCAACTCTCCACTTTGCTGGTTCCCACGGAGTTGAAGACCGCCGCAGCCTTGTTCCTCATGATCATCCTGCTGCTCATCAGACCCCAAGGCTTACTCGGCCGACGTGAGAGGGTGGGTTAGTCATGGATTTCGGATTCATCCTGTCCCAGTCGCTGACCCAGGCGATCGGCGTCACCGCGATCATCTACTGCCTTGCCGCGATCGGGTTGAACGTGCAGTTCGGTTACGGCGGTCTGTTGAACTTCGGCCAGGTGGCCTTCGTCGCCGTGGGGGCCTATGCCGTCGGCGCCACTGTCATCTCCGTCGGCTCCAGCCTGTGGCTGGGCGTTGCGATCGGCATCATCCTCGCCATAGTTCTCGCCCTGCTCTTGGGAATACCCACCCTGAGGCTGCGGGCTGACTATCTGGCGATCGTCACGATCGCTGCAAGCGAGATCATCCGTTTCGCAGCGAAGTCCTCGGACTTCCTCGGTGGCGCACAGGGCACCACGGGTGCGATCGGTGCCGATTTCTACGCGCTCAATCCGCTTCCGGAGTGGGATCGGTTCGAGTTCGGCCCCATCTCCTTCACCCGAGTCGATATGTGGGTCGTGCTCGTGGGCTGGTGCCTCATCGCCCTGGTGACGCTGCTCACCTGGGCGCTCATGCGCAGTCCCTGGGGTCGCGTCGTCAAGGGCATCCGCGAGGACGAGGACGCGGTGCGATCGCTGGGCAAGAACACCTACCTGTTCAAGATCCAGATCCTCATCCTCGGTGGCGTTTTCGGAGCACTCGGCGGCATGATGTCGGCCATCAGCCGCGGTTCGGTCCAGCCAGACGGCTTCGTGCCGGACTTCACGTTCTTCCTCTACGTCATGCTCATCCTCGGTGGTACCGCACGAGTCATGGGTCCGATTCTGGGTGCGGCGATCTTCTGGTTCCTGCTCGTCTTCGTCGAGCAGGTATTGAAGGAGGGTGTCTCCAGCGGTCTGATCACGTTCATCAGCACCACACAGATCGGTCCTATCCGCTTCATCCTGGTCGGTGTCGGTCTGATGCTGTTGATGATCTTCCGACCACAGGGAATCCTCGGCGATCGCAAGGAGTTGATGCTCGATGCCCGCTGACACCACGATCGGCACCACCGCGGTGGCCGCACTCGCCGAACTTCAGCCCGAGCCCGGTATCGCCAAGCCGGACCCCATCCTCATCGCTGACCATGTGGTGCGACAGTTCGGCGGGCTCCGGGCCGTGGATGTCACGCACCTGGAGGTTCAGCGAGGTGCCATCACCGCCCTGATCGGACCCAACGGTGCGGGGAAGTCCACCTTCTTCAACGTCATCAGCGGTTTCGACACCTCCGACGAGGGGTCGTGGACATACAACGGCCAGACGATCACCAACACCGCACCCAATACATTGGCCCGCAAGGGACTGGTGCGCACGTTCCAGTTGACCAAGAGCCTGTCGCGACTGAAGGTCATCGACAATATGCGGCTAGGCGCCAGTGGTCAGACTGGCGAGTCGATCTTCCCCGCGGTGTTCAAGTTCACCTGGGGTCGCCAAGAATCTGAGATCACCGAGCGGGCGATGAACCTGCTGGAGAGATTCAATCTCGCAGCCAAGGCACAAGACTTCGCCGGCTCGCTGTCGGGTGGTCAGCGCAAGTTGCTGGAGATGGCTCGCGCGCTGATGCTCAACCCCGACCTGATCATGCTGGACGAGCCGATGGCCGGTGTGAATCCGGCACTGAAGCAGAGCCTGCTGGATCACATTCGCGATATCCGCGAAGAAGGGACGACGGTCATGTTCGTCGAACATGACATGGACATGGTTCGCGATGTCAGCGACTGGGTCGTGGTGATGGCCCAGGGGTCGATCATCTCCGAGGGCACACCGCTGGACGTGATGCGCGATCCGCGTGTGATCGACGCCTACCTCGGCGCGCACCACGACAGTGCCCTGACTGAATCGGGACAGAGCCTGACCGAATCGACCAGCAAGGAGGCCGACGCATGAGCGGTTTCGATCCCCGGGCAGGCACTCCCGACAACATCCCCGGCCCCGAGGACATGCACGAGTTCGAGACCGAACTCGACATCGATGCGCGCCAGGATCTCAAGGCCAAGCCGTCAGCGGAGCCTGACGCCGCGGATTACCTGGTCCATGCCCGTGAACTCGTCGCCGGATACTTCCCTGGGGTCAACATCCTCAACGGCTGCAACCTCACCGCAACCGATGGCGAACTGGTCGGCATCATCGGTCCCAACGGTGCGGGCAAGTCGACCCTGCTGAAGGCGATGTTCGGACTCGTCCGGATCCACGAGGGCACCGTGACCCTGCGGGGAAAGGACATCACGAACCTGCGGGCCGACAAACTCGTCACCATGGGTGTGGCATTCGTGCCGCAGAACAACAACGTCTTCCCCTCGCTCACGATCGAGGAGAATCTGCAGGTCGGGTGCTATCAGCAGCCAAAGAAGTTCGGTCCCAGTTTCGAGAGGGTCGCCGATATCTTCCCGGCTCTTGCCGAACGCCGGAAGCAGCGTGCCGGGTCTCTGTCCGGAGGTGAACGGCAGATGGTCGCCATGGGGCGGGCCCTGATGATGGACCCCAGTGTCCTGCTCCTCGACGAGCCGAGCGCCGGCCTCTCCCCCTCGCTGCAGGATGAGGTGTTCGTCCGCGTGCGTGAGATCAATAAGACCGGGGTCACGGTGATCATCGTCGAGCAGAATGCCAGCCGCTGCCTGCAGATCGTCGACCGCGGCTACGTGCTCGATCAGGGCCGCAATGCCTACACCGGTACCGGCAGCGAGTTGGCCAACGATCCCAAGGTCATCGAGCTCTACCTCGGCACCCTCGCCCAGGCCTGAGCCGAAGTACTACGTAGCGTCATCGTCCACTGGGTGTCGGTTCCTCGTCCTTCGGTAATCGGTCCCGTGCGGGAGTCCGGGAATCGAGGAGACCAGGAAGAACGCGGCTCCGATAAGCGTCCCGAGATTCGCGACGAACGGATAGGCCTGCGCCCCCGTCAGCGGTGAGACGTAGGCACCGAGTGCGGAGAGGATGAAGAATGCCGAACCCGCCATGTTCAACAGGGCCAGGGAACGGTCCTGCCCCTCCTCCTCACGACCCTGGATCGGACGGGCCAGCCGGAAGAAGATCGAACTCGACACCAGGAAGAGCACCGATCCCAGCAGATCGGGCACCCACAGCAGAACCTCCTGCTGCACGATCGATAGGTCACGGGCGAACGCCGCGGTGAGATTGGTCTGGAACAAGATGGCACCGACGCCCTGCACTACACCGCCGGTGAGGGCTACCCCGGCACGACGCGCCTTCTCGCCCTCGGCAGTGTGAGCCTGCTCGCCTTCACGAGTAGGGGCCTCCTCGCCCTCGGCGAGGCGACGTGCACGGCGCGATCGCCTCACCTCGCCCACGATCTGGGCGATGGCTCCGATGAGGTACAGACTCGATCCGATGAAGAAGGTCACGGTGATCACCGGACCGGGAACGAATCGCATCACGGGCATGACGGCACCAAGCATGAACAGCACGGAGCCGACGGAGAACGGGAAGGCTACCCACCAGCCATCATCCCTCGGTGCCCACCACAAACGATCGGCAAACCTGGACACCGATCCACGCTAGCGATTCACAGCCCTGCGCTGCAACGCGGCCGGCAACCACCCCACCGGGTCGCTGTGGAGAATGAGTGAGGCCCGGCCCCCGAGGGGGCCGGGCCTCACCCGGTGTGCGTGGACCCTTACGGGGTCGGCACGTCAGCGGTCACCTGTCCGATTTCCTCGAACTCGGTGTTGCTGACGTACTCCACGATCGCGATGGTCGCGGCCTTGGGGTCACCGAACTCGTTGAAGTCCAGCGGGCCGGTCGCACCATTGAAGTTGGGCGTGCCGCCCGCCTCGATGATCGCGTTGCACTCGTCCCAGGTGGTGCAGATCTCACTGCCCGGTGCCTCATTGGCGATGGTGGGCAGCGCATCCGCGATGGCGCGGGCGTCAGCGCAACCAGCGTACTGGGCTGCGATGGCGACCAGCATCGTCGCGTCATAGGCCTGGGCACCGTAGGCGAAGTCCGTCAGATCCGGATCGACGGTGAGCAGACGTTCGTTGAACGCATCGACATCGGAATTGGGATCGCCGGTCGGGACGGTCGCGATGGCGCCGTCCATGGTGCCTGCGGGGAAGTCCGCGTAGGCCGTGGTGGAGATGTTGCCGTCCACCAGGAAGATCTGGACGTCCTGCGGGCCGATGCCCTGCTTGATCATCTCCTGGAGGAGCTTGGTGGTCTCATCGAAGCCCACGACCTGCACGAACTCCGGGTTGCCCGCGGCTATCTCGGCCACCTCAGCCTCGAATGACGGAGCAGCGGGGTCGTACTTCAGGTTGGAGGTGATGGTGCCACCGGCAGCCTCGAAGTCCCTCACGAAGGCCTCGCGCAGACCGTTGCCGTAGGGATCATCACGGGAGATGGTGGCACCCGCGGTGAAGCCCAGGTCGATGGCCTCGCCCGCCACGATGGCGCCCTGGAGGACATCCGACGGCGCGGTACGGAAGTACAGACCGTCATCGGGGGCGGTGGTCAGGCTCGGAGCAGTGTTGGCCGGGGAGATCATGAGGATGCCGTTCTGGACGGTCACCTTCTCCAGCACGTTCGCGGTCACACCCGAGGCAGCAGCACCGATGATGACCTGCACACCCTTGGAGATGTGCGAGTCGACGGTCTGGCTGGCCAGATCGGTCTTGGTGTCACCAGAGTCACCGAACTCGTTGATGATCGGCTGCCCTAGGACACCGCCACCGGCGTTGACCTCCTCCACGGCCAGGTCGACGCCGGCGTACTCCGGCGGTCCGAGGAAGGCCAGGTCACCCGTGGCCGGGAGCAGCGTGCCGATGATCAACTGATCATTCGCGCACTCGGCATCCGGCGACGGGGCCGGCTCGGACGTCGACGTGTCAGTGGGCGTCGGCGTCGGCGAGCCGCTGTCGTCGCTCGAGCCACCGCAGGCGGCCAGCACGAGGCTGGCTGCACCGATGGCCGCGAGCGACCCGGCAATGCGTCGCTTCATATGTGTGTTCTCCTTAAAGGCCGGGCCAGCGGTCACCAGCCCGTGTCGTTGGAACAACGGTTCGCTCAACGTACCCCGACCGACGTGTCAACGGTGTTTCGCACGGCCGAATCTCACAGATGGTTGTGATTCCGTGACCTGCACCGTTACCGGTTCGTTACTCAGGTTCGCTATTCAGCCCCGGATTCCGCGATGGCCCGGGCGACCGCTCCCAGCGTGCTGCGCTCATCCATGGCCCGCTGGCGCAGCACCGCGAAGGCCTCAGGCTCAGTCATTCCCCGCTGCATCAGCACCCCCTTGGCCCGATCCACATCGCGACGATCGGCCAGACGGCGGGCCAACTCCCCTGCCTGCTCCTTCGCCTCATGGGCCTCGACCCATCGAGCCGCTGCCATCTCGATAGCGGGCACGAGACTGTCTCGCCCGACCGGCTTGATCAGATAACCCATGGCACCGGCCTGGGCGGCCTGGTCGATCAGGTCACGCTGCCCGAAAGCCGTCACCACGACGACAGCGGTAGTCTCTCCCACCTGACGGGTGACTTCGACTCCGTCGAGAACCGGCATGGCGATGTCCACCACGACGACGTCGGGACGGTGGGCATGGATGGCCTCGATCGCCGATTCCCCATCACCGACCGCGGCGAGGACGTCGTAGCCGGATTCGCTGAGCATCTCCACGAGGTCCATGCGGATGACGGCTTCATCCTCGGCGACCACGATCCGCAGCACGCGCATGAGCGTAGACCGTGAGGTGGACCCGGTCGGGCCCGGCACTAGGCTAAGGGCTGCGCCCCGGTATCCCAACCGGTAGAGGAAGCGGTCTCAAACACCGTCCAGTGTGGGTTCGAATCCCACCCGGGGCACCCCGCAGAGAGTTGGTCCCTAACCTAAACCTTCAGTCGGCCAATTCCATCGTCGGACGCTCGTGGACGAGACGCGCGAGCACGCCGTTGATGAACCCGGGGGAATCCTCGGTCGACAGTTCCTTGCTCAACTCCACCGCCTGATCGATGACGACGGCGTCGGGTGCCTGCCGCCCCCAGAGCAATTCATAGGTTGCCAACCGAAGCACGTTGCGATCCACCGCGGGCATCCGAGAGATCACCCAGCCTTGGGAATGCGACTGCAGGATGTCGTCGATGCGCTCGCGGTGCGCCGCTACCCCCTGCACCAGATCGACGGTGTACTCGTGCGGTGTCACACCTTCATCGGATGCACGCCGTGCGGTTACCCGGTCCAGCACCTCGAGCGGGTCGATCGAGCGAACATCGGCCTCGTACAGGACATCGAGGGCGCGTTTGCGCGCCTTGCTCCGAGCCGACATGGATGTGGTTGCTCCCGGTTCAGTTCACTCGACCGAGATATGAACCATCGCGGGTGTCCACCTTGACCAGGGTCTCGGATTCGATGAACAGCGGCACCTGGATCTCAGCCCCGGTTTCCAACGTCGCGAGCTTGGTCCCTCCAGTTGAACGATCGCCTTGCAATCCGGGTTCGGTATACGTGATGCGCAATTCCACCGAGGGGGGAAGTTCGATGTACAGCGGGGCGCCCTCGTGCGTGGCCACGTTGGCGGAGTTGTTCTCCAGGAGATACTTCGCACTGTCACCGACGACAGCAGCAGGAACCGGGACCTGGTCGTAGGTCTGGCCGTCCATGAAGATGAAGTCCTCTCCATCGCGGTAGAGGAACTGCATCTCCCGACGATCGACCGTCGCCGTCTCGACTTTGACTCCGGCATTGAAGGTCTTGTCGACCACTTTGCCCGACAGCACGTTCTTCAACTTCGTTCGCACGAACGCTCCACCCTTGCCGGGCTTGACGTGCTGGAACTCCACGACACTCCACAGCTGCCCATCGAGATTGAGCACGATGCCGTTCTTGAGGTCGTTCGTCGTTGCCATGTGCGGGCCTCCAGCCGTAGTGAATCGCCCGGTGAGCATACCCGCCATAGATCAGCAGCTTCGGCGCCGACCCACGAGGATCGCCCGTGGATTACCCGCTGGTTCGGAAGCGGCCGATGGCCTGCAGTGCGAGGCGATAGGACTCCACCCCGAACCCCGCGATCGTTCCCGTGGCGACGGCGGCAACGACTGACTCGTGGCGGAATTCCTCTCGCGATGCAGGATTCGACAGATGCACCTCGATGACCGTTCCGGTGCACTGCGCCAGCGCATCGCGCAGCGCATAGGAATAGTGGGTGAAGGCCGCCGGGTTGATCACGATGTCAGCATCGGCGTCGATGGCCTCATGGATCCAGCGGATCAGTTCCGCCTCATCCTCTGTCTGCCGGGTCTCGACGCTGAGCGACAAGGCCGCGCCCTCGCTCTCGCAGAGGCTGACCAGGTCCGCGTATGACGCGTGGCCGTAGACCTCCGGCTCCCGACTGCCCAATCGACCCAGATTGGGACCGTTCAGCACGAACACGCTCCGACCGACCCCTTCGCGGCTCATGAACTCACCTCCTCGTAGGCAGCGACGAGCAGCGACGGATCGGGGCCTTCGAGGATCGATGCCTTGGCCAGGTCGTCGAGGATCACGAACCGAAGCATGTCACCCCGGGTCTTCTTGTCCAGGCGCATCGCCGACAGCAGGGCTTCCCAGCGTCCACCGGCATAGGTCGTCGGGAGGCCGAGCGCGGTGAGAATCGTGCGGTGCCGGTCGACCTGCGCGTCATCGAGCCGACCTGCCAGGCGGGCCAGTTCAGCGACGTACATCATTCCGACGCTCACGGCCGCCCCGTGCCGCCAGCGGAAGGATTCGACCTTCTCGATGGCATGGCCGAAGGTGTGGCCGTAATTGAGCACCTCCCGGCCCAGTCGCGCTCCGATACGTTCATGGAGGTCATCGGCGACGACGGCCGCCTTGACGGCGATCGCTCGCTCGATGATGTCGCGGAGTTGAGGCGAATCCCACTGCGTGCATGCCTGAGGATCGGATTCGATGATGTCCAAGATCATCGGATCGGCGATGAAACCGCACTTGACCACCTCGGCAAGACCGGCGACGAGATCATTGCGGGGCAGAGTTTCCAACGCTGAGAGATCGCACAGGACACCCGCGGGTTCATGGACGACGCCGACGAGATTCTTGCCCTCCTCGACATTGATGCCGGTCTTCCCTCCGACAGCCGCATCCACCATGGCGAGCAGGGTGGTGGGAACCTGGACGATCCGTACGCCACGCAACCAGGTCGCGGCGATGAATCCAGCCAGGTCCGTGGTGGCTCCCCCGCCGACTCCCACCAGCACATCCGTGCGGGTGAACCCCGACTGCGCGAGCGCCGACCACGCGAATGCGGCCACGGCCGGAGTCTTCTGATCCTCGCCATCGGGTACTTCGAGGACGATCGCGGTGTAGCCCTCGCCCTCGAGATCTGCCCGGATCTCCTCACCGGTGACCGCGAGCGAGGTCGGCACCACGATGCCCACCCGCTGCGCCATCGGACCGACCAGGTGCGTCAACTCTCCCAGTACCCCTGTTCCGATCACCACGTCATAGGGCGATGCGGTAGCGACGGGAATCCTGGTGATAGTCATACAGCCTCCACACTGGCGACGATGTCGGCGACGACATCGTCGATCGAGCGTCCGTCCGTATCAACGACGATCTCGCCGACCTCGGCATAGAGCGCAGTCCGCTCCTCGAGCAAGGCGATCAACGTGCCGCGCACATTGCCCATGAGCAATGGTCGCGCCCCCGTGAGCCCGACTCGCGATGCTGCCTGCGCTGCACTCACCCGCAGCCACACAACACGATGATCGGCGAGTGCCGCACGAACTTCGGGATCCATCACCGCACCTCCACCGAGCGAGACGACACCACTGGCGCCACCCAGGGTGGTGATGACGGCCTTCCTCTCGAGGCGACGAAACTCCGCCTCACCGTCCTCGATGAAGATGTCGGGTATCGATTTGCCCGACTCTTGCGCGATCACCGAATCGACGTCGATGAACTCGACCCCGAGACGTTCGGCCAACTCACGACCCACCGTGGTCTTGCCGGCCCCGGGTGCGCCCACGAGCACTGCCACCGGTCGCTGCGTCATGATCGGCGACCAGACATCATCTGATCGCCAGATGCTCGCGATAGGCCTGCAGATTGCGTCGGGTTTCCACGATGTTGTCGCCCCCGAATTTCTCCAGCATGGCTTCGGCGAGCACCAGGGCGACCATCGCTTCTGCGACGATGCCCGCCGCCGGCACAGCGCACACGTCCGAGCGCTGATTGATCGCTTTGGCTGATTCTCCCGTGGAGACATCGACGGTGCTCAGTGCCCGCGGGATAGTCGAGATGGGTTTCATCGCAGCTCTCACTCGAAGTGCTTCACCGGTGGTCATGCCACCTTCGCTTCCCCCCGAGTGACCCGATGACCGCTCCAAGCGGTCCGGACCGGCGACGATCTCGTCCTGAGCGGCCGATCCGCGTATCGATGCAAGGGTGAATCCGTCGCCGAACTCCACACCCTTCATCGCCTGGATTCCCATGAGCGCGGCCGCCATTCGGGCGTCGATCCGGCGATCCCAGTGCACATGGCTGCCCAGGCCGGGGGGTAATCCGTGCACGACGACCTCGACCACCCCACCGAGGGTGTCCCCCTCGCGATGGGCCGAAGCAATTTCGTCCTGCATCGCCTGTGAGCCCTGCGGATCGGCGCAGCGGACAGGGTCGGCGTCTATGGCAGCCGCGGAATCAGGGGCGGGTGCCTGCGTCGCTGTGCTGACGGCGCCCCCGATGCGCACGACGTGGCTGATCACGCGAATGTCGCCGACTTCGGCGAGGAAAGACCGCGCCACCGCACCCAGGGCGACCCGGGCTGCAGTTTCGCGTGCGCTCGCTCGCTCGAGGATCGGTCGCGCATCGTCGAAGCCGTACTTCTGCATTCCGGCGAGATCGGCGTGCCCGGGCCGCGGTCGCGTCAAGGGAGCGTTTCGCGCCAACCCTGCCAACTCCGTCTCGTCGACGGGGTCGGCGGCCATCACCGTTTCCCACTTGGGCCATTCGGTGTTGGCGACCTGGATAGCGATGGGGCTGCCCAGCGTGCTGCCGTGACGAACACCACCGAGGATGGTGACCTCATCGGCCTCGAATTTCATCCGCGCACCTCGACCCACACCGAGTCGGCGGCGTCGCAGGTCGTCTGCGATCAGCGCCGTCGTCACGGGTACACCAGCGGGCATTCCCTCGAGGATGGCCACGAGAGCGGGCCCGTGCGACTCCCCCGCGGTAAGCCATCTGAGCATGGCCCGCATCCTCTCAGACGCTCGCGTTGGCTCGATCGTCGAGTGCGGCAGCCAGCGCTGCGCGCATCGCCTTGATCGGTGCCGGCTGCCCGGTCATCAACTCGACCTGATCGATCGCCTGCCACAGCAGCAGATCAGCTCCGGTCGCGACCGCACCACCGGCCTCGCGCCAGCGAGAGGTCAGTCGCGTGGGCCATGGGTCGTATGCGACATCCAAGAGCACACCCGC
>CAJXYI010000059.1 GCA_913063435.1 uncultured Actinomycetales bacterium | reverse complement strand
AAGCCGGCATCGACCTGGACGCGCAGGTGGCCTGGACGGCCCGAACGGTCGGAGATCTCGTGGAGTCGCTCGAGTCGGTGGAATCGGTGGAATCATGAGCAGTGGGTCAGATGCGCAGCACAGTGACCCCGAACGCCGTCTCCTTGATGCGCTCGGGGTCGATCTCTCCGCCGGCTTGCTCGACCTGGCCCTGACGCATCGATCCTTCGCCTATGAGAACGGCGGGATTCCCACCAATGAACGGTTGGAGTTCCTCGGCGATTCCGTCCTCGGCCTGGTCATCACCGATGCGCTGTATCGCGAGCGGAGCGAGGATCCCGAGGGACGCCTGGCGAAGGTGCGAGCGGCGGTCGTCAACGCCCGGGCGCTGGCAGGGGTGGCTGAGCAGATCGGGATCGGCGATTGCGTGCGGTTGGGACGAGGCGAGGAGGGCACCGGGGGGAGGAGTAAATCCTCGATCCTGGCCGACACCCTCGAAGCAGTGCTGGGGGCGGTTTATCTCGAATATGGATTCGACACTGCCGGGCGCGTCATCCATACCCTCTTCGACCCGTTACTCGCTGCCGCGGTGCAGCGGGGAGCGGGTTTGGACTGGAAGACGTCGTTGCAGGAGTTGACGGCCCGCGCTGAACTCGGTGTTCCCGAGTACCGGATCGCCGAATCCGGGCCTGACCACGACAAGGTCTTCGTCGCATGGGTTGCCCTGGGCGACCGCGAATTCGACCGTGGCTCGGGGCGGTCGAAGAAGGAAGCCGAACAGATCGCCGCCGAATATGCCTATGAAACCGTCCTTCGGGAATATCCCGCGATGAGCGGCGACGACTGAATCGTGTACGTGAGTGCCGGAACTTCCTGAGGTCGAAGTCGTTCGCCGCGGCCTGAACCCGCATGTATCCGACCATCGGATCGCGAGTGTCACTGTTGATCATTCCCGCTCGGTTCGGCGGCAACTCGGTGGCGCGCAGGCTTTTCGCCACGAAGTATCCGGGTCGTGGATCCGTCATGTGAGTCGCCGCGGCAAGTACCTGTGGTTCGTTCTCGATGACGGGACGGCAGAGAGGGCTCTTGTCGCCCACCTCGGCATGAGCGGCCAACTACTGCTCATCGATCCTGCGGATGTTCCCGAGCGGGTACGGATGAATCACGTGCGGGTGACATTCGATCTCACCGGGTCGCGTGATCTATCCGAGGCACGGCAACTATGGTTCGTCGATCAGAGAACCTTCGGGGGGCTCTTCGTTGACGATCTCGTCGATGATGGAGCAGGCGGAGCGGTACCGATGTCGATCTGCCACATTGCGCGTGACCCGCTGGATCCGCTGTTCGACGAGGCACGCTTTGTTCGAGAACTGAGAAAGCGCGAGAGCGGGATCAAGCGTGCGCTGCTCGACCAGAGTCTGATTTCGGGTGTCGGCAACATCTATGCGGATGAAGCGCTGTGGCGTTCCCGCTTGCATTTCGATCGCAGTTGCTCTCGACTGTCGCGATCGGTGGTCACGGGTCTACTCGAGGCCGTACGTGATGTGATGGTCGAGGCGCTCGCCGAAGGCGGCACATCCTTCGACGATCTCTATGTCAACGTCAACGGTGAGAGCGGCTACTTCGATCGGTCCCTGCACGCCTACGGCCGAGCAGGGGATCCGTGTGATCGTTGCGGCCGGACGATGGTCAGGGAATCCTTCATGAACCGCTCGTCCTTCCGGTGCCCCAACTGCCAGCGCCGACCCCGCAGTCTCGAGACTGGAACCTGACCCTCTCACCGGGAGCCCCGGCGGCCGGTCAGATCATCGGACCTGGCACCCTTGGAGTGCTTGAGTTGAGGCTGGCGCGGCAGGGTCGCACCCCGAGTCCGCGGAATCGAATCGGCCCAGGAAGCACGACCGTGTGGACTGTTGAAGGTGGAGGAACGATGGCGAAGGCGCTGTACGGCCACATGGCCCGTCCCGCAGTCGAAGCGCAGCTGGTCACGGAGATCGCGCGCCTGCGATCGAGGGTTCGAGACCTCGAAGCGCAGAACGCCCGTTTGACGGCCATGGTGGCGGCATCGTCATTCGACCCGAACGGGTTGATCCCCACCGCTCCCGATGACCTCGCTGATCTGACGGATCTGTCGGATCTGACCGATCTGGTCGATCCCGCCTTCGCCTGAGACTGCGGATTCCGACGCCGGATGCCTGTCTCGGCACGCGTCACTGCGTCGCGGGCCACCACGCCGCGGGCCACGGTGCACGGGGGCGGCCAGGCTGCGCCGGTAGGGTGACGGGGTGCATCTGAAAAGCCTGACCCTGAAGGGCTTCAAGTCCTTCGCGGCGGCGACGACCCTCGCGTTCGAGCCGGGGATCACCTGCGTGGTCGGTCCCAACGGTTCGGGCAAGTCCAATGTCGTGGACGGCCTGGCCTGGGTGATGGGTGAGCAGGGAGCGAAGTCGCTGCGCGGCGGAGCCATGAGCGACGTCATCTTCGCTGGAACCAGCGGTCGGGCGCCCCTGGGTCGCGCCGAAGTGGCACTGACGATCGACAACAGCGACGGCGCTCTGCCGATCGACTACACCGAGGTGACGATCTCTCGAACGCTGTTTCGCAATGGCGGTTCGGAGTATGCGATCAACGGCGATCCCTGCCGCCTGCTGGACGTGCAGGAACTGCTCAGTGACTCCGGAATCGGTCGCGAAATGCACGTCATCGTCGGGCAGGGTCAACTCGATGCGATCTTGCATGCAACCCCTGAGGATCGACGTGGTTTCGTCGAAGAGGCCGCCGGTGTCCTCAAGCATCGCAAGCGCAAGGAGAAGGCGCTGCGCAAACTCGAGGCGATGGAAGCCAACCTGGCCCGCGTGAGTGACCTCGCGAATGAATTACGGCGCCAACTCAAGCCACTGGGCAAGCAGGCTGAGGTAGCCCGACGTGCAGCTGTGATCCAGGCCGAGGCTCGCGATGCGCGCTTGCGCCTGCTTGCTGACGATCTCGGGTCATTACGCGAGACGCTCGCTGCCGAGGTCGCTGATGAAGCGGCCCTGCGCCAGCGACGGATGGAGGTCGAGGCGCTACTCGCAGGTCTGACATCCCAGGAGGCGGATCTCGAACGCGACCTGCAACGCGACGCACCACTGCTCGCCACAGCCGCCCAATCCTGGTTCGCTCTGTCGGCACTGCGTGAGCGTCTCCTGGGGACCGGCTCACTGGCGGCAGAACGGCTGCGATTGATCAGCGCCGATGAGCAGGTCGTGCAATCTGGAGGTCGCGACCCACAGGAACTCGAGGCTCAGGCTCGCGAAGTCCGAGCCGAGGAGTTCGAGTGGGGTCGGCGGGTCGAGGGTGATCGTGCGGCACTGGCTGATGCGGTGCAGCAACGGCAGGCCGCTGAGGACGCCCTCGCTGCCGAGGAGTCGCGAATCACCGCGGAATCGCGCGCGGCTGCCGATCGACGCGAGAGCCTCGCCCGACTCGGTGGGCAGGTTGCTGCCGCGCGTTCCCGATGGGAGGCGCGAGGCGAGCAGGTGCAGCGGCTGAGTGAGCAACATGCCGAGGCATTGGCGCGAGCCGAGGTCGCTCAGCGGGAGTTCACCGCACTGGAATCGCAGGTCGCGGGCCTCGATGCCGGTGAGGTCGGCCTCGATGCCGAATACGAGTCGGTGCAGGAACGTCTGCTTGCTGCGGATGCGAACGTCGAGTCGCTGCGAGAGTCAGAACGAGATGCCGACCGCGAGCGGGCAGCGCTCAGCGCTCGTTGCGAAGCGCTTCGGATTGGTCTCGCCCACGGCGAGGGTGTCGACGCGCTCGTGGCCGAGGGGGATCGGATCGGTGTCATCGGGACGGTCACCGAAGCCGTTCGCGTCGAGCCCGGTGCCGAGCGAGCTGTCGCTGCACTGCTGGGACCGCTCGCTGAGGCGGTGATCGTCAGTGACGAACGATTCGCTCACGAAGCGCTCCTATTCCTGCGCGAACACGATGCGGGGCGAGCGACGATCGTGATCGCGACGGATGCTCCAGCGCCCACAGTGCACGCGAGCGCGCCGCCGGAGTCGGTGTGGATGATCGACACTCTCAGCGCGGCGCCAGCGGTACTCACTGCTCTTCGCTCGGTGCTCGACGGTGCAGTCCTCGTGGCTGATCTGTCCACGGCTCGACGCGTGCGATCGCTCAGGCCGGATCTCACAGTGGTCACCCGAGATGGTGACGTCTTCGGCCCTCGGGCGGTTCGAGGCGGCAGTCGCGGCGCACCGACCCTGCTCGAAGTACAGGCCGCGGTGGATGAAGCTGAGTCTTCGTTGGCGGAGGTTACCCAGCGACTCGAACGCACACGCTTCGCCCTTGCAGCGGCTATCGATGAGCAGCGTGACATCGCCGAACTCGCGGAGTCGGCACTCACGCGATTGCATGATTCGGATGCTCGCCTGGCGGCCGTTGCCGAGCAACTCGGGCAGTGGGGCGCTGAGGCTCGCTCGGCGGCAGCGGAAGCGGAGCGATTGGGCCAGTCCATCGCTGATGCGCAGGCCGCACGCGAGGCGGATGAGGCGACCCTTTCCGAACTGCAGCAACGCTTCGAGGCCGCCCAGGTCGAGCCGACGACCCAGGTGGCCGACGAACGCGAGGTTCTCGCCCAGGCGGCTGAGGCGGCGCGCCGCACAGAGGTCGATGCGCGGTTGGCCGTCCGCACCGGGGAGGAGCGCATCCGATCCCTCAGTTCGCATGCGCAATCCCTGGAGAGATCTGCGGCGAATGAGCGAGCAGCCCGACGTCGCGCAGAGGAGTTGCGTGAACGCCGTCGACGTGAGGCGATTTCCGCCCAGGCAGTCGCCATCGGGGTGCGCCGCACGATGCGGTTGCTCGATGCTGCACTCTCAGTCGCCGAAACCGAGCGGGATGAGCTGCAGCGTTCTCAGTCCGAACGCGAGGCGTCCCTTCACGAGGTTCGTGATTCCGCACGCGAACAGGCCACGCAGTTGGAACGCCTCACCGATTCGGTGCATCGCGATGAGGTTGCCCGGGCCGAGCAGCGGCTGCGGATCGAGCAGCTCGAGGGCAGGGTAATCGAGGAGTTCGGACTCGAACCCGATGTCGTGGTCGCGGAATACGGTCCCGAACAGCTCGTCCCGCCAGCGCCCCTGGCCCCCGGTGATGACGAACCTGACGAGCCCGCCCAGCCCTATCCCTATGTGCGGGTCGAGCAGGAGCGGCGATTGGCTTCCGCCGAACGCGGTCTGGCGCTGCTAGGGCGGGTGAATCCCCTCGCGCTCGAGGAATATGCCGCTCTCGAGGAGCGGCTACGCTTCCTGACAGAGCAACTCGATGACCTCAAACGGTCCCGCGCGGATCTGCAGGCGCTGATCGCCGATGTCGACGAGCGTATCCAGCAGGTCTTCGCCGAGGCCTATGCCGATACCGAGCGGCATTTCGCTGACGTGTTCTCGCGGCTGTTCCCCGGAGGGGACGGTCGACTTGTGCTGACCGAACCCGATGACCTGCTCACCACGGGCATCGACGTCGAAGCTCGCCCTCCGGGTAAGAAGGTCAAGCGGCTATCGCTGCTGTCCGGTGGTGAACGCTCGTTGACGGCGGTTGCCTTCCTGATCGCGTTGTTCAAGGCTCGGCCCAGCCCGTTCTATGTCCTCGACGAGGTCGAGGCCGCACTGGATGATGTGAATCTGGGACGCCTCATCGCTGCGATCGAAGAGCTGCGCGACACTTCGCAGCTCATCATCATCACCCATCAGAAGCGCACGATGGAGATCGCCGACGCGCTGTATGGCGTGTCGATGCGGGGGGACGGGGTCACGCATGTGGTGGGTCAACGGCTGCGTGATACCGAGGCGGCCACCGCCTAGGTCCATCAGCCTTCACTAGGGCAGCGGTGATTGGATGGCCCTCGTGGATTCCATCGTGCTCTACCTCGCCATCGGTCTAGCTCTGCTCGTCGTCATCGGCGTCGGTGTCGCTATCGCGTTGATGCGCCGTGGCGAACCGCGCCCGCCCAAGCCGCGTCCGGGAATCGATTACGCGCCCGGTGTCGGAGATGACGACACCGTTCCACGAGACACTCCGCGTCGGCGAATCGAACAGGCCGAGGGTGGTATCGACACGCTCACCCTGCCCGAGCCGCAGGAGGTCGAGGCCCCTGCGGAGGAGATCGCCGAGTGGGAGGTGGAGATCCCCGAACCGGCGGAGGGGCGACTGGTTCGGTTACGAAAGCGGTTGGCACGGTCGAATAATGCCCTGGGCCGCGGTTTGCTGGCGCTGCTGTCGAGAGACAACCTCGATGCGAACGCCTGGGAGGAGATCGAGGAGGTGCTGCTCACCGCCGATCTCGGAGTCGCTGCGACGACTGAACTCGTCGAGGCCCTCCAGGTGCGGGTGCGGGCGGAGGGGACGGCCGATCCCCAGGTGTTGCGGGCGATGCTGCGCGATGAACTCATCGGTCTCGTCGACCCCTCCATGGATCGGTCCCTGGCGACGGTCGCGTCGTCGAGTGGCCCGGCGGTGGTGCTGGTCGTCGGGGTCAATGGAACCGGCAAGACCACGACGACGGGCAAGCTCGCCCGATTGCTGATCGCCTCCGACCGCACGGTCCTGCTCGGTGCCGCCGACACCTTCCGGGCGGCGGCAGCACAGCAATTGCAGACGTGGGGTGATCGGGTCGGGGCGCCCGTCGTGAGTGGTCCCGAAGGCGGGGATCCAGCAGCCGTCGCCTTCGATGCCGTGCGGATCGGAGCCGAGGCTGAGGTGGACACCGTGGTCATCGACACCGCTGGTCGCCTCCACACCAAGGTCGGTCTGATGGATGAACTCGGCAAGGTCAAGCGAGTCGTGGAGAAGCACGGTCCGGTCGACGAGGTGCTGCTCGTCCTCGATGCCACGACGGGGCAGAACGGGATGAATCAGGCGCGCGTGTTCGCCGAGGTGGTCGACATCACCGGGATCGTGCTCACCAAACTGGATGGAACCGCGAAGGGCGGCATCGTGGTCGCCGTCCAGCGCGAACTCGGTGTGCCGGTGAAGCTGGTCGGGCTGGGGGAGGGTCCCGACGATCTGGCTCCCTTCGACCCGGCAGCCTTCGTCGACGCCCTCCTCGACTGACCCCCGCTACCCGTCTGAGTTACCTGAATGGTCGTTAACTCGCCGAGTTAACGACCATTCAGGTAACTCAGACGGAAAGGGTTGTGGGACGTGGATGCGGTGATTATCGTATAATTATGCCGCATTTTCGGATTTCCCAGTGTGCAGCCCTCCTGCAGGTGAGTGACGATACTGTCAGACGCTGGGCCGAGGCGGGTCGCATCGCCACCGCGACCGACAGTGGCGGGCGCACCGTGATCGAGGGGGCCGAACTCGCCGCCTTCATGCGCCACACGGCCGCTGAGGCCGATCCGATCGTGCCGGTGGGCACTCGAGTGACCGGCGAATCAGCCCGCAATCGCCTGCCGGGGCTCGTCACCCGTGTGTTGCGGGACACGGTGATGGCCCAGGTGGAGGTTCAGGTGGGTCCGCACCGGATGGTGAGCCTGATGAGCCGGGAAGCCGCCGATGACCTGTCGCTGGAGCCGGGTGCCTTGGTGATCGCGTCGGTGAAGTCCACGAATGTCGTCATCGAGGCGCTGGAAGTCTCGACGTGATTCAGCGGTCCATGAAGGCGCCCAGGAGGCTCTCGGTCTCCCTGCGATCCTCGGTGTCCCTCCCGGCGGCAATCGCCGTGGCCGGTGCGGGACTGCTGGTGACCGGATGCGCGGGTGCGGATGGGGCCGCGACGGAGGAGGCGACCGTCACGGTGTTGGCCGCGGCTTCATTGACGCAGAGTTTCACGGCGATCGGGACGGCCTTCGAGCAGGCCAATCCAGGGGTGCGAGTGGTGTTCAGCTTCGGGCCGAGCAGCGGACTGGTCAGCCAGGTCATCGAGGGTGCGCCCGCTGACGTCCTCGCCACGGCCAATACAGCCACGATGCAGACGGCCGTAGACGCCGGAGTGGTTTCAACACCTCAGGCGTTCGCGTCGAATTCACTGACTATCGCGGTTCCCGCGGCCAATCCCGCGAATATCTCCGACCTTGCCGGACTTGCCGAACCAGGAGTACTCGTGGCGGTGTGCGAACCGCAGGTCCCGTGTGGCGCTGCGGCACAGGAGGTCATCGCAGCGAGTGGTTTGCCGATCGAACCGGTGACCTTCGACATCGACGTGAAAGCGGTCTTGACCAAGGTGATCCTCGACGAGGTCGATGCGGGAATGGTCTACGCCACCGATGTGCGGGCCGCTGGCAACGACGTGATCGGCATCTCCATTCCCGCCGATATCTCGGCGAGCGTCACCTATCCCATCGCCGGCAGCACTGCTACGGGTGTTCCTGAACTCACCGAGCGGTTCCTTGATTTCGTGATGAGTCCACCGGCACAGGAGATTCTCACGCAGTCAGGATTCGGTTCACCGTGATGAGGCCGCCGGATCGCGCCGCGGTGCCGATTCGATCCGTGGGTCAGCGGATACGGAACCGACACCGACACAGGATGCATGGAGCACCCTGGGCGATCGTCTTCGTCGCCGTCATCGCACTGGCATTCCTGCTGATTCCGTTAGCCGGCTTGCTCGCTGCGACACCGTGGGCCCGGTTGTTCGAGTTGCTCGCTTCAGACGTGACCCTTCAGGCACTGCGCCTGTCCCTCATCACGTCCGTTGCAGCGACGGTGATCGCGGCCGTGCTGGGTGTTCCGCTCGCGTGGATGCTGGCGCGCGTGGAGTTTCCAGGCCGAGCAGTCGTGCGGGCGCTGGTTCTCCTTCCCCTGGTTCTTCCACCCGTTGTCGGTGGTACGGCGCTGCTCACCGCACTCGGACGACGCGGCATCATCGGCGCCCCGCTGGAATCCCTCACCGGCATCACACTGCCGTTCTCGACGTGGGGAGTGATCATCGCTGCGACCTTCGTTGCAATGCCATTCTTCGTTCTGACTGTCGAAGGGGCATTGCGCGGTATGGATCGCAGATTCGAGGATGCTGCCGTGACGCTTGGTGCTTCCCGGTTGATGGTGCTGCGCCGCGTGACGCTCCCGCTGATCGCGCCCGGACTCCTTGCGGGTGCGCTGCTGGCCTGGGCCCGTGCGCTCGGCGAATTCGGTGCCACGATCACGTTCGCGGGGAACTTCCCCGGCCGCACTCAGACGATGCCTCTAGCGATCTACACACTGCTGGAGACCGATCGAGACGCCGCACTTGCATTGAGCGTCGTGCTGCTCGCAATCTGCGTCGCAGTCCTGCTCATCCTGCGGGATCAATGGCTGCGCCCGGGTGCAGCCGGGACGAGACGGCCATGACCGGCGGAATTCACGCAACAATCCAGCTACACCGAGGGTCTTTCGCCTTGGATGCCGACATCGAGGCGCCACCAGGCCAGGTCACCGCGATCGTCGGGCCTAACGGCTCAGGCAAATCCACACTGCTGCGTGCCGTAGCCGGCCTGGCCCCGATCGATCGTGGATCGATTCGCATCGGAGATTGCGTGGTCGACGATGCCGACGGGACCTTTATCGGCGCCGAAGACCGATCCATCGGCATGGTCTTCCAGGATTACCTGCTCTTTCCGCATATGACCGTTCGCGACAACGTTGCATTCGGTCTGCGCGCACGGGGCGTGCGCACGCGCGCGGCCAGGGCTCGCGCCGACGAGTCGCTGCACGAGTTCGGGCTCGTTGAGCTTGCGGCCCGACGCCCATCGCAGATCTCGGGAGGACAGGCCCAGCGGATCGCTCTTGCCCGAGCCCTGATCACGCACCCGGATGCACTTCTGCTCGACGAGCCCTTCGCTGCCCTCGATGCGGGGACGAGGGCAGCGACCCGTGCGGATCTGTCTCGACGTCTGAGTGACTTCACGGGAGCAACCCTGCTGGTCACCCATGAGCCGTTGGAGGCCTTGGTGCTTGCCGATCGCGTTGTGGTTCTCGAAGAGGGACGGGTCGCTCAGGCGGGCACCATGGCTGAAGTCGCAGCACGCCCAGCGTCGGCATATGTCGCTGCCCTCATGGGGGTGAATCTGCTGCGCGGGAGCGCCCACGATGGTCGGGTCACCCTGCGCGGTGGTGGCGAACTCATCGTGGCATCGACGATTAAGGGTGAGGTGTTCGCGACGATCCGCCCATCAGCGGTCACCGCGCACCGGCAACGACCTGAGGGCAGTGCCCGCAACGCGTGGCCGGCCCGGGTGCGGACCGTCGAGGAGATCGGCGACCGGGTCCGGGTGTCCTTCGATGGGCAGCCGGACCTGCTGGTCGACCTCACTGCCGCATCGGTTGCCAGCCTTGCCCTGGCGCCGGGTGCTCGGTGCTGGCTCACGGTCAAGGCCACCGAGATCGATGTGTATCCCGCTGCCTCATCGCCGGAATCGGCAGAGCACGTCATCAGGCCGTAACACGATCGGCTTGATTGTCACCTCCTGGAAACACGAACGCGACTCCTGCAGAAACATCGTCACGACAACGTTCCCCTCGAGTCGTTGGCTCGCCATCGATGGTCGGACACGGCCGTCGGTCGTCGAAACGTAGGGAGTGTGGCGCGTATGGAGCCGGTCTTGGATACCGGAACGACCGCGTGGTTGCTCGTCTCAACCGCGCTGGTCTTCATCATGATTCCCGGCCTGGCGTTCTTCTACGGAGGAATGAACAGGTCGAAGTCCGTTCTCAACATGCTCATGATGGTCATCTCTTCGACCTTCATCGTGGGCATTCTGTGGATCCTCTACGGCTACTCGATGGCCTATGGTTCCACCTCCGGGAACTTCGTCGGCAGTTTCACCGACTACTTCGGAACAGCGCAGCTGATCAGCGTCGGCGGTGATGGTTTCCCACCGATGGTCGACGTCGCATTCCAGGCGATGTTCGCCTGTCTCACCGTGGGTCTGATCGCCGGTGCGGTCGCGGATCGCATGAAGTTCGGTGCGTGGCTGGTCTTCGCTGCCGTGTGGGCATCGCTGGTGTATTTCCCCGTTGCCCACTGGGTGTGGGGCGATGGCTGGATCGGCCTGCTGGATATCGGTGGCGCCGAGGTCATCGACTTCGCCGGTGGCACAGCGGTTCACATCAACGCTGGAGCTGCTGCCCTCGCACTTGCCATCATCCTCGGACGACGACTCGGTTGGCCGCGCACACCGATGCGCCCGCACAACCTCACCATGGTGATGCTCGGTGCTGGTCTGCTGTGGTTCGGCTGGTTCGGGTTCAACGCGGGTTCGGCCTACGCGGCCGATGGCGTTGCCGCCCTGGCCGCCACCAACACACTGGTAGCAACCTGTGCGGGTGGCATCGCCTGGCTGATCGTGGAGAAGATCCGAGATGGGCACGCGACGAGCCTGGGAGCAGCATCGGGAATCGTCGCCGGTCTCGTCGCGATCACCCCGGCCTGCGCCAATGTCACGCCGCTCGCAGCGGTGCTGATCGGTCTGGTGGCCGGCGTGCTGTGCGCCTTGGCGGTCACCTTGAAGTACAAGCTCGGCTATGACGATTCGTTCGACGTCGTCGGTGTCCACCTCGTGGGTGGCATGGTCGGCACCTTGATGCTGGGCTTCGTCGCCTCCGACGTGTTCGGCGATGGCGCGAGCACCGGGCTGTTCTTCGGTGGCGGGCTCAACCTGCTCGCCGTTCAGGCGATCGCTGCATTCGGCGTGCTGTTCTACTCGCTGATCATCGCCGCGATCATCGCGCTGGTGTTGAAGGCCATCATCGGTATCCGGGTCGAGCCCGACCAGGAGACCGGCGGCATCGACCTGGCCGAGCACGCGGAAACCGCATATGAGCTCGGCGACTCCGGTGGTGGCGGTATCTTCGCCGGTGTCGGCAAGGGTGCGGTCGAGGGAGAGGGGAAGTAGATGAAGCTCGTTACGGCCATCGTCAAGCCGTTCAAGCTCGAGGAGGTCAAGAACGCCCTCGAAGAGCGCGGGATCCACGGCATGACCGTCATGGAGGCCAGTGGTTTCGGCCGCCAACGCGGGCACACCGAGGTGTACCGCGGAGCGGAGTACACCGTCGACCTCGTTCCCAAGGTGCGCATCGAGCTCGTCGTCGATGACGCCGATGCGGCCGGAGTCGTCGAGGCGATCGTGTCCAGTGCCCACACTGGCAAGATCGGTGACGGCAAGGTCTGGGTGACACCGGTGGAGAGCATCACCCGTGTCCGCACCGGAGAGCAGGGCGTCGACGCACTGTGACCGATGACCGGGGAGGAGAGAACCGATGAACGTCGAGGATCTCTCCTCCCCGGTTTCGTCCGGTGTTGCGTCCCCGGGCCAGCGGAGCGTGCCGGTGGACCGACTGACGCAACGCTTCCGCGAGGAGCGACAGGGCATCATCGAGGATGCCTCGCTCACCGCGGTGCAGCGCCGGACACAACTCACCGCCGCCACCGACGACTGGCTCGGAGCGCTCTTTGAGGCCAGCGGTGCCCGCACCCTGGGTGCTGCGCTCGTAGGAGTTGGTGGATATGGCCGCGGTGAACTGACCGCGGGCAGTGACATCGACGTTCTCCTGCTCGTACCCGAGTCTGCGGGTAGTGACGTTGACGCGATCGCCGACCGGTTGTGGTACCCGGCGTGGGATTCCGGGGTGCGCATCGATCACAGTGTGCGCACGCTGGTTCAAGCCCGAAGGCTGGCCACTGAGGATCTGAGAGTCGTGCTGGGTCTCGTGGATGCTCGATGCGTTGCCGGTGACGAAGCGCTCGTGAACCAGCTGCGTTCGGTGGTTCTTTCGGATTGGCGGGCGCTGGCTCCGCGCAGACTGGGTGAACTGCACGAGTTCGTGCGCCATCGGCAGCAGAAGTACGGCGACCTCGCCCATGTTCTGGAACCGGACCTCAAGGAAGCCTACGGAGGCATTCGAGATGCGACGGTCCTGCGAGCAGTAGCAGCCTCGTGGGTTACGGATGTGCCACGTACCGGGCTGATCGAAGCGCACGAGCGCATCATCGAGGTTCGTGATGCACTGCATGAGCATCACGTTCATGTCCGACAGCGCCCACACGATCGACTATCGCTCCAAGACCAGAGTGCTGTCGCACACAGATTGGGCATCGATGATCCCGATGAATTGCTGCGGTCGGTGTCGAGTGCCGCCCGAGCGGTGGGATACGCCAGTGATGTGATGTGGCACCGCATCGAACGATTGACCGCACGTCCCCGAGGATTGCGGCTACGGCGTCGAGTCCGCCAACTCGGACCGGAGCGAGTGCCCCTCGCCGAGGGCGTCGTCGTGCACGAGGGTGAGGTCACCCTCGCCGAATCCGCTCGGCCCGAGAAAGATCCGGTTCTCGTTTTGCGCGCTGCTGCTGCGGCAGCACAGGCGGGGTTGCCACTGTCACCGGCCGCTGTTGCGCGGTTAGCGCAGCGTTGTCCACCCTTGGAGCAGCCGTGGTCGCGCAGCGCCAGAGACTCGTTGGTTTCCCTCCTGGGTGCCGGTCGCGGACTCGTGCGCGTGTGGGAGGCACTCGATGCCGCCAGGATTCCGCAACGTCTACTGCCTGAGTG
>CAJXYI010000058.1 GCA_913063435.1 uncultured Actinomycetales bacterium | reverse complement strand
AAGGCCTCGGCCACGAACATGTTCTGCGACAAGAACCGCTGGATACGCCGGGCGCGGCCGACGATGATCTTGTCCTCCTCGGAGAGTTCGTCGATACCGAGGATGGCGATGATGTCCTGCAGATCCTTGTAGCGCTGCAGGATCTCCTTCACCCGGGCAGCGACCCGGTAGTGCTCGTCACCGATGTAGCGGGGATCGAGGATGCGCGAGGTGGAGTCGAGCGGATCGACCGCGGGGTAGATGCCGAGTTCGGAGATCGGCCGGGACAGCACCGTCGTCGCGTCGAGGTGGGCGAACGTCGTCGCCGGTGCCGGGTCGGTGAGATCGTCGGCAGGGACGTAGATCGCCTGCAGCGAGGTGATGGAGTGCCCTCGCGTGGAGGTGATCCGCTCCTGCAGCTGACCCATCTCGTCTGCCAGGGTCGGCTGGTATCCCACGGCCGAGGGCATGCGGCCCAGCAGGGTGGAGACCTCGGAACCGGCCTGGGTGAACCGGAAGATGTTGTCGATGAACAGCAGCACGTCCTGCTTTTGCACATCGCGGAAGTACTCGGCCATCGTCAGTGCGGTCAAAGCGACGCGCAGGCGGGTGCCCGGCGGCTCGTCCATCTGGCCGAACACCAGGGCGGTCTTGGAGATGACGCCCGACTCGGTCATTTCCAAGAACAGGTCGTTTCCTTCGCGGGTGCGCTCTCCCACGCCGGCGAACACCGACACACCGCCGAAGTTCTCCGCGACGCGATAGATCATCTCCTGGATGAGCACGGTCTTGCCGACGCCTGCACCACCGAACAGGCCGATCTTGCCGCCCTTGACGTAAGGGGTGAGCAGGTCGATGACCTTGATGCCGGTGTCGAAGACCTCGGTCTTGGCCTCGAGCTGATCGAAGGCGGGGGCCTGACGATGGATACTCCACCGCTCCTTGATGTCGAGGCTGGCCTCGGGCACATCGAGCGGGACACCCAGGGTGTTCCACACGTGACCCTTGGTGACATCACCCACGGGCACCGAGATCGGCGCTCCCGTGTCCTGCACCGGTGCACCGCGAACCAGACCGTCGGTGGGCTGCATCGAGATCGCGCGCACCATGTTGTCGCCGATGTGCTGGGCCACCTCGAGGGTCAGTGTGAACGTGCCGCCACCTTCTTCACCCTCGTCGAAGGAGACGGTCGTGGTGAGGGCGTTGTACAGCTCGGGCATGCCCTCGACGGGGAACTCGACATCGACGACCGGTCCGGTCACTCGAGCGACGCGACCTACTGCTGGGGCATCGGCCTGGTCGGCGGCCGCAGTGTCGATCGTGGCAGTCATGGGATCGGTTCTCCTTCGATTCGTGGTGCGCGGTTCGTTAGGCGGAGGCCAGCGCGTCGGCTCCGCCGACGATCTCGCTGATCTCCTGGGTGATCTCGGCCTGCCGGGCCTGGTTGGCCTGGCGGGTCAGGGCACGGATGAGTTCCTCGGCGTTATCGGTGGCGGATTTCATCGCCCGCCGGCGTGCCGCATGCTCGCTGGCCGCCGACATCAGCAGCGCGTTGTAGACCGCCTGCTCGACATAGCGGGGAAGGAGCGCGTCGAGAACAGCATCGGGGCTGGGCTCGAACTCATACAGCGGGAACACCTCGCCACCCACGGCGGAGTCGACGACCTCGTCGACGACCTCGAGAGGCAGCACCCGGCGCACCCGGACCTCCTGCGAGGCCATGTTCTTGAAGTACGTGTAGACGATGTGGATCTCGTCCACACCGCCTTCGTCGGTGGGTTGGAGGAACCGGGTGAGCAGATCCTCACCGATACGCCGAGCGTCCTCGTAGGTGGGCTGATCGGTGAAACCGGTGTATTCCCCGCCCATCGGTCGATTGCGGAACCGATAGAACGACACGCCTTTGCGACCGACGACGTAGGGAACGGTCTCCATGGATTTCTCGGTGAAGGTGCGAGTGAGGCCCTCCGCCTCCTTGATGGCGTTGGACGAGTAGGCACCGGCGAGTCCGCGATCGGCGGTGATCACCAGGACCGCCGCTCGATCCTGGCGTTCGGCCTTGGCGATCAGCGGATGCGCGGAGATATCAGAAGCATGGGACGCGGCGGCGGAGATCGCATCGAGCAGATTCGTGAGGTACGGCAGGGAGGCGTCGAGTCGCTGCTGGGCCTTGACGATGCGCGAAGAAGCGATGAGTTCCATCGCCTTGGTGATCTTCTTCGTCGCCTGTACCGATCGGATTCGCCGTCGGTAGACCCTCAGCTGCGCGCCCATGGACTATCCCCGCTTCTTCACGGTGATCTGGGTGGGATCGATGTCTTCTTCGGCCACTGCCTCGACCGGCTCGTCCTTGACCAGCAGCTCACCGCTGCTCGTGGTGAACTGCGTCTTGAACGTCTTGATCGCAGAGTCCAGCAGCGACACCGTGTCATCGGACAGATCCGAGGTCTGGCGGATCGAGTCGAAGATGCCGGCATGCTCTCGACCGAGGTAGTCGAGGAACTCCGCATCGAAGCGACGGATGTCCTCGACGGGCACATCGTCGAGCCGCCCGGTCGTTCCCGACCACACGGATACGACCTCGCGCTCCATGGCCAGTGGCTGGTACTGGGCCTGCTTGAGCAACTCCACCAGGCGGGTACCACGCGCCAGCTGCGACTTGGACGCCGAGTCGAGATCCGAGCCGAAGGCCGCGAAGGCCTCGAGCTCGCGGAACTGCGCGAGGTTCAGCCGCAGCGGGCCGGCGACCTTCTTCATCGCCTTCGGCTGGGCGGCGCCACCGACGCGAGACACCGAGATGCCGACGTTGATGGCGGGACGGACACCGGAGTTGAACAGGTCCGATTCCAAGAAGCACTGCCCGTCGGTGATGGAGATGACGTTGGTCGGAATGAACGCCGAGACGTCATTCGCCTTCGTCTCGATGATCGGCAGGCCCGTCATCGAGCCGCCACCCATTTCGTCCGACAGCTTCGCGCAACGCTCCAGCAACCGGGAGTGCAGATAGAACACATCACCGGGATAGGCCTCGCGGCCCGGCGGACGACGCAGCAGCAGCGACACGGCGCGGTAGGCCTCGGCCTGCTTGGACAGATCATCGAACACGATGAGGACGTGCTTGCCGTTGTACATCCAGTGCTGGCCGATCGCCGAGCCGGTGTAGGGGGCGAGGTACTTGAAGCCCGCGGGATCGGATGCGGGTGCCGCGACGATGGTGGTGTACTCCATCGCGCCGTATTCCTCGAGCGCCCCGCGGACAGAGGCGATCGTGGAGCCCTTCTGGCCGATCGCCACGTAGATGCAGCGAACCTGCTTGGTGGGGTCGCCACTGTCCCAGTTCGACTTCTGGTTGATGATCGTGTCGATGCACACCGCCGTCTTGCCGGTCTGACGGTCACCGATAATGAGCTGGCGCTGGCCGCGCCCGATGGCGGTCATGGCGTCGATCGCCTTGATACCCGTCTGCAGCGGCTCATTGACCGGCTGGCGCTGCACGACCGTCGGAGCCTGCAGCTCCAGCGCTCGGCGATCCTCGGTGGCAATGGGGCCCTGACCGTCGATGGGATTGCCCAGCGGATCCACGACTCGACCGAGGTATCCATCGCCCACCGGAACCGACAGCACCTCACCGGTGCGTCGAACGGCCTGGCCCTCCTCGATGGCAGATCCATCACCGAGCAGCACCGCACCGATTTCGCGAACGTCGAGGTTCAGCGCGATGCCGAGCAGGCCGCCTTCGAACTCGAGCAGTTCGTTGGTCATGGCCGAGTGCAGACCCTCGACGCGGGCGATTCCGTCACCGGTCTCGATGACGCGACCCACTTCTTCACGAGCGGTGGTCGGCGAGTACTCCTCGACGTTCCGCTCGATCGCGCTCCGGATTTCCTCCGGCCGGATCGTCAGCTCCGTCATGGTGCCTGCTCTCTTTCGTCGGGCCGACTCCTCGTCGGCGGTTCCACGGGTGTTCGGGCTAGGAATCGAGCATCGCTCGGCGTGCTTGGGTGAGGCGGGTGGCGACCGTTCCATCGATGATGTCATCGCCGATCGCGACGTATACCCCGCCGAGGACGGAGGGGTCGATCGCCACGTTCAACCGGACCTGGCGCCCAGTCATCGTCGACAGGGCTGCGACAAGTCGATCGTGCTGGCTCGGCTCGAGGGGCGCGGCGACCTTGACCTCCGCCACGACGCGCTCGCGTTGCGCGGCGGCTGCGCGGGAGAGGTCATCGATCACCGTGTCGAGGCGCGCTCCATGAAGGTGCCCCACGGCGTAACCGAGGACCTGGCGGGTCGCCTCGGTGGATCGACCCTCCAGCAGGGTGTCGACGATCGCACCTTTAGTCGAGGCGGGAAGTGCGGGATCGGTCAGCGCCATCTGCAGATCCGAAGATGCATCCACGACCCGTCCGAACCGGAAGATCTCCTCCTCCGTCGCATCCAGGGTGCCTTCGGCTTGGGCTCGGGCGAACGCCGCCTGGGCGGCCAAGGCTTCGAGTCCGACCACGAGATCCATGTCCGTGGACCATCGTTGGCTGACCGCGAGGGAGACCAATTCGACCGTCGATGCCGACACACGATCGGCCAGTAGGGACTGAACGAGGGACTGACGGGACTGCTCGGGCAGGCCGGAGTCGGCCAGCGATGTGCGCAACTGGTTCTCGCGGCCCAACAGGTCGGCCACGGAATACACCTGCTCGGAGAGATCGCCCGGCAACCCAGCGCTCTCGCGCTCGGCCAGGGCGCGCGTCAACACCGCAACGCTGTCCCGACTGGCTCCCAGCATCAGGCGTTCGCCCCCCGATCGGACGCTCCGTCACGGGCCTGATCACGAGCCTGCGCCTCGAGAGTCTCGAGGAAGTCGTCGACCGTGGCGCGCACCCGGGCGTCATCGGACAGGCTCTGACCGACGATCTTGGTGGCCAAGGTGATGGCGACCTCGCCGACCTGGCGCGTCAGCTGGGTGGACACCGCCGCACGCTCGGCGGCCAGTGCCGCCTCTGCCTGCGCGGTCACCGATGCGGCAGCGTTGCGAGCCTCGGTACGTGCCTCTTCTACGATCGACGCCCGATCGCTTTGGGCCTGCGCCCGGATGGCAGCTGCTTCCTCACGAGCCTGGGTCAACGCGGCGCGGTATTCCTCGCGTGCCTTCTCCGCCTCCGCCTGCGCTGTTTCCGCACGGGCGATACCGCCCTCGATGAGTTCGGACCGCTCCTCCATGACCTTCTTCATCCGAGGCAGCACGAACTTCCAGAACAGCAGCAGGACGATGACGAACGACAACCCACCCCAGATCAGGTCGTAGGCCGCTGGAAAAAGGATCGCGCTGCCTTCGGGGGCGTCTCCCCCTGCAGCAAGTAGTCTCATCTCACCGTGACCTTCGTGTCGGGCCTTCGCTCAGGTAGCCGCAAAACCGGAACCCGAGAGCAGGCATCGATTGATCTAGACGAACAGGAAGCCGGCCACCAGGCCGATGAGGGCCAGGGCCTCGGTGAAGGCGATGCCCAGGAACATGTTCGTACGCAGGACGCTGGTTGCCTCGGGCTGGCGAGCGATGCCCTCGAGGGCCTTGCCGACCAGGATGCCGATGCCGATACCGGGGCCGATGGCAGCCAGGCCATATCCGATGGCATTGACGTTACCGGAGACTTCTGCGAGCAACTCCACGGACTTTCCTTTCTGGTTAGCACTCGAGACGGGTACTCGAGTTCTGGGGGCTAATGCTCCTCACTCGTTGCGCTTTCAATGTAGACGGCGGTCAACAGGGTGAAGATGTAGGCCTGCAGGATCGCGATGAGGATCTCGAACAGGGTGAAGGCGAAGCCCATGAGGAATGAGGGGATCGCGAACACCTTGAGGAAACCATCGGCGAGGAGCAGGGCGCTCGTGGCAGAGAAGAACAGCACCAGGAGCAGGTGGCCGGCCATCATGTTGGCCAGCAATCGGATCGTCAGCGTCAGCGGTCTCAGGATGAACGTCGAGACGAACTCGATGGGGGTGACCAGGAAGTAGATCGGCCAGGGGATGCCCGAGGGGAACAGGTTGTTCTTCAGGTAATGGAGGAACCCATTGGCGCGAATCCCCTGGATGTTGAACACGAACCAGGCGATCACCGCGAACATCAGCGGGATGGCGATGATGCTTGACACCGCCAGGTGCATGGTCGGCAGGATGCCGGTGATGTTGAACGCGAACAGCAGCCAGAACATCGAGATCAGGTAGGGCGCGTACTTCCTACCCTTTTCACCCAGGGCCTCGTCGATGACGTTCTTCTGGACGACGTCGATCGCCATCTCACCGAGGTTCTGCACACCCCGCGGCACGAGCTTCGGCCGGGCGAAGGCAGCCACGAAGAACAGGCTCACGACACCGGCCATGAGCAAACCCATCAGGTTGATGCGGGTCATGGCGAAGGGCGTACCCACGAATATCAGTTCGCCGGGAAAGAACTCACCGACGGACGGGGGGGTAAAGCCGTCACCCTCGGCCGCCATCAACGCACTCGCGGTCAGCAACGAAGGTCTCCCACAGCCTTAGGTCCAGCGGTCACAAATCGCGACCATATCGGATGTACACGACGAGCACCGAAGTGACGAACCCCAACACGACACCGATCGGGAGGAAGACCCGGGTGGTACCGGCGAGGTGATCGATTCCCATGCCGATCAGGCCCCATACGAGCGGGCCTCCGACGAGGGTTCCGACCATGGACCAGACGAACTCATCTCCCCGACCCGAGATCGGCGGTCCGGAGCGATGTGCCGGTTGGTCCTTCACCGAACCTGAAACTAGCACATGCGCGATCAGGCCCGGATCGTGTCGTCAGTCGCTGGATTCGCGCGGTTCGAGATAGGGGACCCGCGTCTTGATGACGATGATCGCCTCGGTGAGCAGATAGCCGATCGTGCCGAGCACGAAAGCGATGAAAAACACTGTGCGACTGTAGAAATCCGCCCCGCTCAATAAAGCGAGAACGGCGATGAGCAGGACGATCTTGACCACCCAGGAACCCAGGATCGCCGCACCGAAGACCTGCGGATTCACCCGCAGGGTCACCAGGGCAACGATGACGGTGATCGAGAAGAACGCGACGGGGATGACGATGCCCAGAATCCCACCCCAGAATCCTTGCGACCCTGCGACCAGCCAGCCGATGAGTCCGGCAAGGATCATCGCCACGATCGAACCGGTGGTCCCCCACCGCAGCACCGCCGTCATGGGCTTGCGCACACCCGGGAGGGGCCCGGCTGGTTCCTCGGTCACCCGATCAACCTATCCTCCACCGCTTCGGCCGATCGCGACTGACCGAGACGCGGCCAGATGACGGCCATGATCAGCAGGGCCATTCCCGACGCCAGGATGATCAGGGCGTATCCGACCGGTACGAACGCCAGGGCCACCGCGGTCCCGGCGATGACCGCGGCCAGGCCGTACATCAACAGCACCGCGCGGCGCTGGCTGTGGCCGACCTCGAGCAACCGGTGGTGCATGTGCTGCTTATCGGGGGCGAACGGAGAACGTCCGCGGCGGGTGCGACGTACGACCGCGAGCGCGAGGTCCAGCAGCGGCACGGCCATCACCGCCAGCGGCAGCAGGATGGGCAGCAGGGCGGGCAGCAGGGTGCCGCCCTCGATGGCACTGGGATCGACCTGCCCCGAGAGCGTGATGATGCTGGCTGCCAGCAGCAGACCCAGCAGCATCGATCCGGTATCCCCCATGAAGATCCGCGCCGGGAAGACGTTGTGCGGGAGGAAGCCCAGGCACATCCCCGCCAGCAAGGCCGAGATCAACGTCGCCATCGTCGCGCGTTCGAAGCCGATCTCCACGGACAGCAGGTACGAGTAGGCGAAGAACGCGATCGCCGCGATCCCCACGATTCCCGCCGCCAAGCCATCGAGCCCATCGACCATGTTGATGGCGTTGATGGTGACGAGGACCACGAGGACCGTGAGGAGGACACTGGTCACCGGATCGAGGACGAGGGTTCCACCGATCGGCAACCAGATGATGGCGATCCCTTGCACGGCCATCACCGAGGCTGCCAGCACCTGTCCGGCGAACTTGGTGGGCGCTGCGAGGCTCCAGCGGTCATCGATGACACCGAGGAGCACGATGATGGCCGCTCCGCTGAGCAGTGCCAGCGGAACCCGTGCACCATCGACGAAGACCGTGCTCATCAAGGGCAACTTGCTGGCCAGGAGCAGCCCGACGGCCAATCCGGCGAACATCGCCAATCCGCCTAGCCGCGGAGTGGGCTTGTCATGGACATCACGATCACGTACCTCGGCCAGTGCACCCCAGCGCAGCGCGAGCTTCCGGCTGAGCGGAACCGTCAGGTACGTGACGGCGGCCGCGGCGAGCAGGCACAGCAGATACTCGCGCACGGCTTAGACGTCCTCGCCCGTGATCAGACGGTCACCGGTTGAGGGGCGTAGGCCGGATACTGCGCCACGAGTTCGCTCACCTGACCCGCGACCTCCGCCGAAGCCGCAGGCTCACGCACAGCTCGGCTGATGAGCGCCGCGATCCGCTCCATCGCGTCCGGCCCCATCCCCTGGGTGGTGACCGAAGGGGTGCCGACCCGAATCCCCGACGCTACCGCCGGTGGTTGCGGGTCATAGGGAATCGCGTTCTTGTTCAACGTGATGTGAGCGGCATCGCAGCGAGCTTCGGCCTCCGTGCCGGTGACATCGAGGGCACGCAGATCCAGCAGTGACAGGTGGGTGTCGGTGCCACCGCTCACCGGGCGCATCCCTTCGGCCTCCAGCGCCGAGGTGAGTGCCTGGGCGTTCGTGACGACCTGTGCGGCATACGCCTGATACTCCGGTGTCGCCGCTTCGCGCAGCGCGACGGCCTTCGCCGCGACCGCATGCATGAGCGGACCACCCTGCATCATCGGGAATACCGCCTTGTCCAAGGCTGCAGCATGCTCGGCCTTGCTCAAGATCATGCCGCCACGCGGCCCCCGCAGCACCTTGTGCGTGGTGAACGTGACGACATCGGCGTAGGGCACCGGGCTGGGAATCGCCTTGCCCGCGACAAGACCGATGAAGTGCGCCGCATCGACCATCAAGATCGCGCCGACCTCGTCGGCGATGGACCGGAAGGCCGCGAAGTCGATCAACCGGGGATAGGCCGTGGCACCGGCGATGATCATCTTCGGACGGTGGTTCAACGCGAGACTGCGAACCTCGTCGTAGTCGATCGTCTCGGTGTCCTCACGCACGCCGTAGGAGACGATGTCGAACCACTTGCCGGAGAAGTTGACCTTCGATCCGTGCGTCAGATGGCCACCGTGGGGAAGGCTCATCGCGAGCACGGTCTCACCAGGCTTGACGAATGCTCCGTACGCGGCGATGTTCGCACTCGCTCCGCTGTGCGGCTGCAGGTTCGCATGCTCTGCCCCGAACAGTTCCTTGGCCCGTTCGATACCGATCGTTTCGGCGCGGTCGACCTCGGCGCATCCGCCGTAGTACCTCTTGCCCGGATAGCCCTCGGCGTACTTATTGGACAGCGTCGACCCGAGTGCTGCGAGAACGGCCGGGGATGTGAAGTTCTCGCTCGCGATCAGCTGCAGCCCGCTGCGAGCGCGATCGAGCTCGGACATGATGATGCCGGCGATCTCGGGATCCTCGGCGATCAACGCACCGAAGTCCGGTCCCCAGAAGGGAGGGTCAATAGGGTCGAGACGAGGATCAAGGAAGGACACGACTGCCTCCACGGTCAGGGTGTGATTCGTCTGGGCTGTGATTCTTCTGGGACGCGACCGCTCGAGTCTACGCCTCCTCTGCGGTCGCATCGATGATGCCGGGAACCCATCGCTGCAGCGCGTCGAAACCGAAGGCGCCGGCTCGCCACACCACAGGGACCTCATCCGTCACTTCCACCACAGTGCTCGGCTGGGTCGCCTCCGCGGGACCGGCATCGAGGTACACGGAGGCATCGTCGCCGAGTTGAGCCTGGGCCGCCTCGATGGTCCGCGGCGGGGCGGCCCCCGCACGGTTCGCGGTCGTCACCGCCAGTGGACCGGTGACCTCGATCAGGGCTAGCGCCAGGGGATGCAGCGGCATCCGAACCTGAAGCGTGTCGGCCTGCAACCCCCACATCAGGGTCGGTTGCTGACGAGCGATCAGCGTCAACGGACCGGGCCAGCATGCGCTGATGAGTTCGCGAGCCTGGGAGCTCAAGCCGGTGATGATGCCCTCCGCCATCCGCACTGAGGCCACCAGCACCGGCAGCGGCAGATCGGGTCCCCGACCCTTGACATCGCGCAACCGGCTGATCGCGCGAGGTGAGAATGCGTCTGCCGCAACACCGTATGCCGCCTCGGTCGGTAGCACGCAGAGTTCGCCGCGGCGGACCGCGGCGGCAGCGGCGGTGATACCGCGATCACGCTCTGCGCACGGACTCGTCCCGCAGTCGATCACGATCGCCATGGTTCACGATTCCCAGGCTGTGCGCACCGCCGTGGTGTAGCGGGGCCTGCGGGTCAGATCGAGATGATCGCGCACGTTGGTCCAGGCAGCCGCCGTGTCACCCTCGCGCATCAGACCCGGCACCCCCGCATCACCGGCCGCCTCCCCCTGGCGATCGGCGTGCTCGATGATGACGATGCCACCCGGTCGCAGCAGATCGACCGCCGTCACGAGCAACCCCCGCACGACGTCCAAACCGTCCTCTCCGCCGAATAGGGCTATGCGCGGCTCATGGTCGCGAACCTCCGGTTCGCTCGGCGTCGCATCCTCGGGGATATACGGCGGATTCATCACGACGAGATCGACCGCTGCTCGGCGATCAGCCAGCAACCCGCCCTCCTGCGCGACCCTCGTGGCATCAGCGTGCAGAAGATGCACTCGCGATCCTCGATCGTCGATCGCCGGCTGATGCACATCGATGTTGCGCCGCGCCCACTCCAGCGCAGCAGGATCGATTTCCACCGCGAATACCTCGGTGCCGCTCACCTCGGTGGCCAGCGCCAACGCGATAGCAGCCGACCCGGTGCACAGATCGACCGCAACCGGATGATCGACTCCGTTCACAGCGAGGATGCCGGCTTCAGCCACGAGTTCGGTCTCTGGCCGCGGTACGAACACACCCGGTCCCACGGCGAGTTCCAGATGCCGGAAGGCCGCCACGCCGAGCAGATGCTGGAGCGGCACCCGCGCCATTCGGCGGGTCAGCAACCGCTCGAAGGCCGTTCGCTGCTCACCGCTCATCTCATCCTGCAGCAGCATCCGGGTACGCGGGATTCCCGTGACGTGGGAGGCGAGGATGGCCGCATCGGTGCGGGGACTCACCACACCCGCCGCGGTGAGGCGGCGTTCGGCATCGGTGAGGACATCTCGCATGGAGACCCAACCGGCGACGATGCGGTCAGAGAATCCCGGGGTGCCGCTCACTCCCCCGAACCTTCTAACGCACCGGCCATGTCCGCACTCTGGCACGCCTGGACGATCGGGTCGAGTTCACCGGCGAGCACCTGATCGAGGTTGTGCGCCTTGTAGCCGACCCGATGGTCGCTGATCCGGTTCTCCGGAAAGTTGTAGGTGCGGATGCGCTCGCTGCGATCGACGGTGCGGACCTGGGCACGCCGGCTATCCGAGGCCGCCTGGGCCTGCTCCTCCATCGCCATCGCCAGCAACCGCGCACGCAGGATGCGTAACGCCTGCTCGCGGTTTTGCAGTTGGCTCTTCTCGTTCTGGCAGGACACGACGACACCGGTGGGCAGATGCGTGATGCGCACGGCCGAGTCGGTGGTGTTGACACTTTGGCCACCGGGACCGGATGAGCGGTAGACGTCGATGCGCAGATCATTCGGGTCGATCGTGACATCGACCTCTTCAGCCTCGGGAAGAACGAGGACTCCCGCGGCGGACGTGTGGATGCGCCCCTGGGACTCGGTCACCGGAACCCGCTGCACCCGGTGGACACCGCCTTCGAACTTCAGTCGCGCATAGGGCGCCTCGCCCGGGCCCGGGGTGCCCTTCGACTTCACCGCGACGGCGACATCACGGTAGCCACCGAGATCGGATTCCTCCGCGTCGAGGATCTCGGTTCGCCATCCTCGAGATTCCGCGTATCGCAGATACATCCGCAGCAGGTCACCGGCGAACAACGCAGATTCCTCGCCGCCTTCGCCGGCTTTGATCTCGAGGATGACGTCGTTGTCGTCGAGCGGGTCTCGGGGCACGAGCAATGCCCGAAGCCGCTGGGCTGTCTCCTCCCGACGATTCTCGAGTGCTTCAGCCTCCTCGGCGAATCCTGAGTCGGTCACAGAGAGTTCGCGTGCAGCCTGAACATCATCGCCGAGGCTCACCCACTCGCGATAGGCCTCGACGATGGGTTTCAGTTCGGCATGGCGACGCGCCAGCTTGCGCGCCTGCGCCTGATCAGCATGCAGCGCGGGATCCGACAGGCGAGTCTGCGCGGCCTCGAATTCGGCGACGAGCTCGACGCAGGCGTCGAACACGTCCTGCTAGGACTTCTTGCCGAAGCGCTTCTCGAACTTCGCCACGCGACCACCGGAGTCGAGGATCTTCTGCCGGCCGGTGTAGAACGGGTGACAGGCCGAGCAGACGTCGGCGTGGATGACACCGTTCTTCGCGGTGCTGCGGGTCGTGAACGTCTCACCGCAGGTGCAGGTGACCTGAGTCTCGACGTACTCGGGGTGGATGCCCGACTTCATGGTGGCTCCTCGTGGTGAATTCATGCGTCGCGGGTCCAAGAAGGGGTTCCTCGAGGTGAACCGCGCCGGTGGACAAGGGTACCCCAGCGGCAGCGCTGGGCCCGATCAGTCCTCGGACTCGCTCCCGGTGACTGAGGGTGTGGTCTTTTGCACCTGCAGGAGGAAGTCGTAGTTGCTCTTGGTCTCCCGCAGTTTGGTCAGCAGCAGTTCGATGGACTGCTGCTGATCGAGGGCGTGCAGAACTCGGCGGAGATTCCACACGACCTTCAACTCGTCAGCGCCGAGCAGCAGCTCCTCCTTGCGGGTGCCCGAAGCATCGACATCGACGGCGGGGAACACCCGCTTATCGGCGAGGCGGCGGTCGAGCTTGAGCTCCATATTGCCGGTGCCCTTGAACTCCTCGAAGATCACCTCGTCCATCCGCGAACCCGTCTCGACGAGCGCGGTAGCCAGGATCGTCAGGGATCCGCCGTTCTCGATATTGCGAGCGGCTCCGAAGAATCGCTTCGGCGGATACAGGGCGGTCGAGTCGACACCTCCGGAGAGGATGCGACCCGAAGCAGGAGCGGCGAGGTTGTAGGCGCGGCCCAGCCGCGTCATCGAATCGAGCAGGACGACGACGTCGTGGCCGAGTTCGACGAGGCGCTTCGCGCGCTCGATGGCCAACTCAGCGATGATCGTGTGATCCTCTGCGGGGCGGTCGAAGGTCGAAGCGATGACCTCGCCCTTGACCGATCGCTGCATATCGGTGACTTCCTCAGGACGCTCATCGACGAGGACGACCATGAGGTGGCACTCGGGGTTATTCGCCGTGATGGCATTGGCGATCGCCTGCAGCACCATCGTCTTGCCGGCCTTGGGCGGCGAGACGATCAGGCCGCGCTGGCCTTTGCC
>CAJXYI010000057.1 GCA_913063435.1 uncultured Actinomycetales bacterium | reverse complement strand
GCACCCCCAGCACCTGATGCGCCCACGACAGGTGATCACCCCCAGCACGCTCGGCCGCCGGGATCGCCGCCAGCGCGGTCAACTGGGCCTCGATGATCGCCAACCGGTCCGCCGCCGACACCCCACCAGAAGGCACCCCATCAGCAGCGCCCGGATCAGGGATCTCGGGATTCGGCATATGCGGGATCGACATGAGCAGCGGCACCTTCACCAGACAGGCGGACAGGACAACTCTGATTCGGCTGACGTGTCCCGCATCCTGTGGCCGGCGCGAACACCGGCCCTCACCCTTCGGTCACCGAACAATCGGCGCCGCCTCATCATCACCCACCGGTCGGAGAAACCAGATCAGCCACGACCCGATCCGCCGGAGAGGAACACGCAAGACAAGTACATCATGGGGGTCTGACAAACACAAGGACAAAACACCGTTTCCAACACGATTTTCCTGGGAATACTCTCAGAGAAAAACCACTGCAGCGCAATGGATTATGACGGATGTCTCACGATGTATCAATTCACTTCGACAACGTCCACGTTCAACTCCGCGAGCAGGGTCCGCACTCGCTGTTCGATCTCATCGCGAATCGGTCGAATCGACTCCACACCCAGGCCAGCGGGATCCTCCAGGGTCCATTCCTCATAGCGCTTTCCTGGGAAGATCGGGCAGGCATCGCCACACCCCATCGTGATCACGACATCTGCGGCACGCACGATCTCATCGGTCCACGGCTTGGGGAATTCCTCACTGATGTCGATGCCCACCTCGGCCATCGCGTCCACCGCCGCCGGATTGATGATGCCACCGGGTTCTGATCCACCGGACCAGGCAACCGCGTTCTCACCGGCGAACGCGGTCAGGAATCCCATCGCCATCTGCGAACGTCCGGCATTGTGCACGCACAGGAAGAGCACGATCGGAGGACCGTCTGTGTCCGCCTCGATGCGCTGCATCGCCTGCAATCGCTGGCGGGCGAAGCGTTCGGCTAACAGCGGCAGGTAGTTGTCGAAGGAGGCTCGAGAGGCGAACTGGTCGTAGCTCGAGGTGAGGAACCGCTCGATGGTCTCCGCACCGAAATACTGTCCGAAATCCTGGCGCAGTCGTACCGCTGCGGAATGCAGCGCAGTCTGCTGGTCGACGCTGAGATTGCGCTGGTGCTCGCTCAGGGATTCGCCGACGGACACGGGATCGATGGTCGACATGACTGCCTCTCAGGGGACTCAGGATGACAAATGCATCGATGTCTATCGATATAGCCCTAGTCCACCCGCTGGCGCACCCAAGCGCAAGCCCCCGCCACGGATGGAAGATGAAAATCTGGTGAACGACCTCACTCGAGGGTCCAGTCGATACCGGGATCCCCTAACTGCGCGAGCGCGGCATTGGCGCGACTGAACGGCCGCGAACCGAAGAACCCACGATCGGCGGACATGGGGCTGGGATGGGCGCTGGTGATCACCGACACATCACCCAACATCGGCTGGAGCGACTGCGCGTCTCGTCCCCACAGGATCGCGACGAGTGGCTCATCGACGCGCTCAACCAGACCTTCGATCGCCGCGGCCGTGATGTCTTCCCATCCGCGTCGACGATGACTGCCCGGTTCTCCAGCGCGCACGGTGAGAACTCGGTTCAACAGCAACACACCTTGATCGGCCCATGCCGACAGGTCACCGTTCGTCGGTGCGGACACACCGAGATCATCTACGAGTTCCCGGTGGATATTGGCCAGGCTGCGCGGCACCGGCCGGACCGCCGGGTCGACCGAGAACGACAATCCGACCGCATGCCCGGGGGTTGGATAGGGGTCCTGGCCGACGATGAGAACGCGGACATCGGACAGCGGTTGGGCGAAAGCGCGCAGGATGCGATCCCCCGATGGCATCCAACGATGTCCGGCAGCGGTTTCCGAACGCAGGAATTCCCCGAGACCGGCGAGTGTGGCCCGATGATCGTCGAGGATCGGAACCCAACTGGGATGCACAAGGTCTTCGAGTGCTTGCACCACATCCGCACTATAGGGAGTAGCGCGCACTCTGCGGAATAACTAGGGAGTCAGCGCAGTCGGACTCAACACACTCGGTGCATCGGCGACGAGCTGCTCGACGAGCACTTCGACGGCAAGTGGCATCTGTACCGGATGCACCACTCCCAGGGTGCGTCCGAGGCTCGCGTCACTGATCTCGACGAAGCGAACGCCGGGGCGAGTCTCCAGCGCAAGTTGCGGGATGACGGTGACACCGAGTCCCGCTGCGACGAAACCGAGCGCGACGTGGAAGTCGTCGGTGCGCAGCACCGGGCGCGGGGTGAACCCAGCACGTGCCGCTGCGACGAGCAGGTCACGATCGGCCGCCGGATCCTCCAGCCGCGACAGAATCCAACCATCGTCAGCGCATGCGCCGAGATCGATCACATCACCGTCGTGCGGGTGCTCATCGGGGATCGCGAGGACGTAGCGATCCCACCCGAGAGTCGTGGCGGCCCAACCCTCGGGGATGGACAGCGGCTCGGTGGAGTCGTTGTAGACGAGTGCGACGTTCAAGGCATCAGCGGCGATGTCAGCGAGTAGATCGATCGTTTCCGCCTCGCGCAGTTCGATCCGCACATCGGTGCGTCGGCGCACCTGCCCGATCGCGGCCGGGAGCAGCACACCACCGGCACTGGAGAACGTTCCCACGCGCAACGTCGCGACCCCGGCCGTCGCCAAACCACGCACCTCGGTGACCGCCGAGGACAACCGATCCATGATCGCCTCCGCCTGGGGCGCGAACACCCGACCCACATCGGTGAGCACCGCTCCCCGGGGTCCGCGCCGGACCAGCGTGGTGCCGACCGTGGCCTCGAGGGCATCGAGGTGATGGGCGACGGTGGGCTGGGACACCACCAGCGCCCGGGCGGCTGCAGCGAGGGAGCCGGTCTCGGCGATGGCCAGCAGGACCCCGAGCTGGCGCAGATCGATGCCAGCGTCGAAGACCCCGCGGCGCAGGTCAGCGCCGGACTCCTTCGACCGCCCCTCGACAGGCTCCATACTGAATATGGTACTCCTCCCATCTATTGGGTATTGTCTTTCATTCTCGATGGAGTGATCCTGGGGTCATGAGCCACGAGGCGAGCCTGCGAGCGGATCGAGACGCACCACGGGACCGACACCGAGCGAACCGTTCGATCAGGCTCGAGCATGCGCACGCTCCCTACGCCGAGTCACTCCAGAGATACGCGGGTCGGATCGAGGTGCGTGCAGGCGTGCCCGGCCACGTCGGCGATCTCGACCGCGGTGTCGCCGATCTGCTCGGGGATGCGCTGGCTTGGGATATCCCACCGTTGACCGATGGGATCGATACCGAGCCTGATGGCGGACCCTCCGCCCTCGATGCCGCCCGCGCCCTCGCCGCCGATGCCTGGGGCGCTCGGCGCACCTGGTTCCTCACCAACGGGGCGAGTCAGGGCAACCTCACCGCATGCCTGGCCCTGCGCCACCACGGTGAGCACATCGTGGTAACGCGGTCGATGCATTCCTCGGTGACCGACGGCATGGCGATGGCCGGACTCTCCCCCATCACGGTCATGCCGCATGTGGATCCGATTCGTGGCATGGCCCACGGCATCACCCCCGACGAACTCGACGCCGCACTCGCCGCACATCCCGAAGCTGGCGCAGCCTGGGTGGTGTCGCCGTCGTACTTCGGTGCCGTGAGCGATATCGGCGGACTCGCACGCATCGCCCACCACCATGGCGTTCCACTGGTCGTCGACGAGGCCTGGGGGGCGCACTTCGGATTCCATCCCGACCTGCCTGTCAATGCCCTGCGCCTGGGTGCCGACCTTGTCGTGTCCAGCACGCACAAACTCGGCGGCAGTCTCGGTCAGTCGGCGATGCTGCATCTGGGACACGGCGAATTCGCCGATGAGCTCGGTGCCAATATCGACAGAGCGCTGCGCATGACCTCGTCGACGAGTGAATCCTCGTTACTCCTGGCCGGCCTCGATCTGGCCCGTCGCGACCTGGTCACCCGAACCGATCGGATCACCGACAGCATCGCCGCTGTCGATCGCGTTCGCGATGTGCTGCGGGCAGATTCACGCTTCGCGATCGCCACTGATGACATCGGCGACGACCCTGCGATTCACGGGATCGACCCCCTGCGACTCGTCGTCGATACGCGTGGCACCGGCCTCACCGGACACGAGGCCCGTCAACGACTCTTCCACGACCACGGGGTGCATGTGGAGATGTCCACCGACGCCGTCGTGGTCGCACTCGTCGGTGCTGGCAGCCGCATCGACGAGTACGCGCTCATCCGTGCTTTCACCTCACTCCCCCACGGAATCGCACGTGATGTCGTCGTCCATGCACTCCCCCGGCCGGGTGAACGAGTCCTGGATCTGCGCACGGCAGCCTTCGCGGAGACCGACGTGGTCTCAGCGGGCGAAGCAATCGGTCGTATCAGCGCTGACTCGCTCGCCGCCTATCCGCCCGGAGTGCCCAACGTGCTGCCCGGTGAACTCATCACCGCCGACGTCGTCGACTTCCTCACCGCAAGTGCTGAAGCGCCGCACGGCTATGTGCGCGGCGCGATCGATCCGGACATGAACGTGCTGCGCGTCGTTCGCACGTGACGGTCATCAAGCCGTCGGATCCTCACCCTCGCCATCTCGACGTGTGTCCATCCGCGCGAGAAACTGCTCCACCTGGGCGGCGATCTCATCGGCTGTCGGCAGATCGTCCACCGACTCGCTGCGCACCGCCATCACCTGGTCGTATTGCTGCTCCAGGGCAGCGAGCACGGTGGCGAACTCCTCCGACTGTTCCACCTGTCCGGCGATCTCAGCCTCCGCGCGCTCGGCGGCCGGCAGCAGATCGTCGGCATCGATGGTCAAACCCGTGTTGTCCCGCAACGCGTTCAACATCGTGATCGCGGCCCGGGGATAGTCGACCTGGGCGAGGTAGTGCGGCACCTGGGCGGCGATGCCGATCGCATCGCGTCCAGCCTGACCCAACCGGAGCTCTAGCAGGCCACCGATATGTCCGGGCACCTGCAAGGTCCCCAACATCGGGTCTTCCTCAGGCAACAGCCGCGGATCGGTGCCGTGGATCGTGACACCCGTCGGGCGCGTATGCGGGGTCGGCCAGGGGACTGCTGACAATCCGACCGTCAATGCGATATCGAGTCGTTCGATGAGTTGCAGCACCGCGGTAATGAAACCCTGCCAGCGATAGTCGGGTTCGGGGCCGGTGAGCATCATGAACCGTCGGCCCATGTCATCACTCACCTCGTGCAGCGCAATCGAGGGCCAATCGACGTCGGTGAAGTGATCATTGACATAGGTCAGCGGTGGCCGCCGGGCCCGGTAGTCGAGCACCTCGTCGAGATCGAAGTCCGCCACCAGCCGAGAGGTCCCCGACATGATCGTCTTGGTTGCCTGTGCGGTGGCCGAACCCGCGTCGAGGAATCCGGTGAACGCATGCACCAGGATGCGCTGACCATCGGAGTCGGTCCATTCCGGTTCGCTGTGCCAGGTGATCACGTGATCACTGCGCTCCGTCATCGACTGGTGTGTCACCGGTCGCACCTTCGGCTACCGGCTTGCCGCCATGAGTGCGCTGCCGGGTGCGCTTCGCCGGGGTCTTCTTCGCTGCGGACTTTGAAGCGGCTCCCGGTGGCGCCTTCGGTGCCGAGGTCTTCTTCGCCGGTGCCTTGCTCGCCGGAGCCTTGCTCGCCGGAGCCTTGCTCGCCGCGGCCTTTTTCGCCGGCGTCTTCTTCGCGGCCTTCACCGGCGGCTTCACGTCGGCCGGGGTCGGGGTAGGGCTCGACGACGTGTCCGCGGAGTCCGCAGCAGCAGTCTGGGCGGCCGTGGCAGCAGCCGTACCCGCGGTTCGCGCTGCTTCATCAGCGGCACGTTGAGCGCGCTGCGCGGCCTGGTGGGCCGTCGTATCCGCACGATCCGCGGCGTCCGCGATCGCAGCCCCCGCAGCAGCGGCGGTGGATGTCACCACATCAGCCGGTTCGGACGGAGCCCCCACGGCACGGGTCGCCGTGTGAGCCGCCTCGGACACCGAGCGCGCCGCAGAATCCACGACACCTGCCGCACCCGTCGCGACGGACGAGACCGAATCAGCGGCGCTGTCAGCGAACTGCGAGAAGCCCTGTGCCCACGCATCAGCCTGTCGGGCCACCTCGTCGGCCTCCCGACGCCGACGCCAGGCCACCACGCCCGCCGCCGCCCCCGCGAGGGCGACCGTACCCAGGAAGACCTTCTTCATCGCTGCACCTGCCTCTCCGCCGATCATCGGCTGCACGCCCCGACCGTAGCAACCTTCGCCGATCATCACCGAAGATCGGTCGTCCCGCCCCGCTTCAACACGGCGGTGAACAGCTGCCGGGGTCCGGGCCCGGCAAGAAAGTCATCGCGCTCCGTGGGTTCCAAGCTGATCGCGTGTTCGCACACACTCATCCACGCCGCTCCGACCGCACGGGTCACCGTGGCCGCCACAGTTCCCGAGATCGCCGAGCCGGCGACAGCACCACCGGGGACGACCTTCAGCAGGTTCGTCACCAGATAGCGACCGGCCATCGTGGCGCCCCCTGTCAAGACAGTGGAGGCGACCGCTGCGAGCGCTTTGGACCGACCGGCGGGAAGCCCGTAGGCGGCGGTGATGCGGGCGATCATCGAGACTTGGGTCGGAACGAGCAACGCCGCATCGGAGAATGGGATCGGTGTCGCGCCGACTCCGGCGGCGACAGCGACCGACTGGCGGATCACGCGTCGGGCCGCCTGTCTTTTACGCTCCCGGTCGACGATCTGCGCCGCGGTCAGCGCAGCGGTGGCTACTTCGGGAACCACCTGGTAGGTGGCCTGCAGCAACTGGTCGAGGCCGAAAACATCGCTGCCGGTGAACGGATCGGAGAGTGCGTTCGTAGGGATCATTCGGCCATCTGGGCGCAGCGGCAGACCTCGTGAGGCGATGTACTCAGCGAACTCGATCGCCTCGGGATGAACCTCTCCTGCACGTTGGGGGACCTGAGTCAGCACACCGATCACCGGCAGACCCAACTCGTCGAGTGCGGTGATGAAGGACTCCTGCGGGACTTCCAAACGCCGATCCGACCAGCGCACGAGGTACCACGCGGCATGGATCTGCTGATCAACGGGCAGCGATCGGTGATCGGTGACCCATTGGCGAAGACCGGCCAAGATCGCATCCCCTGACGTTCCCGTTTCAAAGCCCTCGGAGTCGTACAACCCGAGGAAACCGCCGGGATGGCGGTGATAGTTCAACCCCTTGGTGACCGGCTGACCGACTCCGGTCTGGGCGACCTGCTCCCCGAAGATCGCGTTGACGAGGGTCGACTTGCCTGAACCGGTCTTGCCGAAGACGGCGAGGTTGAAGCAGCCCAGGGCCGCGAAGGCCTCATCGAGGCCCTGGGTGAACAACCGGGCGACACCCGCACGATCCACATCGCTGCTGCGATCCTTCCCGCTGGGTCGGTCAGGGGTCGGCGAGCCGGGTGCGGTCATGTCTCCACGGTAGGTCACCCCGGGTTACCGTGGGGTTATGTCGACGTTGACCCGGGTGATCGCCGCCGTGACGGCGGGGGCCCTGATCACCGCGACGATCGCGTCGGGTGCCTTCGTCGCACTCGGCGGCTACGACCGCGTGCGCGATGCCGCCGTGACCAACGTCCCCGACGAATACCGATCAGTCATCGTGGACGCCAGCAAACGTTGCTCCCTGGTCCCGCCGGAGATCCTCGCCGCCCAGATCGCCTCGGAGAGTTCCTGGGATGCCCAGGCGCAAAGCCCCGCCGGTGCACAGGGCCTGGCTCAATTCATGCCGGGAACCTGGGAGCAGTACGGCCTCGATGGTGACGGCGACGGGATCGCCGACGTCTGGAATCCGATCGACGCCATCCATTCGGCAGCAGCGCTCAACTGCGTCAACGCCCGGCTGGTCGCAGAGGTGCCCGGTGATCGCCTGATCAATCTGCTCGCCGCCTACAACGCTGGCTTCAACAACGTGCTGCGCTACGAGGGCGTGCCGCCTTTCGCGGAAACCGAGGACTACATCGAGCGCATCCTGCGCCGCGCGACATCCATGGATCTCTCCGATCCCGTTCGCGTCTGACGCGGCGCGGTTCGTCCGGCTTCTCCGACTAGGAGCGCGGCGCGCCGGACATGTCGGAGTTCGCGCGGGCACGCGCCACCAGATCGGGGACCACATTCGTGAGCTCCGCCGGCTCCCAGCGTGAATCCTTCGTCGCCACCGGACCCTTGATCCACGCCTCAGCGACGCCGATCTCACCACCGGCGACCGTGAAGACCCGTCCGGTGACGTCTGCGGACTCGGGACTGCCGAGCCACACCACCAGAGGAGAGATATTCGCCGGATCGAAACTGTCGAAATCGCCGCCCTCGCCCCCTCCGGTCGATTCCTCCATCAGCCCCATCAGGTTCTCCGTCATACGCGTGCGAGCGATCGGTGCGATGGCATTCGCTGTGACGCCGAGTCTGCCGAGTTCGTCGGCGAGGATGATCGTGAATGTCGCCAATCCCGCCTTGGCCGCGCCGTAGTTCGCCTGACCGATATTGCCGAAGATCCCCGAAGGCGACGAGGTGTTGATGATGCGGGCATCGTTGGTCTCGCCGGCCTTGGCGCGCGCACGCCAGTAGTCGACCGCATGACGGCTGACAGCGAAAGTGCCCCGCAGGTGGACCGCGATCACCGAATCCCACTCCTCCGGTGTCATGTTGACGAACATGCGATCCCGCAGGATCCCGGCGTTGTTCACAACCACATCGAGTCCACCGAACGCGTCCAATGCAGTGTCGACGAGTGCTTTGGCGCCATCCCATTCGGCGACGTTGTCGGTGTTCGCGACCGCTTCGCCACCCATCGCGCGGATCTCGTCGACAACCTGCTGAGCGGGGGCGACATCCGAGCCTGATCCATCCGTGGCACCGCCGAGGTCATTGACCACGACCTTGGCGCCTTCACGGGCGAAGGCCAGCGCATGCTCGCGCCCGATCCCTCGTCCGGCTCCGGTGATGATGACGACGCGCCCCTCGCAGATTCCGCTCATGTGCGTAGGCTAGCGAGGATCGTGGACATCAACCCAGCGCCCCGGGTGCTCTTCGTGTGCACCGGCAATGCGACCCGGTCGGTGATCGGTGCGGCGCTATTGAGTCAGGCCCGGCCGGACTGGTCGATCGACTCCGCGGGCACCTTCGCGATCCCCGGCCTGCCCTCGAGCGTTCGCACACTGGCCGCGCTCGAATCGGTGGGTGTCAGCGCGCCCGGTCACCGCAGCACCACGCTCAACGCTGCTCACCTGACCGACGTCGACCTCGTGATCGGATTCGAACTCGACCACGTGCGCTACATCCGTCGCCGCTATCCGCACGCCGCGGATCGAACCGCGACTCTGCGCCGACTCGTCGCCCACGACGTCGACCCATGGCACCTGCCCCGGGGGCTCGAGGAGGAACCGCTGGAATCGTGGATGGTGACCGAGGATCCCGCGGGTGGCGATATCGACGTGTTCACCGAGTGCGCGCGCAGCATCGCCGACGACATGGCACTGCTCATGCCGCGCCTGCTCACCTGGACACCCTGATACTGGACACCCTGAGATCGAAAGACCTCTCAGGACTCATAACCCCACTCACGGAGGAGTTCGGTCACCTCGGCGTCCGTGCGGATGCGTCCCGGGGTGCGCGAGAAGCGGGGCGCGGGGGCTGCTTGGATATCACCCTCGTGCCCTTCGACGCCGATGATCGTGGCCCGTGCAGCGAGTTGGGGATGTCGCGCTGCTTCGTCCATCGTCAGCACCACCTCGGCGCAGGCATCGGTTCCACTCACTGACGCGGCCCATTCCTCGCGGGTGCGTGACGCGATCACACGCGTGAACTCCTCGCGCAATCGTGGCCAGCCTGAGATGTCGTACTGCACTGGCAGATCGACATCAGACAGCCCCGCGATCTGCAACCACGCCGCATAGAACTGCGGCTCCAGACAGGCGAGGGCGAGCCAACCATCGTCAGCGGTGCGATACACGTCATAGAACGGCGCGCCCGAGTCGAGGATGTTCACCCCTCGTTCGAGTGACCACAAACCCTGGTTGCGCATCGCATGGAACAGGCTCATCAGCAACGATGAGCCATCGATCATCGCCGCATCGACGACCTGCCCGACACCGGAACGCTGCGCCTCCCACAGAGCTGCAAGCAAACCCACGAGGCAGAGCATCGCGCCCCCGCCGTAGTCGGCGACGAGATTCAACGGTGGGGTCGGGGCGGCGTCGCGTCGCCCGATGTGCGCGAGGACACCGGCCGCAGCCAGATAGGTCAGGTCATGACCGGCAACGCGTGCATACGGTCCGTCCTGGCCCCATCCGGTCATCCGCGCGTACACCAGCGCCGCATTGGCCTCATGGCACTCATCGGGTCCGAGGCGCAGCCGCTCCATGGCACCGGGACGCATCCCTTCGATGAGCACATCGGCCGAAGCGATGAGCCGCAGCGCCTGCGCACGATCGGCATCGGCTCGCAGATCGAGGGTGATCGATGGGCGCCCGCGTCGGGTGATGTCTCGTGCGGGATCGCCCATGCTCAAACCCGGTCGCGGGGAATCGATGCGGATTCCCGTCGCCCCCAGATCGGCGAGCACCATGCACACCAGGGGTGCCGGCCCGATGCCGGCGATCTCCACGAATCGCAATCCGCTGAGCGGTCCGCTCATGGGTTGATCGCTATCCACTACTCACCGTCCATGTCTGCAATTCCCGTTCGATGGCTTCTCGGGCTCGAGCCAGTTGCTCGGCGACGACCCGCTGACGGGCCCAGTGCATCTCACGCTCCCGCAGTCTTCCCTGGACCGCCGCGAACTGTTCATCGCTGACCGGCGGCGCGAAGAGCGCACGCACGAAGTCGGGGATATCTTCCCGGTAGTCATGGCCGCGCCGGGTGAAATGACCCGGGACGACATCCATCGCGTTCAGCAGATCGACACCGGTGAGCACGAAGGTGGTGCCCGGTCGCCATCGGGTCGATCGGGGAACACCCGGGGGACGCGACTCGGGTGGATAGGCCAACCACGACGGTTCGCGCACGAGAATTCGGGGCGAGAACACCGGGATCGGATCGTCATAGTGCGTGAGCAGCACGTGACGGGTTGCCGTCGATACGTTCACCTGGAACTCGGGAAAGGAATCGACTTCGATCATCACTCGATCAGGGTCTAGGCGAACTGGATCAGCTCGCCAGTCACGAGCGAAACGCGTGCCCGCAGGAGTTCCGAGAAACAGCGATGCATCGATGTGATCGCGATCGAGGGCTGTCGACGTCCTACTGCGATAGATGTCCAACAACGTCTGTGCCCCGAGGCTCTCGCCGAATAGCACGATGCGTGGTCGCCGCTCCGGCGGCATTCCACGCACGTATCCGGTCACCGCATGCAGCAACGCGGTGTTCTGCTCAATGCCGGTAGCGGCTCGATCAAGGGATAGCGACGATGGTCGGAGCGAATACTGCAGGGTGACCGTTGCGCAGTCACCACGCGTGAGGTATTCCAGCGTCTCAGAGAAGACATAGTTGATGTATCCCGATCCGGTTGGCGACGCGATGCACAGGATCGACCGATCGAAGGCACCGGTTCGCTCGAGTTCGTCTATGGCCAACTGCACTCGGTCGGCGACCGTCGGCGCGGCGGCTAATCCGATGAAAACGCGGATCGGATGGGCAAGGGCGGGTTGACCCATCACTTCGCTGATCTCACCTGGATCCAGCACCATGTTGGCGAAGCGGCGCCCCTCTCGGGACAGCGAATCGAATGTCACCAGGCTGGTGGGACTGCCCGAGACGAACGGCGACTCGGGTGCGTCCTGATAGGCAGGTTCGATGGCGGAACCACCCTGCTCTACCTGGCGGATGGCGTATTGATAGCCCGCACTCACGACCACTGTGAAGCCCGCGATGGACACGAGGTGCCCGAGGGGCCAGGCAATCGGGGTCAGCCCCGGAGCGACCCGTCGCACGGCGTAGGTGACGACCAGAGCGACCGTGCGTTCGGACAGTCGCAGCAGCCACACGCCCGAGCCAACGGCAGCGGCTAGGCCCAGGGAGGGTAGCGCCGATACGCCATCGAGCGAGGTGTTGTTGTAGTCGCGCATCCGTCGACGCACCCGCTGGATGTGCCATGCGGCGAAGGCCGTCCCGAGGGGAATGGCGATCGGCGTTCGATTCACCCAGGACGATCGCGGCCAGCGGCGTTCGATGTACTGACCCGAACCCGCGAGCACAGTGGCGACCGTCGTGATCTGGGCAACCCGACCGGTGCGATCAGCGGCGGTGCGGACCAGGCCGCGGCGCAATGACTCGTCTTCGCGCGGTGGCAGGCTGCGTGCGATCAGGTATCCGCCCAACGCCGCCGCCGAATTCACGGTGATCTGGAAACCCACCCGGGTGGCCACCCTCCGCGTGATCGCACGTCCGGCCGTTTCGATCACGCTCTGAGCCAGGGTGACACCGAGCAACGTTCCCGTTGAGATGAGGCCCGTGGCGATCGCCTGGTGGACCGTGCGCCGAGGTTGTAGGCCAGGCTCGAAGGTCGGTCCGACAACTGCGGCGCCTGCGAACATGGCGACACGTTCGGTGACGCTGCGGTCGGGGCCGAGCAACCCGATCACCCGTCGAAGCAACGCTGCGCTCTTCATGTGCCGACTTCGTTTGTCATGTGATGATCGTGATCAACTGCAGATTCTCCACCGCGAGTCGACCGTCCGGGGTCCACAACTGGCGCCGCTCCGTGGCGTATCCGGCGCTTTCGCCGAGCAACTCCGAGCGGAACAGCAGGGGCTGATCACTGTCCAGATGTGCCGGGTCGATCAAGGCTGTGGCCATGAACGACAACGTGGCCATCGGTCGGGCTTCGCAGATCCGCACGAGGGGCACCGGCCAGGGACCGTCGACGAGGGCCAGCATCGCCGCAGCATCCAGGTGTCCCTCGGGATAGGACAGCCACACCACGATGTCGTCGGTCGAACCGGTGTAGGGCAGTCCACTGACCGGCCGCATGCGCAGGTGCTGCAGGAACGGCGGGGCCAGGGGCGGCCCGATGTCGACGAGTGGAATATCCGTCCATGACGGCACGTGCACGGGTGCCGGTGGTCGATGCGGGATCGCCTCTCCACTGCGGTCATCTCCGAACACGACGGTGGCATGCACCGCGGTGGTGTTCTCGCTGGTGATGGTCACCATCCACGTGGCCGTTGCCGAACCTCGACGGACCTCGGTCACGTCCACCAGCGCTTCCCCGACGACGACTGGAGACACGATCTGCGCCGACACGCTGCGCACCGATCGGAGCGGGAATCCAGCGCTGGCTTCGGCCTGGCTTGCCGCACGTACGATCGCAGCGATGACCAAGCCGCCCCATGCGCCGCGCCCCTGCTGCCAGCCATCGGGGACCTGCCATCGGCCCTCGCTCGGAGAAGCCGAATCCGCCAGTGCGAGGAGCGATGACGGCGTCGTGGGCGAAACCATGACGGCAGGCTAGGCGAGGAGGCACACTACGTCACACCAGGGGCGAGGAAAGCGCCCCTTCGCGTTAAGGAGGAGCCGTGACCGCACCGGTCGGCACCGATGACGACTACCGCACCGGACGGGTTGTCGGCCTCGCCGGCACCGCGGCCCTCGGCGGCTTCCTGTTCGGCTACGACTCCGCCGTCATCAACGGCGCTGCGTCCGCGATCCAGACGACCTTCGGACTCAGCCCCCTCGAACTCGGATTCGTCGTGTCCATCGCCCTCATCGGCTCAGCCGTGGGGGCGTGGTTCGCCGGCTCCCTGGCTGAACGCTTCGGGCGCCGCCGCGTGATGCTGATCGCTGCGGCGCTGTTCCTCGCCTCGGCCATCGGTCAGGCGTTTCCCTTCGGGGCCACTGATCTGACGGTGTGGCGCTTCATCGGCGGCGCCGGCATCGGTGTCGCGAGCGTGATGGCACCGATGTACATCGCCGAGATCGCACCGGCCAAACTGCGCGGCCGCATGGGCTCGATGCAGCAGCTGGCGATCGTCGTCGGCATCTTCGCCACCGGACTGATCAACTGGCTCATCCTCGGAGCGGCCGGTGGCGAGTCGACCAATGACTGGCTGTTCGGAATCGCTGCGTGGCAGTGGATGTTCCTGTCCATGATCGTCCCCGCCCTGGTCTACGGGCTGCTCGTGCTGCGCATCCCCGAATCACCGCGATACCTCGTGTCGATCGGTGAGGA